>NZ_JBEXYU010000004.1:0-501742 GCF_040631115.1 Nonomuraea sp. NPDC005692 | reverse complement strand
GGCTGTTCGGGACGATGCCCCATCATGCTGCCCAGCCTGACCCTCGACCTACAAGATCGGAAGCCCGACCAGCAACATCTTCAGAAGTCTTCTAGGAGGCGGTCAGGCGGCGGCCGAGCCGCTGCATCGGGCGTTCGAGGAAACGGTAGGTCAGCCGGCTGCCCGGCAGCACGAGGGCGAGGAAGAGCACGCTGACGCCGATCTGCAGGGGCAGCGGCGACCAGCGCATCTCCCCCGCCACCTCCATCACCACGAGGAGCACCGGCAGGTGCACCAGGTAGAGGGAGTAGCTCATCAGCCCGAGCCAGGTGAGCACGGCGGGCACCCGGCGGGCCCGCCAGGCCAGACCGGCCGCGAACGTGAGCCCGGCCAGCGCGACGGTCGTCCCCCACACGTCCGGCTGCACCCACCACCACCCGGCGCTGAGCGCCCGGACGGGGGCGACCGTCACCAGCGAGGCGGCCAGGGCCACCGGCCACAGGGAGCCCTGGCCGCTCTCCCACCGGCGGATCGCCGTGCCGGTGAACATGACCGCGAGGATCGCCGCCCCGAACCACGGGACGCGGCTGCTCAGCAGCAGCAGGGCCAGGGCCATGACGCCGAGCGCGCACGCCGCCACGTTGCGCAGCCGCCCGGAGACGACGCAGGCCAGCCCGGCGGCGAACACCGCGAACGATACCCACGCCAGCCAGCCGCCGGTCAGCGGCGCCGCGCTCAGCGCGAGGCCCGCCACGACCGCGGTCACCCCGAACGCGACGGCGACCAGGCCGCGCCGGTCCCGGACGCCGGTCACGAACAGGGCGGTGACCATCAGGTAGAAGACCATCTCGTAGGAGAGCGTCCACATCGTGTTCATCACCCCGGCGACGCCGACGACGTCCAGCAGCATCGTGGCGTGCGCCGCGGCCGAGGAGACGTCCCTGGGCACCTCCGCGCGTACCGGGATCCACCAGGACAGGGCCAAGACCACGGCGATGACGGCGAGGTAGAGCGGGTAGAGCCGGAAGGCACGGCCGATCCAGAAGGCGCGCACGTCGCCGTGCCGTTCCAGTGACGACGGGATGATGTAGCCGCTGACCAGGAAGAACACCAGGACGCCGTACACGCCCAGATTGAAGAAGGTCGGGCGCAGCCAGGGCATGGCCCAGGTGGTCAGGTGCTCGCCCACGACGGCGAGCGCGCCGATGCCGCGCAGGGCGTCCAGCCAGGCGAGCCTGGACGCCTCCGGACGAACGACCTGGGGGGTGCCAATGGGTGCAGTCGTCACGCACCCCAACGTATCGGTCCCGCGGGCAGCATCCGGGCTCCGCGGGTCAGGGGCGGCGGGCCGCCCAGGCGGTCCTGGTGCCGCGCACGACGAGCTCGCGATGGCGGAGCGACTCCGGCGAGTCGCCGGAGAGCAGCCGGTCGAGGGCGGCGAGGTCGTCGGCGGCCAGCCGCCCGGCGAGCCGCGACCGGTAGCCGCTCAGCACGGCCCGCGCGTAGCGGACGGCGCCCGGCGGCGCCGGGTGCACCTCGATCGGGAAGTCGCGCCGCGCGGCCACCTCGAACCCGGCCGCCGCCAGGAACGGCCCCCAGTCCGGGTACGGGTCCGGGCCGCTGCCCGCCAGCGCCGCCCGGCAGCGCGCCTCCAGCGCCGCCCCGGTCGCGTCGGGGAGGAAGCGCGGCATGCCGTCCATCTCGACGACCGCCAGCAGCCCGCCGGGGCGCAGCGCGGCGTGCACCTCGCGGAGCACACGCGCCGGGTCCTCGACGTGGTGCAGCGACGCCGCCGCCCACACCAGGTCGGGCGTGCCGAGCGGCGGCAGGGCCGCGTCCAGGTCGGCCTGGAGCACCCGCACCCGCTCCCCCAGCCCCTGGCCGAGCGCCGCCGCGCGCAGCCGGTCGAGCATGACCGGCGACCGGTCGACCGCGACGATCTCGGCGGCGGCGAACCGCCGGGCCAGGGCCAGCGTGCCGGTTCCGGTGCCGGCGCCCAGGTCGGCGACCGTCCGCGGGGGCCGGGCGGCCTGCTCGCCGACCCAGGCGGTCAGCTCGTCCAGGAACGGCCCGAGCACTTCGGCGTCCAGGTCGAGCAGGTCGGCCACGGCTGAGACGTCGCCATGGTGATGTCCGTGGTGGGGATGTGCTTCCATGCCCTCACCGTAAGGGGCTCCTGCGCGTGCGGCATACACTCTTGCCTATGACGCAAGAAGTCGACCTGGACGCCGTGGTCCGCCGGCGCATCCGCGGCCTGCGGCTGGCCCGGGGCTGGTCGCTCGACGCCCTGGCCGCGCGGTGCCGGCTGAGCCCGTCCAACCTGAGCCGCATCGAGACCGGCCACCGCCGGATCGCCCTCGACCAGCTCGTCCCCATCGCGCGGGCCCTCGGCACGACGCTCGACCAGCTCGTCGAGTCCACCGAGGACGACGACGTGGTGATCCGGCCGCTCCCCTGCGACCACCCGGGGATGACCGTGTGGTTGTTGTCCCGGGAACGTTCGCTGCACGGCGTCACGGTGGCCAAGCTGCGCATCACCCCCGACCGGCCGCTCGAACCGCAGGCGCATCCCGGGCGCGAATGGTTCACCGTCCTGTCCGGGACGGCCCGCCTGCTGCTCGGCGAGCGGACCGTCCTGGTGCCGGCGGGCGACGCGGCCGAGTTCTCGACCATGACCCCGCACGCCGTCGGCGCCCACGACGGGCCCGTGGAGCTGCTCACCATCTTCGACCACGACGGCGAGCGCTCCCACCTGCACGCGGGCCAGGCGTAGGCGCGGCGGCCGTTCAGGCGCAGGCGTACCCGGACGGGAGCGCGGTGTCGCCGGCCGGGCGGGCCGCCTGGAAGCCCGGACTCGTGGTGGCGGCTCCGGGGGCGAGGGTGCCGTTGTGCGCGGCGTTCCTGAAGGTCACGGTGCGCCCGCTGACGGTGACGGCGCCGTTCCACGAGCCGGTGATCGTGTGGCCGGGCGGCAGCGTGAAGGTGACCGTCCAGCCGTGATCGTCGAGGTGCCGGTGTCGGTGACGGTCAGCGGCTGGATGACGTGCCCGGTGCCCCACTGGGTCTGGACGGTGGGCACGGCCGCGCAGGCTCCGGAGGGCGTTCGGCATCTGGAGCTGGAGATCGCACCTACCGGCGTCCGACAGTTTCAAGAGCCGGCCGCGTCACTTTTGTGAGGCAAAAGTAGATGCTACGGTGAAAGTACTTCTACCGAGGAGGTCCGATGCGCGATCACGTCGATGCCCACGCCGCCCGGCAGGCGTTGCTGGCGGTCGAGGCGGCGCGGGCCGCGGCCCGTTCGCGGCCGGCCGCTCCCGGCTGGTTCGCCCCGGCGCGCGGGTTGCTGTTCGCGGCCGGTTTCGGGCTGCTGACCGGGCCCTGGGCGCAGCAGGTCCCGGTGATGGCGGCGGGAATCGTGGCCCTGGTGGCCTTCCTGGCCGTGCACGCGGCGGTGATCAGCCGCGGCGGGGTCGTCACCCTGCCGGGCGGCCCACTCCCTCGCCGGCTGGCGAACCAGCTCGCCCCCGCCGCCGCCTACGGCCTGGGCTGGCTCGCCGCCGTCCCGTTCGGGCAGGGCGCGGGCGCGGCGTGCGCCGCCGTGCTGGGCGGGGCCGCGCTGTGGGCGGTCACGGCACGGGACGGACATGACCACTGACCCCCGGCTGGACGAGGTCATCCAGCACCCCACCAGGCTGACCGTCATGGCGTTCCTGTCGGGCGCGCTTGAGGCGGAGTTCGCCGCGGTCCGCGACTACGCCGAGATCTCCGACGCCAGCGTCAGCCGGATCGTCTCCGCCCTCCAGGAGGCCGGCTACGTGCACGTGCGCAAGGGTTACGTCGGCAAGCGCCCCCGCACGTGGCTCTCCCTGACCCAGGAGGGCCGCCGCGCGCTGGCCGGGCATCTCGACGCGCTCCGGGCGATCGCCGAGACGGCCCGCCGGAGCGCCGCCGGCCCTGCCTGACCCGGGCGTCCCCGGACCCTACGGGGCCCGGCTGTTCCGGGCGCCCGCAGGTCTTCACGGGGGCGCCGGGTCAGCCGCCGCCGGTCCCGGCCGGGCCCATGCGGCCGGTGGGCCACGGGGTCTCCGGATGGGCCTGGCGCCAGGTCAGCAACTGGCGGTCCAGCCGCTCCCGATCGGTGAGGCGCGGCCTGGCGGGGCGCACGCCCGTACGTTCGAGCAGGCCGGTCGCGGCCTCCGCCAGCCGCAGCCGGGCCGGCGCGAACCGGCGCCGCAGCAGGTCGGCGGTCACCGCCGCGGTCAGCACCGAGGCAGGCCACAACGCGGCCCTGCCCAGCCCGCCGCTTCCCGTGATCTGCCCGCTCCCCTTGCGATGGTCGATGCCCGTGCTCTGGTCGCCGTCGCCATGCCGCATTCGTCAGCCTCCGGGTTCGTCTCGGGACCGTGGGAGTGCCGGAAGTTTCTGCACTTATGGCGCTACCCGGTCCTGCGCCCCTCATGCCGCCGACTGGCGAACGGCGGCGGTACACGTTTGAGTGGCCGCCGATGGGAAAGCTGGAGACAGGCCCGCCACCCCATCCGACCCCGCCACGCGAGACGATCATGACCCTTCAGTTCGAGCTGCAGTGCCCCATCAGCACTGACCTTGCCCTCATCAGGGACCTGATCCGCGTCCACGGCCGCCACTGCGGGCTGCCCGGCGACCGGCTGGAGGACCTGGTGGTGGCGGTCAACGAGGCGGTCACCAACGTGCTCGACCACGGCGGCCGCACGGGCATGGTGACCTCCCGCGGCAGCGCCGACGGCGTGGTCGTCGAGATCCTCGACGTCGCCGGCCGGCTCACCCACGAGCACCTGGCTTCGGCCCGCCTCGACCCGACCGCCTCCCATGGGTACGGCCTGTGGGTCATCCAGCAGCTCTGCGACGAGGTCCTGCTGGAGCAGACCGGGCTCGGCTCGCTGCTGACCCTCGACCTGCGGACCCGCCGCCCGGCCGGCCGCCTGGACGCGCGCCACGTCGTGCCGGCCTGACTCTCCTTCTCTCTCCGCGAAAATCTTCGGGGACGCCGTCCGGTTCCGTCGGTCCCGTTCGTCACCATGGTGAGACGCCGTCCGACCGAGGAGCACGAGATGAAGTACATGATGTTCGTCTGCACCGACACCGAGCCCGACACCGACCAGGAGAACCTGCCCGACGTCGAGGCGTGGGTGGCCGAGAACGACGCCCGCGGGCGGCGGGTGCGCGGCGCGGTGCTGGCGCCGGACTCGGCCGCGACCACCGTGCGCGTGCGCCGCGGCGAGCTGGTCCTGTCCGACGGGCCGTTCGCCGAGACCAAGGAGGTGATCGTGGGCTTCGACCTGCTCGAATGCGCCGACCTCGACGAGGCCGTCGAAGTCGCCCGCACCCATCCGATGGCCAGGCACGGACGGCTGGAGCTGCGGCCGTTCGCCGATTTCGAGCAGTGAGAGCACACCTGGAGGAGGCGGCGGCGGAGGCGTACCCGCGGATCGTCGCCGCCCTCATCCGGGTCACCGGCGACTGGACCCTCGCCGAGGACTGCGCCCAGGAGGCGCTGGCGCTGGCCGTGCGGCGGTGGCCGGAGGAGGGCGTGCCGTCCAACCCGGGCGGCTGGCTCATGACGGTGGCGCGCAACCGCGCGATCGACGCGCTGCGCCGCGTCTCGATCGAGCGCCGCAAGCTGGCCGAGCTGGCGGCGCTCGCCCTGACCGTCCAGGACGGGCCCGGCGACGGGCGGGAGGAGGAGGTCGTGGACGACCGGCTGCGGCTCGTCTTCACGTGCTGCCATCCGGCGCTGGCGCTGGAGTCGCGGGTGGCGCTGACGCTGCGGACGATCTGCGGGGTGCCCACCGCCGACCTCGCCCGCGCCTTCCTGGTCACCGAGTCGGCGATGACCCGGCGGCTGACCAGGGCCAAGCGGAAGATCACCGAGGCGGGCATCCCGTACCGGGTGCCGCGGGGGGCGGCGCTGGCCGAGCGGCTGCCCGGGGTGCTGGCTGTCCTCTACCTGCTGTTCACGCAAGGGTACGACGCCGGCGGCGAGCCCGCGTTCGCCGAGGAGGCGATCCGGCTGGCGCGGCTGCTGCGGCGGCTCATGCCGGAGCAGGAGGAGGTGACGGCGCTGCTGGCGCTGTTCCTCCTGCAGCACTCCCGCCGGGACGCCCGCCGCGACGCCGCCGGCGACCTGGTTCCCCTCGACCGGCAGGACCGCTCCCGCTGGGACCGGGCCGCGATCGGCGAGGGGCTCGCCCTGCTGGCATCCGTCGAGGGCGGCGGCCCGTACGGGCTCCAGGCCCGTATCGCCGCCTGCCACGCCACGGCGTCCTCGCTGCCCGGCACCGACTGGTCGCGGATCGCCCGCTGCTACGACGAGCTGGCCCTGCTCCACCCCACGCCCGTGGTGGAGCTCAACCGGGCCGTCGCGCACGGGTACGCCCACGGGCCGCGGGCCGGGCTCGCGCTGCTGGAGCGCTCCCGCGCCGAGCTCGACGGCCATCCGCTGGCCATCGCCGCCGAGGCCGACCTCACCGCCCGCGACGGCGACCCGGGCCGCGCGGCGGCGCTGTTCCGGCGGGCCGCCGCCGTCGCCCACAGCGACCAGGAACGCCGCGCCCTCCTCACCCGCGCCACCGAGACCGCGCGCGACGCGGGCGCCTGAACCGGGGCCGGCCGGCGGGGCGCCTGGGCCTGAGCGGGGGTCAGCCGGCGGGGTGCCGGGGTCCCGGGCGGGCGCCGTGTGCCGTGAGCCAGGCCGCCAGGTCGTCGGCGCCGGCGCGGCGGGCGGCGTCCAGCGGGGTGAGCTCGTCGTAGCCCACCCAGCCGAGGTCGCCGCCGCGCTCCAGGAGGAACGCCGCGGCCTGCGACCGCCCGCCGTGGCAGGCCGCCCACAACCCCTGCGTCACCTCCGCCCGCGACGGCGTCCCGGCCTCGAACGCCGCCGCGACCCGGTCCATGAGCCCGAGGGCGGCGGCCTCCCACAACCGCGTGGACGCGCCGCGTTCGACGAGGCGGCGGGCGGCGTCCCACTGGGCGAACGCGCACGCGTCCGACAGCGCCGTGCCGCCGCCGATCACCGCGCCGGTGGCCTCGACATCGGCTCCGGCGTCCAGCAGGGCGTCGAGCACGGGGACGTCGTCGCAGCTCGCGGCCCACATCAGCGGCGTCTCGGCGTGCGGGCCGGCGAAGCGGGCGTCCACCTCGGCCCCGGCCGCCACCAGCTCCCGTACGACGGCGGGACCGCGCGGCACGTGGCCCGGCCAGTCGGTGAGGACGTGCAGGAGGGTCCGGGACGCCCCGCCCGCCTCGCCCAGCCGGACGCGGGCCAGCTCGGGATGCCCGGCCAGCAGACGCCGCACGCCGTCGAGGTCACCGAGCCGCACGGCCTCCGCCGCCGACACCGCCAGCGGGTCCGCCGCATCCAGGTAGCGCATGGGCCCATTGTCACGCGCCCCGGCCCGTCCCGTCGCCGATAAATCGGCCGGAAATAAACGGACACAAGGCGGCCGGGGCCCGTCCCATTCGCAGTTGCACTTCTGCGGCTTGCCCGGAGTTGACGCCATAGGGCCCCGGCCGGCGCACAGCTCGCGGAGCGCCGGAAAACCGTGCGCCGAAGCCGGGAAGCGACGGCGACACGCACGCCGGAGCGGCGCGGACACATTGAAGCACACCTTTGAATTCATCTTCGATAAGATGCGCGCCGCCGCGGCTGCCGCCTTCCCGCGCCTGCCCCGTCCGCGTGCGCGCGCGGGGCGACCCGGTGTCCACCGCGGCCACCCGCCCGCCCTGCGACCAGGAACATGACGTGGGCATTCGCAGGTGAGATACGCAAGGCCGCCGCCGTGACACCCCGGGCACGCGCGGTTCCGGCCGCGTTTGAAATGCCTTTGACAGGCGGTGTGCCCGGCGAGTTCTCCTCGTTCACCGGCGCCGGGCCGAGGTAAGTTGCCCGCACGCTACTGAAGGGCGCTACAGTACGCAACAACCGTATCGAGCATGGAGTGCCACCATGGCTAAGCAGATTCAAGAGATTCTCATCGACGATGTAGACGGTGGGGAGGCTCATGAGACCGTCGTCTTTGCACTCGATGGCAGCAGCTACGAGATTGACCTTCATGAGGAGAAGGCGGACGCGCTGCGGAAAGCACTGGCGCCCTTCATCGTGAAGGCCCGTCCTGTTCGCGTGGATCGCGGTGCGCGCGGGCGCCGGGCGGCCGTCACCGGCAGCCGCGCGTTGAGCCGGGAGAAGTCTTCGGAGATCCGGCAGTGGGCCAAGGCCAACGGCCTGCCCGTCAGCGAGCGCGGCCGGATCGCCGCCTCGGTGGTCGAGAAGTACGAGTCCGCCCACTAGGAGAACGTCAGGAGCGCGCGGGCCGGCGGAGCAGTCCGGCGAGCCTGAGCGCCGCCACGACGGCCACCGCGAGGTGCGCCGAGACCAGGGCGATCCGGAAGACCCGCCGCCCGGCCGTGAGCTCGGCGGCGCAACCTGCGCGACCTGCGCGACCTGTACGAACGGCGCGGTGGCCGCGGACGGGTGTGCCGCCCGCGGCCACCGGCGGGTCACTGGACGGTGATCTTGTCCACTTCGACGGTGATCCCCTTGACCTGCGGGGTCGAGGTGACGGTCGTGATCTTACCGACCCCCGCGCTCACCCCCTTGACCTTCATCGAGTACGTCAGGCTGCCGCCGGGCGCCCCCGGCGTGCTGGTGACGACCAGATCCTGGGTGGGCGGCCCGGAGATCTGGGCGCCGCCGGTGCCCTCGGCGTTCTCGGCGCCGACCGTCAGGCCGTAACCGGCGGGCGGCGAGCCGGGCAGGTTCCCCGGGTCGTAGGCGTAGCTGACGTCCTCCGTGCCGTTGAGGCCGATCCACTGCTGGAAGACCTTCAGGTCAGTGGTGCCGTAGAGGTTCAGCCGCCACTCCACCACCAGCCAGTCGTTGACCCCGTCGGTCAGGATCGTGGCCAGGACGCCCGGCGCTGCGGTGCCGTCCAGGTCGGTCCAGTACGGGGCGAGCACGCCGTTGGGCCGCGCCGGATTGGGCAGCGTCTGCGGCGTCGGCGAGACGTCGTCGCCGGTGGCCCCGCCCGCGACGCTGTAGCCGTCGGAGGTGACGCCGAGCCGGGTGTAGCTGCGTCCGGCGAACTGGAAGGCGGGCACGGTGAAGTTGAGCGCCTGCTCGTCGCCGATCGGGGTGGGCGTGACGCCGAAGGCGTCCAGCGGGATGTAGCCGGCCGGTCCGGCGCCGGGCGCGATCGCCGGCCGGGCGGGCTGGGTGGCGGCCAGCGTCGCCTTGGTGGTGGCGACCTGGGTGCCGACCTTGGTCGCGCCCGTGACGCTGTTGAGGCGCAGGCGGGCGTCCAGGGTGCTGAGCGCGGTCACCTCGGCGTCCTCGTACGTGGTGTTGCGTACGGTGACCGTGCAGGTGGACTCGCCGGTGTTCCTGGCGATGGTGTCCGGGGCGCAGGTCTGCTCGACCGGCACCGCGCCCTGCTTGCGGTAGAACGCCACCGGCAGGTGCAGCGCGCGCGAGCCGCCGACCTGCTTGAGGTTGACCTGGCCGAAGTACTGGCCGTCGGGCAGTTCCGGCGCGGTGACGACGATGCTCAGCTTGGCGCTCTTGCCGGGCGCGACGGTGAACAGCGGCGGCAGCACGGCGACGGTGGCTCCGCTCACGGTGGTGCCGGAGGCGGTGAAGGTGAGCGATGAGCCGGTGGTGTTGGTGACGGTGCGCTTGGCGGTGATCACGCCGGGCATGGTGGGCGCGTTCACCGAGGGCAGGTTGAGGTCGATCCGGTTGAGCGGGTCGGTGGCCGAGGCGACGAAGCCGGCGGCGTCCTGGTCCAGGGTCAGTCCGGGGTCACCGGCCTTGGTCAGGTCGATGCGCCCGCCGCCCATGTCGAACGGGTCGGCCTGGGTGGTCCTGTCCTGCTTGGTGACCGCCGTCTTGGCCGTGGTCTCCAGGGCCGACTTGACCTGGCCGGGCGTCCAGGTGGGGTGCAGGGCGAACACCAGCGCCGCCGAGCCGGTCACGTGCGGCGCGGACATCGAGGTGCCGGAGATGACCTGGTAGAGGTTGCCGGGCGGGCCTTCCAGCGGCGACTCGGGGGTCGGCGTCATGCCCGCCATGATGTGCTGGCCGGGCGCGGTGACGTCCGGCTTGAGGAAGTCGCCGCCGGGGCCGCGCGAGGAGAAGTGCGCCATCGCGTCGCCCTGCCAGGTGGACTTGGCGCCCTGTGTGAAGGAGGCGGTGGCGCCGGGGTGGGCGGCGAGGAAGGCCAGCAGGGTGTCGGCCTCGGGCTTGTCCACCTGCACGGACGGCAGCCAGTGGGCGTCGGTGAAGACGTCGAACGGGAAGGTGTTGTAGAGGATCATCCCGGCCGCGCCGCCCTGTCTGACGTTAAAGCTCTTCAGCACGCGGTTGGGGGTGCGCTCACAGGCGACGATCTTCCCGGTGAACATCCCGGCGGGGGCCGGGACGTCGCACGCCGGGCGCGAGTACGGCGGCGCCGAGGCCAGGACGACGGGCAGCGGCGAGGCCAGGCCCGCGGTGATGGACGCGCCCTTGATCGTCGCCGTGGCGCCGCCGCCGGACAGCGTGACCGTGGACTGGAACGTCCTGGACTGCGAGGACGCGGCCACGGTGGTCACCCAGGGGCCGCGGTGGTCGGTGGTGCCGGCGCCGGGCCCGGAGTTGCCGGCCGAGGCCGAGACCAGCACGCCGGCCGCGTAGGCGTCGAGGAAGGCCAGCTCGACCGGGTCGCTGTAGGGGTCGCTGCCGCCGGAGACCGAGAAGTTGATCACACGCACGCCGTCCAGGACGGCCCGTGCCACGGCCTGCGCCGAGTCGGAGGGGAAGCAGCCCTGCGCGCCGCACACCTTGTAGACCGACACCTCGGCGGCCGGGGCGATGCCGTGGATCGGGCCGCGGCTGATGCCCAGCGGGTTCGCGTCGGCGACCGGGCCGCCCGCGGAGGTGCTGGCGGTGTGGGTGCCGTGCCCGTTGGAGTCGCGGGCGCTGTCGCCGTAGACCTCGCCGCCGTAGACGGCGTTGTAGGTCTCCATGAACGGCTGCCCGCCGATGAGCTTGTTGTTGCAGGTGAACGGGTCACTGGCGGGGGTCAGCGGGTTGTCGCCGAAGTTGCACACGCGCGGCGTGCCGTCCTTGGTGGGCCCGGGGGCGGGCAGGCCGGGGGCGGCGGCGAAGGACGGGTGCTCGGGCCAGGCGCCGGTGTCGAGCACGCCGACGATCACGCCCTTGCCCGCGGAGGAGCTGCCGCCGAGCTTGCCGTAGATGGTGTCGGCGCCGATGAACTCGGGGCTGGAGTCGGTCAGCAGCTGCTGGGGCTTGTCCTCCTGGACGGCGACCGCGCCGGGCAGCCGCAGCACGTCGGCCACCTTGTTGCCGGGGACGCGCAGGGCGATGCCGCCATAGACGGTCCTGACACGCTGGCCGACGACGGCTCCGGGGACCTTCTTGGCCAGCTCGCCCAGGAAGGCGTTCTCGACGTCCTGGATGTGGGTGCCGTACTTCCTGGCCTCGGCGCTCCTGGTGTCGAGGGCCTTGCCGGTGACGGCGGGGCTGGTGGCCGGCAGCCCGGCCAGCCCGCCCTGGTAGGCGGCCAGTGAGTCGTAGTCCAGCTTGACCATGACGTTGACCGGCGCGGGCGAGGTGGCCTTCAGCAGCGCCGCGTCGCTCTTGGCGAGCTTGCCGGTGGGGGACTTGGCGCCTTCGACCACCTCGGCGCCGGTGAGCGGCACCGACCGCCATTTGTCGGGCGGGGCCGGCGTGGCCCGCGCCGCGGCCGGGCTCATGGTCAGCACGACACCGAGCCCGACGGCTAACGATGTCAACCGGCGTAAACGGGATGAGAACGAACGGGACAACACAAAGACCTCCTGGCCGAGGAGCTGCACGAACCCGCCGGACCGGCCGAGGACGTCATGTCACCCCCACGCGCGCATGCCGGAGAGATCGATGACCCTCCCCGGTGGGTGACGAGCTGGACCGCCTCCCCTCCCCGTCGGCGGGGTGGGTTGGCGTCCGAACCGGAGTGTAGACAGCGATCAACTGGCCGAGAACCCCGCCGGTTTGTCACGTTCCGGCCAATTGGCCCCACCAGACGGACCGCCACCGGAAAGCTCATATTCGTCCCACCTCTTCACCAGAATCCGGCAACGGTGAGCTTCACCCCCAATACGGATATCTACAGTTGTCCTATGGGCGATCAACGGGACGCGGCGCCGACGTCAGCGCAGGACGGAACGAGGTAGTCCGTGGGCGGCCACGCCGACGAGGGGACCCGGCCGTACACCTCGGCGCTGGACGAGCAGCTCGCCCAAGCCGCCCGGGACACCGGCGCGCACATCGGCGCGGTGTACCTCCTGACGGGCTCCCCGCAGGTCCTGATGATGGAGGCGGAGATCGGGCTGCCCGCGCAGCTCGTCAAGCCGTGGACCATCGTCAGGCTGGACGGCGGGGCGCCCGTGGCCGCCGCCGTCCGCCAGGGGCAGCTGGTCTGGGTGCCGACCGCGCACGAGCTGGCCCGCCGCTTCCCGGGCACGGCCCTGGCCTTCCCGTACGCCTTCGCCTCGGCCTCCGCGCCCCTGCACAGCGACTCCCGCATGTGGGGCTCGTGGATCCTGCTCTGGCCGGACGGGCGGCCGTCCGAGCTGAGCGGGCCGGAGCAGGACGTCATCGCCGCCACGAGCGAGCGCCTGGCGGCCGTCCTGGAGCAGGCCGCCGACAGCGGATGTCCGCTGCGTCCCGGCGGCGAGCCGCGGGTGCTGACCCCGGTGCCGCCGCCGATGCCCGACCCGTACGAGGCCGTGGCCGCGGCCGGCTTCCTGGACCGGCTGCGGGACGGCTCCGTCGCGCTCGACCTGGACGGCGTGGTCACCTTCGCCAGCCCGGCCGCCGCCGGCCTGCTCGGCACCACCGTCTCGGAGTTGCTGGGCACGCCGCTGTGGGAGACGGCGACGTGGCTGAAGGACCCGGCGTTCCAGGACCGCTGTCGGGCGGCGGTGGTCGGCCAGCAGGTCGCCTCCTGCTCGGCCCGCCGGCCGGACGGCCACGAGCTGGAGTTCGTCCTGCACCCGGACCCGACGGGCCTGAGCCTGCGCATCACCCCCTCGGCGGCCGACCTGTCCGCGCAGCGGCCCGCGCGCGCCTTCACGCCGGACAACTCCGGGCTGCCGCGGGCCGACGTCTTCTACAACTTCCTGCACATGGCCTCGGCGATGACCCGGGCGCTGAACGTCCGGGAGGTCGTCGATCTCATCGCCGACCACGTCATGCCGGTGTTCAAGGCCCAGGCCATGGCGATCATGAGGGCCGAGAGCGGCCGGATGCGGATCGTCGGCTCCCACGGCTACGTCGCCGAGGTGCTGGAGCGGTTCGACGGCCAGACGCTGGCCGCGCCCAGCCCCGCCGAGCAGGTCGTCCGCACGGGCGAGCCCGCCTTCTTCGCCGACCGGGACGAGCTGCGCCGGGCCTTCCCCGAGACCGCCCAGGACGACGGGATGGCCGCCTGGGCCTTCCTGCCGCTGACCGTCTCCGACGACACCTTCGGCGTCTGCCAGCTGGCCTTCGACCATCCGCGGCCGTTCACCGCCGAGCAGTGCGCGACGCTGACCACGCTGGCCGGGCTGATGGGCCAGGCCCTGGACCGGGCGCTGCTCTACGACACCAAGGACCGGCTGGCCCACAGCCTGCAGACCTCGCTGCTGCCCGGCAGCCTGCCCGACATGCCGGGCCTGGAGGTGGCCGCCCGGTACGTGCCCGCGACCCGCGGCGTCGGCATCGGCGGCGACTTCTACGACCTGATCCGGCTCAACGAGACCACCGCCGCCGCCGTCATCGGGGACGTCCAGGGGCACAACATGACGGCCGCGGCGCTCATGGGCCAGGTGCGCACCGCCATCCACGCCCACGCCGCCGTCGGGGCCAGCCCGGGCGACGTGCTCCAGCACACCAACCGGCTGCTCATGGACCTGGACACCGACCTGTTCACGAGCTGCCTGCTCATCTACTTCGACCTGCGCCTGCGCACGCTGCGGGCGGCCAACGCCGGTCATCCCCTGCCGCTGCTGCGCCCGCCCAACATGCCGGCCGAGATCATCGACATCCCGGCGGGCCTGCTGCTCGGCATCGACGCCGACGCCGAGTACGCCACGGTGGAGGTGCCGTTCCCGCCGGGCGCCGTCCTGGCCCTCTACACCGACGGGCTGGTCGAGGCGCCGGGCGTGGACCTGGACGAGGCCATCGGAACGCTGGCGGCGTACCTGACCAGCGCCCCGCGCGAGCAGCTCCAGCAAATCGCCGGGACGCTGCTCGACCACGCCCCGCACACCGACGACATCGCGCTGCTGCTCCTGCGGCACCGCGAGAACTCGGGCTGAGACCCGCTCAGTGCGAGACGAACGTGTGGTGGTCGGCCAGCGCCAGCGCCCGGACGAAGTCGAGGACCTTCAGCAGCCCCCGCCCGGCGAGCCGGACCGGGGCGGGACGGCGGGAGCAGTAGGCGGCCGACCACAGGGCGGGGACGTGTTGTTCCATGCGGACCAGCATGTCCTGGCGTGTACTGATCGATCCAACACATCGTCTCGCTGGCAGTCATCGCTATCGTAGATGGATGGAACTGCGTCAGCTCCGCCACTTCGTCGCCGTCACCACCCACGGCAGCTTCACCGCCGCCGCCCGGGCCGAGCTGATCGTGCAGTCGGCGCTCAGCACGTCCATCCGCAAGCTCGAACGCGAGCTCGGCGCCGACCTGTTCGAGCGCACCGGGCGGCGGCCGGTCCTCACCCCGGCCGGGCACGCCTTCCTCCCGGCCGCGCGGGCGCTGCTGGCCGACGCCGCGGCGGCCACCGACGCCGTGTCCGCGGTGTCCGGGCTGGCCACCGGCCGGGTGGCGATCGGCACCATCCAGACGCTCACCAGCGTCGACCTGCCGGCCGAGCTGGCCGCCTTCCACCGCCTGCGGCCCGGCATCCAGATCTCGGTCCGCGACGCCCCGGTGGCGGGGCTGCTCGACGCGCTGCTGGCCCGCGAGCTCGACCTGGCCTACCTGGCGCTCGACGGCGCCGAGCTGCCGGCGGGGCTGGCCGTGTTCGACTCCTGGGAGGAGGAGCTGGTGCTGATGACCTCGTCCGAGCACCGGCTGGCCGGGGCGGAGCGGGCCCTGCTGTCGGAGCTGACGGAGGAGCCGTTCGTCGACTTCAAGGCCGGCACCGGGCTGGAGACCGCGGTGCGCCGGCTGGCCGCCGGGTGCGGGCTGCACCGGCAGATCACCTGCGAGGTCACCCAGATCCGGCTGCTGGTCGACCTGGTGCGCGCCGGGATCGAGGTGGCGATCGTCCCCCGGCGGGTGGCCGAGCGGGAGGGGCTGCCGACCGTCCGCATCCGCCAGCCCGATCCGGCCAGGACGGTCGTGCTGGCCGGCCGCGCGCCGGTCCCCGCCAACCCGGCCGCCGGCGCCCTGCTCGCGCACCTCACCCGGTGACCCCGGATTGGACCGCGACGGCAGCGCCGCGGCCTCGCGGGCCCTGGCCCGGGAGGCGGCCGACGTGCTCGGCGTGATCCTGGAGCCGGGCGCGGCGGCGGCGCGGGCCGGCGCGGCCGTCATCGCCGCCTGATCCGGACCCGGCGGCACATAACCGGTTGAACGGGCGGGGGCTTCGTGGTGGGATGGCCCGCTGTGTCAGCGATCCAGGACCTCGTGCGCCCCGACGTCTATCCGCGTTCCTCCAAATACGACCCGGAATGGGTGCTCGGGCTGGACATGGGCCCCCATCCGCTGTGGCTGCTGGAGGACCTGGCCCGCGACCTCGACCTGCGGCCCGGCATGCGGGTGCTCGACCTGGGCTCGGGCCTGGGCGCGACCTCGGTCTTCCTGGCCCGCGAGTTCGGGGTGGAGGTGGTGGCCGCCGACCTGTGGGTCGCGCCCGAGAAGGCCGCGGCCGTCTTCGCCGAGGCGGGCGTCGCGGACCGGGTCCGGGCCGTACGGGCCGAGGCGCACGCGCTGCCGTTCGAGCAGGAGTCCTTCGACGCGATCGTCAGCGTGGACGCCTTCGAGTACTTCGGCACGGCCGACTCCTACCTGCCCTACCTGGTCCGCTTCCTGCGGCCCGGCGGGCAGCTCGGCGTCGCCACGCCCGGCATGACCCGCGAGGTCCGCGACCTCGGGCACATCCCTGCCCACGTCAAGGCGCTGGTCGGCTGGGAGGCCATCGCCTGGCACACCGCCGACTGGTGGCGCTTCCAGTGGGAGATCACCGAGCTGGTCACGGTGACGTCCGCGCGCCTGCAGGACGGCGGATGGCACGACTGGCTGCTGTGGGCCCGCGCCCGGCAGGAGACGGCGACGATCGCCATGCTCGAGGCCGACCAGGGGGAGTACCTGTCCTTCGCGCTGGTCACCGCCCGCCGGAACCCGCCCGCGTCCTGACCTGCCGGCGCCGGGCGGCCCCGTGGAGCCCGGCGTATGGGCGGGAGAGTCTCGGCCATGGCCGCGCTCCCCCGCTGTCGCGTTGACTTGTCCTCGCGCGTCCGGGACGTCCGGCGCGAAACCAGGAGGGAAACACACTGATGTCGGTTCTGCGCACCGTCGTGCTCATCGTGGCGACCATGGCGACCGGGCTCGCGGCGGGCGTCTTCGGGCTCTACTCGCACACCATCATGCGTGGACTCGGCGCGACCGACGACCGCACGTTCGTCGGGGCGTTCCAGGCCATCGACCGGGCGATCCTCAATCCCTGGTTCATGCTCAGCTTCATCGGCGCGCTGGCCTTCACGGGCCTGGCGGCCGCGCTGCACCTCGGCCAGAACGTGCGCGCGGTGCTGCCCTGGATCATCGTCGCGCTGGTGCTCTACCTGGTCGCCTTCGTGCTCACGGTGGCCGTGAACGTGCCGCTCAACGACGCCATCAAGGCGGCCGGCGACCCGGACCGGATCGCCGACCTGGCCGCGGTGCGCCGCGCGTTCGACGAGGCCAAGTGGGCCGGCTACAACCTCGTCCGCACGATCACCACCACCGGCGCGTTCGCCTCGCTGTGCTGGGCGCTGGTCAAGAGCGGCCGGGTGGGCTGACGGCCCGCTCGATCAGCGCGACACGGTCGGCCAGCGGCGCGGCGGGCACCTCGACGAGTTCGAACCCGAGGTCGCGGTAGGTCCGCTCGTGCAGGCGCTCGAACTCGAGCGAGTCCTCGTAGCTGATCCGCCTGGCGGAGGTGGCGCGGACGAATCCCTGGTTGCGGACGAAGAACACCTTCCCGTCGTACGTCCCCCCGCCCACCACCCGCTCGACCTCGCGGGCGAGCAGGCGCGAGGTGGGAAACCCGAGGAAGCGGCTCAGCGCCAGCGTGCAGACCGGCGAACGGTCGAAGAAGACGGTGGCCTCGCCGCCCGCGGGCGATGCCTCCTGGCGCCGCCGCTGGAGAGCGACCACCTCGTCGACGAAGGCGGGCTCGCGCCAGGGCTCCGCGCGGCCGAGCGCCTCGCCGAGGGCGATGACGTCCGTCGCCGCCTCCTCGACGACGGTGTGCCCGTGGATCTCCAGCAGCCGCAGGACGGCCGTCTTCCCGGCGCCGGGGGTGCCGGTGAGAACGTGATTCGGCACGGCTCTTCTCCCTTTCTCGTGGGGGTTGATGACTGGCTACGGGCGCTGATACACGGCTGATACACGGCCGAGCGCCCGGTGATACCCGGCCAAGGCCGGGCGGACGGAAAAGGGCTCAAGAGTGGCCAGGCGTCGCGGAGGGCGGCGCGTCCCCACGGTGAAGGAGCCCTTGATGCGTGTGCTGGTGTGCGGTCTGCTCGGTCTGGCGGTGCTGACCGGCTGCGGAGGGGCTCCGGCGGGACAGGCCGCCCCGGCGTCCGGCGGGGGCGACGCCGGGGCGGGCAAGCTCCGGGAGCGGGAGACCGTCATCGCCACCTGCATGAAGCAGAAGGGCTTCGCCTACACGCCTTCGGTCAGCCGGCCGGGGACGCCCGACGCCGACCCGGCCGACTACGCGGCGATGAAGGCCGAGCGGAGCAGGAACGGCTTCGGCGTCTTCTCCGCGATCGTCTACCCCAAGCCTACCGAGACCCGGGCCCCGGATCCCAACCAGGCCACGCTCGCCGGGCTCTCCGGCGCCCGGCGGGACGCCTGGCTCAAGACCATGAACGAGTGCCGGGTCAGCGCCCTGCGCCAGGTCAACGGCCTGAAGGTCACCTCGCTCACCGACTACCAGGACCAGATGAGCACCGAGATCGAGAACATCGACAAGGCGCTCGACGGCGATCCGAAGCTGGTGGAGCTGGCCGGGCCGTTCGCGGAGTGCCTGAAGTCCGAGGGCGAGCGGGTGACCTCCGCCCGGCCGCTGGCGCTGGGCGCGCGGGGGCAGACGCTGTGGGGCGAGCAGGCCGACCGGCTCGGCAAGGCGGGCAAGGTCACGGCCGCCGCGGCCCGGCCGTACCTGGCCAAGGAGATCAGGTCGGCGCTGGTCGACCTGGAGTGCGGCAAGGACTTCTACGCGGCCTCCGTCCCCCTGCAACGGCGGCTCACCAACGAGGCCCGGGTGAAGTACGGGTTCCAAGAGCAGTGATGCGCACCCCTCGCGGCAAGTTGCTGCTCGTGCTGGCCGTGGTCCTGGCGGTCGCCGGGACCGGCTGGGGGGTGGGCACCCGGCTGCGCTCCCCGGCCGACGAGGCGGCGGCGCGCAGGCCGCCCGTGCCGTCGCTGGTCACCGTCGAGGTGGAGCGGCGCAGGCTGGTCGCCACCGTCGTCGTCAGCGGCACGCTGGAGTACGGCTCCCCCCGTCCGGTGTCGCTGGCCGGGGTGGTGGGCGGCGGCGAGACCGTCCAGCGGGCCACCCGTGCTCCCCGGCGGGGGAAGCTCGTGGAGGGCGCGGTGCTGATGGAGGTGAACGGGCGCCCGGTGTTCGTCTTCGCGGGCAGGGTGCCGATGCACCGCGGCATCGTCCCCGGCGCCGAGGGGGACGACGTCCGGCAGGTGCAGAAGGCGCTGCGCCGGCTCGGGCACCGTGTGCCGGTGACCGGCGTGTTCGACGGCGCGACCGTCGCCGCGGTGTCGCGCTTCTACGCCCGGCGCGGCTACGAGGCCCAGCAGCCCACCCTGGAGCTGCGGCAGCGGCGCGACGAGCTGGCGCGGTCCGTACGGACCGCGCGGGAAGTGCTGGCGACCGAGAGCAGGGCCCTCGACCAGGGCATGGACGTGCTCCCGCTGAAGCTCAGGGTGACCGGCGCACGCCGCGACCTGAAGGCGGCCGAACAGGCGCTGAAGAGCGCGCGGGCCCAGGACCGCACCACCGAGGACGCGGCCGCGGCCGAGGCCGCCGAGAGCGCCGTGCGGGCGGCCGGGGAGCGGCTGCTGGCGGCCGAGCAGGAGCTCGCCCAGGCCAGGGCGACGCCGACCGTCGCGCCGACCGTCACGCCGACCGTCATGCCGTCCACGGCACCCGGCGCCGCCCCCACGGCGACGCCGCGCGCCGACACCCGCCTGCTCGAACTCCGGGTCGCCAACGCCCGCGCCGACCTGGCCGCCGCCCGGTCGGCGCTGGACCGCGCGCGGGAGGAGGCCGGGGCCGCGCGGGCGAAACGGCTGGCCGAGCGGGAGAAGGCCGTACGGGTGGCGCGGGAGGCCGTGGCCGTCGCCGAGCAGGCGCTCAGGCAGGCCAGGCAGCTCTCCCCCGCCAGGCTGAAGGTGGCCAACGCGCGCAGCGACCTGGCCGCGGCGCGGGCGTTGCTGGCCGAGTTCTCCCGCACCTACGGCACCACCGTGCCGCCCGGCGAGATCGTCTTCCTGCCCCGGCTGCCCGTCCGGCTGCACAAGCCGGCCGTCAAGGCGGGCGAGCCGGTGGACAAGGCGGTCGCCACGGTCACCGGCTCCGGCTTCGTGGTGTCCGGCTCGGTGGACGCGGCCGAGGCCGAACGGGTCAAGGCGGGGCTGGCGGCGAGCATCGAGACCGACTCCGGCACGACCGTCCCCGGCACGGTGACCGCCGTCGCGGGGCGCGACGCGAAGGGCGCCGTCCCGGTGACGGTCACGCCCGCCGCCGTGAAGGGGCTGCGCGAGCTCGCCGGCGCGCCCGTCACGGTCCGCGTGACCATCGGCGCCACCGGAGGGGAGGCGCTCGTGGTCCCGGTCGCGGCGGTCGTCACGGCGGCGGACGGCAGGGCCAGGGTGCGGGTGGAGACCGCGCCCGGCCGGACCGAGGAGGTGCAGGTGCGCACCGGCCTGTCCGCCGACGGCGCCGTGGAGGTGACCGGCGACCTCGAACCGGGCGAGCGGGTGGTGGTCAACAGTGGCTGAGCCGGTCATCCACCTCCGCGAGCTGACCAAGGAGTTCCCCGGCGACCCGCCCGTCCGCGCGCTGTCGTCGGTCGACCTGCGGGTCGAGCGGGCGGACTACGTGGCGGTCGTCGGCCCGTCGGGGTCGGGGAAGTCCACCCTGCTCAACACCCTGGGCCTGCTCGACCGGCCGACCCGCGGCAGCTACCGGCTCGACGGCATCGAGACCACCACGCTGCGGGAAGGGGCGCGCACCGCCGTCCGCGGCGGCCGGATCGGCTTCGTCTTCCAGTCCTTCCACCTGCTGCCGCACCGGAGCGTCCTGGAGAACGTCATGCTGGCCGAGGTCTACGGCACGGTCCCGCGCGCGGGACGGCGGGACCGCGCCATGCGGGCCCTCGACCGGGTGCGCCTGTCGCACCGGGTGGACTTCCTGCCCGGCAGGCTGTCCGGCGGCGAGCGGCAGCGCGCCGCCATCGCCCGCGCCCTGCTGGGCGAGCCGTCGCTGCTGCTGTGCGACGAGCCCACCGGCAACCTCGACAGCAGGAACACCGGCGCAGTGCTCGACCTGTTCGACGAGCTGCGCGCCCAAGGGATGACCGTCGTCGTCATCACCCACGAGACCGAGGTGAGCGACCGGGCCGGACGCCGGGTCCGCATCACCGACGGCGTCCTCACGGAGGAGTAGACGTGCACCCGCGCGACCTGCTGACCGAGGCCGTGGCGGGCCTGCTGGCCCGCCCGGTGCGCTCGGCCCTGACCACGCTGGGCACCGTGCTCGGCATCACCACGCTCGTGGTGACCCTGGGCGTCGCCGCGACGGCCGGCAACCAGATCGTCGGCCGCTTCGACGAGCTGACCGCCACCTCCGTCACGGTCGAGGTCCCGGCCCACCCGTTCCCGCTGGTCGGATGGGCCGACGTGAGCCGGGTGACCCGGCTGCGCGGGGTGGTCTCGGCCGCCGCGCTCGCCGAGTCCGACCGCAGCGCCAACCTCGTCGTCCGCTCCAACGACGTCGTGGACCCGGCCCGCGTCACCGACCAGACGCTGACCGTGGTCTCCAGCAGCCCCGGCCTGCCCGCGGCGGTCAAGGGCAGGATGATCCAGGGCCGCTACTTCGACGCCGGGCACGTCGCCCGGGGCGACCGGGTCGTCGTGCTGGGCCAGCAGGCGGCCCGGCTGCTCGGCATCACCGGGCTGGAGCGGGCTCCGGCCGTCTTCATCGGCACCCGGGCGTACACCGTGATCGGGGTGCTCGGGGATCTCCGGCGGGAGAAGAGCCTGGCGAGCGCGGTCATCCTGCCGCCGACGGCCGGCCGGCCCTACGGCCTGGGCACCGTGACCCGCGTCCTGGTCGACACCGCGCTCGGGGCCGCCGAGCTGATCGCCCGGCAGGCGCCGTCCGCGCTCAGCCCCGGCAACGAGGCCCTGCTCCAGGTCATCTCGCCGCCCAGCCCCACCAGGGCCCGCGACGCGGTGGAGGGCGACGTCAACGCCCTGTTCCTGATCCTCGGGCTGGTCTCCCTGGTCGTCGGCGCGGTCGGCATCGCCAACGTCACGCTGGTGACCGTCATGGAACGCGTCGCCGAGATCGGGCTGCGCCGGGCGCTGGGCGCGGCGCGCCGCCACATCGCGGCGCAGTTCCTGCTGGAGTCCACGCTGACGGGGTTGATCGGCGGCGTGCTGGGCGCGTCCGCGGGGATCTTGGTGATCGTCGGGGTCTGCGCCGTCAAGCAGTGGACGCCCGTCCTCGACGTCTCGCTGGCCGTCCTGGCGCCGGCGGCCGGGGCCGTCGTCGGGCTGCTGGCGGGCCTGTATCCGGCCCTGCGCGCCGCCCGGATGGAACCAGTCAATGCACTTCGCTAGGTATGGTGCGATTTCATGACATCCCTGCTGCTCGTCGAGGACGACACCGTGATCCGCACGTCGCTGGGCATGGCCCTGGAACGGTACGGCTATCGGGTGACCACGGCCGCCGACGGGCTCGACGGGCTGGAGGCCGCCCGTACGGGCGAGCACGACCTGCTGCTGCTGGACGTGATGCTGCCCGGCCTCGACGGCATCAGCGTGTGCCGCAGCATCAGGGAGACCAGCCAGGTGCCGATCCTGATGATGTCGGCCCGCGGCGACGGGCTGGACATCGTGGCGGGGCTGGAGGGCGGCGCCGACGACTACGTGGTCAAGCCGGTGGACCTGCCGGTGCTGGTGGCCAGGATCCGGTCGCTGCTGCGCCGGGCCACCTTCGCCCGTACGCCGGCCGCCGGGCCAGAGGCGGGGCCGGCCGTGCTGGAGTTCGGGGACCTGAGCGTGGACACCGGCGCGCTGGAGGTGCGGCGGGCCGGCCGGCGCGTCGAGCTGTCGCCGACCGAGCTGCGGCTGCTGCTGGAGTTCGCCGCCCATCCCGGCATCGTCCTGGAACGGGCGACGCTGCTGCGCAACGTGTGGGACTACGGATGGGACGGCGACAGCCGCGTGGTCGACCTGTGCGTGCAGCGGCTGCGCAGGAAGATCGGCGCCGAGCGCGTCGAGACCGTGCGCGGGTTCGGCTACAAGCTGGCCGTCACGTGAACCCGGCCTCCTTGCGCTGGAAGATCGCCGCTCTCGTCACGCTCGCCGCGACCGTCGTCGCCGCCGTGGTGGGGCTGCTGGTGCACCGGGCGACCTGGCAGCGGGCGCTCGACATCGGCCAGGCGCGGGCCGAGGCGGCCCTGGAGGAGTCGCTGGCCTCCGGGACCGCCGAGGACGTGGTGCCCGTGGACGAGCTCCCCGCCGCCCTGGCCGACCGGCTGCGGCCCGGCGGGCGGGTGGTCTGGTACGGGCTCGACCACCGGGACGAGCCGTGGATGTGGGCGGTCCAGCCGTACGGCGGCGGCGACGAGGCGGTGAGCGTGCAGATCGCGATGGGCTCCGAGCTGCTCGGCCTGCAGGCGCTCGACCGGAACATGGCCAAGGCCGGGCTGCTCGCCCTGGCCGGCGTGGTGCCGCTGTCGGTGCTGGCGGCCGAGCTGCCCAACCGGCGGCTGCGGCGGGTCGCGCGCACCGCCCGCAGCATCGCCGGAGGCGACCTGGCGGCTCGGACGAACGCCCGCGGCCGGGACGAGATCGCCCGCATCTCCGCCGCCGTGGACTCGATGGCGGCGAGCCTGCAGCACCGGCTGCTGGCCGAGCAGCGGTTCACCGCCGACGTCGCGCACGACCTGCGCACCCCGCTCATGGGCCTGGTCGCCGTGGTCGAGCTGCTGGACGAGGGCGAGGTCACCGACCTGGTGCGCGACCGGGTGCGGGTGCTGCGGACGCTGGTGGAGGACCTGCTGGAGGTGTCCCGGCTGGACGCCGGGGCCGAGGTCGCCGAGCGGGTGCGCGTGCCGCTGGCCGGGCTGGCCGCGGAGTCGGCGTCCCGGGTGGGGGTCGAGGCGCGGGTGCTGGCCGACGGGGACCCGGTGGCCGAGACCGATCCGCGGCGTCTGGACCGGATCCTGGCCAACCTCGTGCTCAACGCCCACCGGCACGGCGCGGCGCCGGTGGAGATCGCGGTCGGCGACCACGTGATCGAGGTGCGCGACCGGGGGCCGGGGTTCCCGCCGGAGCTGCTGGCCGACGGGCCGCGCCGGTTCCGCACGGGCGCCGCCGAGCGGGGCCGCGGGCACGGCCTGGGGCTGACGATCGCGCTGGGCCAGGCCCGGGTCATCGGCGCCGAGCTGACCCTGGCCAACGCCCCGGACGGCGGCGCGGTCGCCGTCCTCCGCCTCCCGGCGGGTTGATGCCGGGCTGATACACGGCTGAGCGCGGGTGGATGCACGGCCACGGCCGTACGGACATGCCGGTCGCACAACCTGGCGGTATGCGACGTTCCTTGATGTTTCTGCTGCTGGCGGGCGTTCTGTCGGGCTGTGCCGGCGCGCCCTCGGTCACCGGGGACGCGTCCCTGCCGTGGCCGCCGGAGGGGCAGGCGGCGGTCGAGGTGGCGGACGTGGGCAGCCTGGGCGTCAGCGGCGACCTGCGGCCGGTGCCGATCGCCAGCGTGACGAAGGTGATGACCGCCTACGTGATCCTGCGCCGCCACCCGCTCCGGCCCGGCGACGACGGCCCGCCGATCACCGTGGACCGCACGGCGGCCGAGGAGTCCTTGTCGCGGCTGGAGTCCACCGTGCCGCTCGTACAGGGCCGGACGGTCCGGCTGCGGCGGCTGCTGGAGCTGATGATGGTGCCCTCGGGCAACAACGTGGCCCGGCTCCTGGCCCGCTGGGACGCCGGCTCCCAGGAGCGTTTCGTGGCCCGGATGAACGCCGCCGCACGACGCCTCGGCATGACGCACAGCACGTACACGGGGGCCAGCGGCAACGAGGACAGCACCGTCAGCACCGCCGCCGACCAGCTCAGGCTGGCCAGGGCGGCGATGGGCGACCCGGTGCTGCGGGCGGTGGTGGCGCAGACCGACACCTCCGTCCCAGGGGACTCCAGGCGGCTGCACAACACCAACACGCTGCTGAACAGGCACGGCGTCATCGGCATCAAGACCGGCTCGGGCACGGCCGCGGGCGGCAACCTGATGTGGGCCTCCCGCGTACGGGGGCATCTGGTGCTCGGCGTCATCCTCGGCCAGGCCGCGCACACCGACCCGGCCGCCGCCAAGGCGGCGGCGCTGGAGGCGGGCGGCCGGATGAGCGCGGCGGTCGAGCGGTGGCTGCTCGACCGGTCGCGATGACGTGACCAGGCGGGGATCAGCAGTTCAGCCCGCTGACGATGCCCAGCTGGGGTGTCGGGTTGACGACCGCGCAGCCGTAGGTGCCCGACGGGATGGTGATCGCCCCGGCTCCCGAACCCTCCCCGGTGCAGCCGGAGCCCAGGATGTGGTAGCCGACGACGCTGCCCAGGTAGGTGCGGGAGCCGCCGGTGCAGACCCACGAGCCCATCGCGTACGCGGACGAAGCGGGCAGGGACGCCCCGGCAAGGGCGAAGACCGAGATGACGGCGAGCCGTCTCACCAGCGTGATCATGAGGTTCCCTTTCCTCCGACGGGACGGGGGCACCTCTTCCCTGCCCCGCGACCCGTCACGCGCCACCCGGGGACGATGTCCACTTTCGGACGCGATCCCCCGTCAGCGACGTTCGTTCGAGGCCCTGGGCAGAGCGAGCACGGCGACCGCCCCGGCGGTCACGACGCCGGCGCAGGCCCAGAACGCCAGGGCGTACCCGGAGGTCGGCGCGCCGGTGCGGGCCGCGGCCAGGGTGGTCAGCGCGGCCAGCCCGAGTGAGCCGCCGACCTGGCGGGAGGAGTTGAGGATGCCGGAGACCAGCCCCGCCTCGCCGGGGCCGACGCCGGCCGTGGCGGTCATCGCGATCGGGGCGGAGGTGAGCCCCATTCCGCCGGTGATGAGCACGCCCGGCAGCACGATCCCGGTGAGCAGGCCGCTCTCCGGGGTGATGGTGGCCTGCCAGGCGAAACCCGCCGCCGAGACCAGCGCGCCCGTGGCCAGCAGCGGACGCAGCCCGACCCGGCCGGCCAGCCACGGCGTGGCCTTGGAGGCGACGACGATGGCCAGGGTGTGCGGCAGGAACGCCAGGCCCGCCTGGAGCGCGCTGTAGCGCAGCACCTGCTGCATGTAGAGCGACAGGAAGTACCAGAGCGCGAAGCCCGCGGCCCCCAGCAGGAACTGCACGAGGAGCGCGCCGGACACCGAGCGGGCCAGGAAGATCCGCAGCGGCATCAGCGGCGCCCGCGCGAATCGGGCCTGCACCAGGACGAACGCGGCCAGCGCCAGCACGCCCACGCCCATCGGGACCAGCGCGCGCGCCGAACCCCAGCCGTACGCGGGGGTCTGCAGCATGCCCAGCTCCAGCGCCGACAGCCCCACCGTCACCGTGATCGCGCCGGTCAGGTCGAGCCCGCGGGCGCCGGTGTCGCGGCTCTCGGCGAGCAGGCGCAGCGCGGCGATCACGGCGACCGCCCCGATCGGCGCGTTGATCAGCAGGATCCACCGCCAGGACAGGTAGTCGGTGAGCAGCCCGCCGGCGAGCGATCCGGCCGCCCCGCCGGCCGCCCCGACCGCGCCCCAGGTGGCGATGGCCCTGGCCCGCGCCGGCCCGGCGGGGATCGTGGTGGTGAGGATCGTCAGCGTGGCGGGGGCGACCACGGCCGCGCCGAGCCCCTGGCACGCCCGCGCGGCGATCAGCAGCTCCGGCGTGGTGGCGAGCCCGCCGGCCAGGCCGGCGATCGCGAACACGGCCAGGCCCGCGACGAAGGTGCGCCTGCGGCCGTAGAGATCGGCCGCCCGGCCGCCCAGCAGCAGGAACCCGGCGAAGGTGAGGAGGTAGCCGTTGACCACCCATTGCAGCCCCTCGGCGCCCAGGCGGAGGTCGGATTCCATGGCGGGCAGCGCGACGTTCACGATCGACACGTCGAGGACCATCATGAACTGCGCCAGGCAGACCAGGGCGACGATCGGCCAGAGGGGGGCGGGCGGCCGGGCGGTGCTCCGCCCGGCCGGTGGTGCGTCCGCGGTGTTCGTCATGATCCGAGATCTCGTCGACGGTCCCCGCGGGGTCACACGACCGCGACGGCGTCGACCTCGACGAGGCATCCCGGGTTCAGGCCGGCCACGACGTGCACCGTGATCGCGGGCGGCGGGTCGGTCCGGTTCCACACCTCCTGGAAGGCGGCCACTCCCTCGTCGAACGTGTGGCCGTCCAGCACGGCGATGCGCCAGTGCACGATGTTCGCCAGGCTCGCCCCCTCGCTCTCCAGGATCGTCCTCAGGTTGCGGAACACCTGCCTGGCCTGGTCCCCCACCGTGGGGCCGACGACCTTGCCGTCGGGGCCGACGCCGTTCTGGCCGCCGATGTAGATGGTCCTGGCCGGCTGCTCGACCACGACGGCCTGGCTGAAGGCCGGGCTGCGGTGAAGTCCCTCGGGGTTGATGTGCCATACGCCCATGTTCTCTCTCCTCGCGTTCTGAAACCGGTTAAAGGGGTTTCGTTGCGACACCAGTTATAGTGGTGTCATGCGAGTGAACGCAACCGGACGAGTGCTGCACGACCCCAAGGGCGGATCGTTCCGGTTCGACGCCGGCGCCCTCTGCCTCGACTTCGCCCACACCGGCGGCGAGGGTCAGTACGCGATCTTCGAGACCCTCCACGAGCCCGCCGACCTGGCCGAATGGCTCGCCCAGCCACCACTGACGGCGGTCATGACGGTCCCCGTGACCGCCGGCGAGCTGACCGCCGCCAAGGCCCTGCGCCAGGCGATCTGGGACGCGGCCCACGCCCAGGCGGCGCGCCGCCTCCTGCCCGCCGGAGCGATCACGACCATCAACCGGGCCGCGACCGCCGCACCCCTGGTCCCCGAACTCGCCGCCGACGGCGTCACCGCCGGATGGGCGCCACCGGTGCGGGCCACCCAGGTGCTGTCGAACCTGGCGCGGGAGATGATCGAACTGCTGTCCGGGCCGCTCGCCGAACGTATCCGCGAGTGCGCGAGCGACAACTGCCCGCTGGTCTTCGTCGACACCTCCCGTCCCGGCGCCCGCCGCTGGTGCGCGATGGAACGCTGCGGCAACCGCTCCAAACTCCGCGCCCTGCGCGCCCGCCAGTCCCTGGAGCCGTGACGAGCGGCATGTGCACGCCGGGCGGTCCCGCGCGGACTAGGGCCGGTCGAGGATCGCCAGGCCGTTGACCGCGACCTCGATCCCGCGCCGCCCGGCGGCCAGGACGTCGCCCTCGGAGCCGCCCTGCTCCTGGGCGACCATCCCGGCCACGGCCAGCGCGCCCATGAAGCTCCCGACCGCCGCCCCCGCCGACACCGGGTCGAGCCCCGGGTAGACCTCGCACAGCGCCCTGGCCAGCCGGGGCTGCGTCTCCATCATGAGCGTCAGGCCGCGGGCGCGCAGCGCGGGCTCGGCGGCCATCAGGCGCGCCCGCAGCGGCGACAGCGCGAAGCCGAGCTCGTCGTCCTCGGCCAGGCTGCGCACCATGGCCTCGAACATCCGGCTCAGCAGCTCACCCAGCGGCTCCCCCGGCCGCCGCCCGGCGATCGCCTCCAGCATCACCCGCTCGCGATCGCCGGCCTGCAGGAAGAGCACGTCCTCCTTGCTCGCGAAGTACGCGAAGAAGGTGCGGGGCGCGATGTCGGCCGCCGCGGCGATGTCGGCGACGGTGGTCCGCTCGTACCCCCGCTCGGCGAACAGCCGGACGGCGGCCTCCAGCAGCGCACGGCGGGTGCGGGCCTTCTTGCGTTCGCGATGACCTTCCACGGCGCCACCCTACTGCATGCCCTGCTTTTATGCACAGGTTGCAAATTCGCAGCCTCTGCGGTTTTCTGGGTGGCATGGACATCCTTCAGAGCCTGCCGCTCGACCGCGAGGACCCGTTCGAGCCGCCCGCCGAGCTCGCCCGGCTGCACGGGCCGCTGCACCGCATGATCTACGCCGACGGCCGTCCCGGCTGGCTGGTCACCGGCCACGCCGAGGCCCGCGCGGTGCTCGACGACCCGCGCTTCAGCAACACCTCCCAGGGCGCCGCGCCGCCGATCAAGGAGCTGGCGCCGCCCGAGGGCCTGGCCGACCTGGTGGTCCCGCCGGGCTTCTTCATCGCCATGGACGACCCCGAGCACGCCCGCTACCGGCGGCTGCTCACGGGTCGCTTCAGCATGCGCAGGATGCGGCTCCTGGAGCCCAGGATCCAGGAGATCGTCGACGGCCGGCTCGACGAGATGGCCCGTGCCGGAGCGTCCGCCGACCTGGTCGGCGCGTTCGCGCTGCCGATCCCGTCGCTGGTGATCTGCGAGCTGCTCGGCGTGCCGTACGACGAGCGCGGGCGCTTCCAGGACACCACCGCGCGCGCGGTGAACCTGGACAACTCCGCCGAAGAGCGCGGCGCGGCGGGCGCCGAGCTGATGGGCTACCTGTCCGAGCTGGTCGCCCGCAAGCGGGCCGAGCCCACCCAGGACCTGCTCGGCGAGCTGGTCTCCGGCGGCGAGCTGAACTACGAGGAGCTGACCGGGGTGGCCACCCTGCTGCTGACCGCCGGCCACGAGACGACCGCGAACATGCTGGCCCTGGGCGCGTTCCTGCTGCTGAGCCGCCCGGAGCAGGCGGAGCTGGTGCGCAATGACCCGGGCGTCGCGGCGACCGCCGTCGAGGAGCTGATGCGCTACCTCAGCATCGTGCACATCGGCCCGATCCGGGTCGCGCGGGCCGACGTGCCGCTCGCCGGGCGGACGATCAGGGCCGGGGAGACCGTGACGCTCTCCCTGCCGGCCGTCAACCGCGACCCGGCCCGCTTCCCCGACCCCCACCGCTTCGACGTCACCCGCGAGGCCGGGCCGCAGCTCGGCTTCGGCCACGGCATCCACCAGTGCCTGGGCCAGCAGCTCGCCCGCCTGGAGATGCGGCTGGCCTTCCCGGCGCTGCTGCGCCGCTTCCCCGGGCTGCGGCTGGCCGTGCCCGCCGAGGAGGTGCCGCTGCGCCCGCGCGCCACGATCTACGGCCTGGCGTCCCTGCCGGTCACCTGGTGAGGCCGCCGCGTTTGACGTGCCGTCCCGCCGTGCAGAGAGCATGACGGACGAAGGACGATCACGGGAGGCGCGCATGGCCGCTACGGACGGCGGGATCAGGCTGTGTCAGGTGGTGCTCGACTGCACCGACGCCAGGGCGCTGGCGGAGTTCTACCGGTCCCTGCTGGACCTGGTCTACCGGCCCGGCGACGAGCCGCCGCGGGCGGGCGCCGACGACGAGCGCGGCCGCGACTGGCTCGTGCTGAGAACCAGGGACGGCGCGCCGCAGCTCGCCTTCCAGCAGGTCGAGACGCTCCCCGAGGCGACCTGGCCGGAGCCCGGGGTGCCCCAGCAGCTCCACCTCGACCTGACCGTGTCCTCGCTCGAGAGCCTGCTGGAGCAGCACGAACGCGTTCTCCGCCTGGGCGGCCGGCTGCTGCTGGACCGGATCGACGACGACGAGGAACCCCTGCGGGTCTACGCCGACCCGGCCGGGCACCCGTTCTGCGTGTTCGTCTCCCAGCGGGGCTGACCGTCCGGCGGCGGCGGTCAGCGCGCCGGCGAGAAGACCAGCGTGGCGTTGTGGCCGCCGAAGCCGAACGAGTTCGACATCACCGGCCCCCTCGCGATCGGGCGCGGCACGGGCGCCGCGTCGATGTCGCAGCGCGGGTCGAGCCGGTCCAGGTTGGCGGTCGGCGGGGCGGTGCACTCGGCCATCGCCAGCACGCACGCCACGGCCTCGATCGCCCCGGACGCGCCGAGTGCGTGCCCGGTCACCCCCTTGGTCGAGCTCACCGGCACGGCGGCGGGCCCGAAGACGCGGCCGATCGCCTGCGCCTCGGCCAGGTCGTTCAGCTCCGTCCCGGTGCCGTGGGCGTTGACGTGCACGATGTCCTCGGGCGCCAGGCCCGCGTCGGCGAGCGCGGCGTCCATGCACCGCCGGGCGCCCTCGCCGCCGGGCGCCGGGGCCGTCAGGTCGTGGGCGTCGCTGGTGCGGCCGTAGCCGGACACCTCGGCGTGGACGCGCGCCCCGCGGCGCACGGCGTCGTCGAGGCGTTCCAGGACGAGGAACGCGGCCCCCTCGGCCAGCACGAACCCGTCGCGGTCGGCCTCGAAGGGGCGGCAGGCGGCCTCGGGGTCGTCGTTGCGGGCCGACAGGGCGCGGCACCGGCTGAAGCCGTGCAGCATGCCGGGGGTGACGTTGGCGTCACCGGCCCCGGCCACGACCAGGTCGGCCGAGCCGTCGCGGATCAGCCGGACGCCCTCGCCGATGGCGTGCGCGCCGGAGGCGCAGGCGGTGACCACGGACATGCTCGGCCCGCGGATCTCGTACCGCATGCCGATGGCGGCGGCGCCGGCGTTGGGCATGATCTTCGGGATGAAGATCGGCGACAGCCGCAGCGCGGCGGGACCGGCCGTGTCGAGCAGCGCCGACTCGTACGTCTCGGTGCCGCAGAACGAGCTGCCCGCCACCACGGCCCGCCGCTCGGGCGGCACCCGCGGATGACCGGCGTCGGCCAGCGCGTCGCCCGCCGCGCACACCGCCAGCAGCGACGCCCGGTCCAGCCGCCGGGCCTGCCGGTCGGTCAGGTACGCCGAGACGTCCAGTTCCGGCACCTGGCAGGCGAAGCGCACCGCGAGCGCGGAGGTGTCGAAGGACGTGATGGCCCGTGCCGTCGAGCGCCCGGCGAGCAGCGCGTTCCACAGCTCCTTGGGACCGGAGCCGGCGGGCGTGCGCAGGCCGAGCCCGGTCACCGCGACCCGGGGTCGCATCAGCCGCCCACCGCCGTCAGGTGGCGGCGGATGACGGCGGCCATGTCGGCGACGGTCCGCACCCGCTGGAGCCGGTCGTCGGCGAAGGTGCCCCATTCGTCCTCGACCACGGCGTGCAGCTCGGCGAAGTCCAGGCTGTCGGCGTCCAGTTCCTCGCGCAGGTCGGTGTGCGGGCCGATCTGGGCCGGGCTGACGCCCAGCACCCGCGCGCAGTGGCCGCGGAGCACGTCTGTTATCTGGTCGTCGGTCATGGTGCCGTCCGTTCTCTCGGCGGATGGGGGGCGTGTCCGAGTGTGCTCCAGGAGTGCGGGCGGGTCCGGGTATGACACATCAAATGTCCATCAAGCCGGGCCCAGAGCATCCCTGACCCGCGACTCGGTCAGCGCGGCCAGCGCCGCCCGGTCCGCGCGCGGCCGTCCGGTGAGCTCGGGGCGTATCGGGGGCAGGAACGTCACCTCGGCCACCAGGTTCCGGGTCGCGACCACGCGCAGCAGCGAGACCGGCAGGGAGTCCGCGCCGATCCAGGCGGCGCGGGTGGAGGGCGCGCCGGCTTCGCGGTAGCGCAGCGCCACCGGCCGGACGGTCGCGCCCGCCTCGACGGCGGCCTGGAACAGAGCCGGGTGGAAGGCTCCCATGGCCGACCCGCACCAGGTGGTGCCCTCGGGGTAGGCCAGCACCGCGTCCCCGTCGCGCAGCGCGCCGGCGACCGACGTGATCGCCTCGGGCAGCCCGGCCGGCCGGTCCTTGTCGATGAACAGCGTGCGGTGGGCCGCGGCCAGCGACCGGACCAGCGGCCATCGCCCGATGTCGCGCTTGGCGAGCTGGCGGGCCGGGGTGAGGGCCGCCATGATCAGCGGGTCGGCCCACGAGATGTGGTTGCTCACCAGCAGGATGCCGTGGCCGTCCAGGGCGGGGACGCCGCCGGGGATCCGTACCTTGATGCCGAGCGCGCGCACGATCCGTCCCATGGCCCTGCGGGTCAGGCGTGCGCGCAGGGCCCCGGCGCGGCGGGCGGGCATCGCCGACAGCGTCAGGGCCGCCCCCAGGGCCAGCGCGCAGCCCAGGAGGCGGGCGGCCCGGCGGACCGGCCCGGCGACGGCGACCGGCGGCCGGAGACAGGTGTCCGGCGTGCACGGCGACAGGCCCGGCCCGGACGGCGGCCGCTCGTGGCGGTGGTCCTGATCGCGGGTGGTCGTCATGGTGTGCTCGCCGGCGGTGCCGCGGGCTCGGTCCCGTCCGGCCCGCCCGCGGCCGCGCCGACGGGGACGCGCGGCGGGTCGCCGGGAGAGCCGCCGCCGCTGCCCCGCCCGCCGCGCAGGAGCCGGGGCGCCCACCAGTTGACGGGCCCGGCCAGGCGCATCACGGCGGGCACGAGGAGCGTGCGGATCAGCGTGCAGTCGACCAGGACGGCCACCGCGATGCCCACCCCGATCATCTTGAGCACGGCCAGACCGGAGGTCGCCACGGCGGCCATGACGACGGCGAAGATGACGGCGGCCGAGGTGAACAGCCGCCCGGTGTGCTGCAGCCCGGTGGCGACCGCGGTGGCGGTGTCGCCGCGGCTGCGGTACTCCTCGGTGATCCGGGACAGCAGGAAGATCTCGTAGTCCATGGAGAGGCCGAAGGCGACGCAGAAGATCAGCGTGGGCATGAGGGCGTCGATGCTGCCGGTGGCGGTGAAGTCGCCGACCAGCCAACGCAGGTGGCCGTCCTGGAAGACGTGGACCAGGGCGCCGAAGGTGGCGGTGAGGCTGAGCACGTTCATCAGCAGGGCCTTGACGGCCAGCACGACGCTGCGGGTCAGCAGCGTCACCATGGCCAGGGTGGCCAGCGCGATCAGCGCCAGGGCCGTGGGCAGCGTGCCGGCGATGCTCTGCCTGATGTCGTCGAGCTCGGCGCCGGGCCCGGCGAACAGCGCCTGGCCCGGGGCCGGGATCGCGCGCAGGCGCCGGACGAGCTCGCTGTTGGCCACCGAGTACGGCTCGTGCGCGGTGGTGACGAGCAGCCAGGTGCCCGCCTCGCCGGTGAACCGGCTGCCCGGCCCGGGGACGGCGGCGGCCCCGGCGTAGGAGCCGCCGGCCGTGTCCACCCGGAGCACGCCGTCGGTGGCGGCCAGGCGCCTGGCGTAGCCGCCCAGCAGGTCGGCGGAGCTCTGCCCGCTGATCCGCAGGTCCGGCAGCACGATCATGGTGCCGCCGACGACCCGCTGCCCGCCGAACTCCGCGCGCAGCGCCTGTGCCGCCCGGGCGGCGGGCGCGTCGGGGGGCAGGATGCGGTCGTCCAGGGTGCCGAAGCGGGCGCCCAGGAACGGCGCGCCCATGGCCAGCAGCAGCGCGGTGGTGGGCACGGCCACCGCCAGCGGGCGGCGCATGACGGCGACCGCCAGGCGGTACCAGGGCCCGGCCTCCACCAGCGGCGCGGACCGGCGCGCGGCGTTCCACGGGCCGGGCACGGGAAGCCGGTTGACCCGGTCGCCGAGCAGGGTGAGCAGGGCCGGGAGCACCACGAGGCTGGCCGCGGCCGCCGTGAGGCTGATCGTCATCCCGCCCACGGCCAGCGAGCGCAGGATGGTGAACGGGAACAGCAGCAGCGCAGACATGGACAGCGCCACGGTGGCCGCCGAGCAGGCCATGGCCCGGCCGGTGGTGCGCATCGTGACGGCGACGGCCTGGGCGGCGTCCTGGCCCAGGGCGAGCTGCTCGCGGAAGCGGGTCACGATGAACAGGCTGAAGTCGACGGCGAGGGCGAAGCCGAGCGCGCTGGAGATGCTCAGCGCGAACACCGAGATCTCCATGACCTCGGTGAGCAGGCGCAGCACGGCCATGGTGGCGATCACCGCCAGCGCGCCGATCAGCACCGGCAGCAGGGCGGCGACCAGGCTGCCGAACACCACGCACAGGATGGCCAGGGTCAGCGGCGCGGCGATCAGCTCGGCGGTGCGCAGGTCGGCCTCGCTGCGGTCCTGCGCCTCGACGCGTACCTGGGCCTCGCCCGTGGCGGTCAGCGACAGGGGGCCGTAGCGGTCGTGCAGGGAGTCCATGATCCGGCGGGCGGCGGCGTTGCGGGCGGCGTTGTCGCCGCGCAGGTGGGCCAGGACGACCGCCGCGCGCCCGTCGCCGCTGCGCAGCCTGGGCTCGTGGCCGCGCCAGTACGAGGTGACCCGCCACACGCCCGGGTCGGCCGAGACGCGTTCGGTGAGCCGTGTCCCGGCGGCGTCGATCGCGGGGTCGTCGACCGGGCGTGCCGCGCGGGCGATCACGACCAGGTCGGCGTTGCCCGTGTGGAAGGCGTCCTGAAGGATGTCGTCCGCCCGCAGGGACTGCGATCCGAGCGGCACGATGTCGCCCAGCACGAGCCGGTCGTGCACGTCCAGGCCGGCCATGAGCGAGACGGCGAACGTGACGGCCGCGCCCCAGAGCACGACCCGTCGCGGCCACCTCCGTCCACGGCCGGACGGCGGCGAGTTGCCCCACATCGGTGAATCCTTACGTCGAGTAACGGTCGGTCGAGGCCACCGCGCACGCGCTCCTCCGCGGCGCGGGCCTGTGTGGTCAGTCCTGTGTGGTCAGTCCTGTGTGGTCAGTCCTGTGTGGTCAGTCGAGGCCGGCGCGTACGCGCTCCTCGGCGGCGCGGGCCAGGGCGGCCCGTCCGCGCGGGCCGCGGCCGGGCGCGGGCGGCGGCAGGAGCGGGGTGAGCCGCACCTCGGCCCGCAGCCGCCGCGTCCCGGCCACCCGCACGACGGACCCGGTCACCGAGTCCTCGCCCACCCAGCTCCCCCGGCTCGACGGGCTCGACCCCTCGTAGTAGCGCAGGACGGCCGGGCACACCGCCGCCCCGGCGTCGATGGCCGCCTGGAAGACCGCGGGCCGGAACGTGCCGACCTCGCGCCCGCAGGACGTGGTGCCCTCGGGGAAGACGGCGACCGTCTCCCCGGCCAGCAGGGCGGCGCGGATCAGGCCCACCGCGGCGGGCAGCGTGGACAGGCGTTCCCGGTCGATGAACAGCGCCCCGCAGGCCGCGCCGAGCGTCCCGATGAGCGGCCACCGGCGCACCTCCCGCTTGGCCAGCAGGCGGCAGGGCAGCGCGGCCAGCATGACCAGCGGGTCGAGCAGCGAGACGTGGTTGGCCACCACGAGCACCCCGGCCGCCTCCTCACCCGCGAGGCCCGCCGGACCGGCGACCTCGACCCGGACGCCGAGCGCGCGCAGCAGCAGCCGGGCCGCCGTCTGCACGGTCCTGGCCCGCCAGAGCCTCGGCGCGGCTCCCATGACGAGGAAGGCGGGCAGCGCGGCCAGCAGCACCAGCAGGGCGCCGCACAGCCGGGCGGCGCGGCGCGCCCGGCCGGCGGCGACGGCCTCCTCCGGCAGGCACGCGCGCACCGAGCAGGGCGCCCGCGCCAGCCACGGGTTGATCTCCACGCGCCGGCCGGAGCCGGCGACGTGCCGCCACGTCGCACGCGCCCGCCCCGACCCGGCGGGCGCCCCTGCGGGCAGCACGACGGACGACACAGCTGGCGGCACCACGGGCGGCGTGACAGACGGCGCTGCGGGTGGAGTCGGATGGGACACGCGGGACTCCCAGACGGTGATCGGCGAGCTTGCCCGAGCGGCGCTAACGGCAGCGCGAGACGGCGGCGGACGGCAGGTCGCGCCGGGACGGGCGGGTATCGGGCGGATGTGAGCTTTGTGCGATTTCTTGCGACTGCACGATCATGAGCGTCCCGAATTCGGAGCGGGCTCGGCACCGGCGGCCCTGACGGCGGGGTGACAAGCGGATGATGATCCTGTTAGTGCAGGTTAAGCGCCATCCGGCGGAGAGCGCCGAATTTGCGCCACGTGTCGCCCGACCTTGGCAGAACACTCCACAAGCCGTCCCAGCTCATGACCTGAGCCCCATAACCTGACAAGGTGATCTACGCAAAGACGCCACTCACCCCCGAGATCCGTGCCGCCGCCTCCCGGGCCTGGGGCGCCGAAGGAGAGGGTGAGCGGCTGTACGGCGGGGAGGAGTCGGCCGCCTACCGCCTCGGCGACCACGTCGTCCGGGTGGGCCCGGCCGCGCGCGGAGTGGCCGAGTCGGAGTGGTGCCACGCCGTCGCCCGGCACGCCGCCGCCACGCTCCCCGAGGCCGTCGCCCCGCTGGCCACCACGGGCGGCGCGACGGTCGTCGTCGTGGACGGGCGGCCGATCTCCTGCTGGCCCTACGTCGAGGGCTCCTGGCCCGACTCCGACGTCCCGGCGCAGCGGGAGGCGGGCGCGCGGCTGCTGGCCAGGCTCCACCGCGCGCTGGCCGGTCTGCGTCCCGGCCCGCGTCCCGTGCCCGCCTTCCAGGAGTCCGGCCTGTACGGCGACCCGCCCCCGGACGCCGCCGACCTGCACGACCCGGTCCTCGACCGCTGGCTGGCGGCCTTCCACGCCGGGCATCCCGTACGCCACCCGCTGCACGGCGACTACTACACCGGCAACACCCTGGCCAGGGACGGCCGCATCGTCGCCGTCCTGGACTGGGACGAGACCTTCGTCGGCGCCCCCGAGCTGGAACTGGCCGCCGCCGCGCTGGAGTGGGGCGACGACCTGGCCGGGCCCAGCAAGGAGTTCGTGGCCGCCTACCTCGAGGAGGGCGGCACGGCGGCCCCCCTCGACGACGAGTCGCTCGCCCAGCTCGTACGGCACAAGCTGCGCAGGGAGCACGCCTACTTCCGCAAGGCCGCCGCGGCGGGCGTGCCGCACGACGAGGAGGACCTCGACTACCACCGGGCCCGGGTCGAGCTGTTCCACCGGCTGCGCCCCTGACCCGGGCGGTCCGGGTCAGAAGTAGCGCAGCCAGACGTACACCCAGGCCAGGGCCGTGCTGCCCAGGGTGACGACGATGCCGTACCGGGTGAACTGCCAGAAGGAGATCGGGTTCCCGGTGCGGGCGGCGATCCCGAGGGCCACGACGTTGGCGCTGGCGGCGACCGCGGTGCCGTTGCCGCCGAAGTCGGCGCCGAAGGCGAAGGCCCACCACAGCGCCTGCCCGGTGGACGCGTCCGGTGCGGTGGCGGCCAGTTCCTCCACCACCGGCGCCATCGTCGCCACGTACGGGATGTTGTCGAAGAACGCCCCCAGCACGCTGGAGCCGAACAGCAGCGAGGTGGCCGCGGCGAAGTAGTTGTCGCCGAACAGGTCGATGGTGGCGCGGCCGATGGTCTCCATCATGCCGGTGTGCACCAGGCCCGCGACCATGACGAACAGCCCGGCGAAGAACACCAGCGTGGGCCATTCGACCTCGCGCAGCACGTCCCCGAGCTCGACCCGGCAGACCAGCAGCATGACCCCCGCGCCGACCAGGGCGATGATCGAGGGCGCCAGGTGCAGGACGGAGTGCAGCGCGAACGCCGTCACCACGCCGGCCAGCACCGTCATCGACCGCGCCAGCAGCGCGGGGTCGGTGATGGCCCGCCGCTCCTGCAACGCCATCACCTTGGCGACGTGCTCGGCGTTGTAGTGGAACGACCGGCGGAACAGGGGGTAGGTGAGCAGCACGAACACCCCGAAGATCACCACGACCGCGGGCGCCATGTGGACGAGGAAGTCGTTGAACGTCAGCCCCGCCCGGCTGCCGATGATGATGTTCGGCGGGTCGCCGATCAGCGTCGCCGCCCCGCCGATGTTGGAGGCCAGCACCTCGGCGATCAGGTACGGCTGCGCCGGGATGCGCAGCCGCCCGCACACCATCACCGTCACCGGCGCGACCAGCATGATCGTCGTGACGTTGTCCAGGAACGGCGAGGCCACGGCGGTGATGGCCATCAGCATCGCCATCAGCCGGTACGGCCGCCCCCGCGAGCGTTTGGCCGCCCAGATCGCCAGGTAGTCGAACAGCCCGGTCTGCTTGATCACCCCCACGATGATCATCATGCCGAGCAGCAGGAAGATGACGTTCCAGTCGATGCCCGCGTGCCCTGAGGAGAACACCTCCTCCCCCGGTGTCAGCCCCAGCACGGTCATCAGGCCGGCCGCCACCAGGACGACCTTGACCTTGTCGGCCTTCTCGGTGGCGATGAAGAAGAACGCCACCACGAAGATGGATAGGGCCAGGATCGCGCTCATGCGGATCAGTCCGGAAGGCTCGTGATGGCCAGGCTGGTCAGCAGGCGTTCCAGGGTGATCGCCCCCGTGAGGGTGGCGTCCGGGCCGAGGACGGCGACCAGCGGGCTGCGCGTGCGGGCCATCAGCGCCGCCACCTCCAGCAGGGTCGCGTCCGGCGGCACGGTGACGGGCCGCGCGGGCGGCCTGGGCAGGCAGTCGCCGACCGTCAGGTGGGCCAGCTCCTGCCAGAACAGCTCGGCGTCGCTCTCGTCGAGGGTGCGGGCCAGGGCCTGGTCCTCCTGGTACGTGCCGGGGATGGCCAGCCGCAGCACCTGCGTGCCCGGCAGCACGGTCGCCGGCCTGCCCCGCTCGTCCACCACGATGAGTCCGGGAAGCCGGTTGACCACCATCAGGCGGACGGCCCGTCCTACGGAGTCGCGGGCCGTCACGGTCGGCAGGGCGACGGCGATGTCCTGTGCTCGCATGGCACCGTCCACGGTGGTCGGAGTGGTCGGGAGACGACGGTTCGCGCCGGTTCGGGGCACGGTCGTATGGCGGATCTTGATGGGGAGCCTCCAGCGGGGGCATGGGCGAAGGTCACAAAGGCGGCGGGGGCGGCTCAGGCGCCCGGCCCCGGCCACGGGACGGCGGCCGGCCCCCGGCGCGGCCCGCGCGTCGAATGGCCCCGGGGGACGGACCGCGACCCGCGGGCGGGCAGGAGGAGAAGCGGTCCTGCCGCCGCGGCTCGGAGAAGGTCCGTGCCACGCATCGCCCACCTCCTTACGGTCCGTCCCTGTTTTCCGGGGAGACCATGCCATCACCGCGCGAGGGGCCGCGCCCATCGGGTCCGGCCCCCATATCGGGTGGGGGCGGGACCGTATCCGGGCCGGGTCAGTGGACAGGGCGGGCGGCGAACGCCCAGGCTGGAGGCATGAAAGACGCCGTCGCCACCGCGCCGGAGCCGCCTGGCCGCACCCCGGCCCAGGCGTTGTTCCGCCGCCTGTTCGTCATCAACGCGCTGGTCTTCGCCGCGGGCACGTTCGTGCTGGCGCTGTCCCCCGCGACGGTCTCCTCACCGGTGCTGCTGACCGAGGTCCCGGTGCTGCTCATCGGCCTGGCGCTGATCCTGGCGGCGAACGCGTTCCTGGTGCGGGCCAGCCTGGCGCCGCTGACCTCCCTGACCGCCCTCATGCGGCGGGTGGACCTGCTGCACACCCACGACCGGCTGCCCGCCGGCAACCGGGACCTGCGCGGCGTCACCGACACCTTCAACCAGATGCTCGACCGCCTGGAGGAGGAGCGTAGCGTGGCCAGCGCGCAGGCCCTGGCCGCCCAGGAGGCCGAACGCGGCCGCATCGCCCGCGAGCTGCACGACGAGATCGGCCAGAGCCTCACCGTCGCGCTCCTGGCGCTCAAGCGGGTGCGCGACCGGGCGCCCGCGGAGCTGGCCGGCGAGCTCGGCCACGCCCAGGAGGCGATCAGGACGAGCCTGGACGAGGTGCGCCAGGTCGCCCACCGGCTGCGCCCCGGCGTCCTGGAGGACCTGGGGCTGACCAGCGCCCTCACCGCGCTGGCCACCGACCTGTCGCAGACCGGCACGGTCGAGGTCACGCGTAGACTGGCTCCTGGGCTGCCGCCGCTCACCTCCGAGGTCGAGCTGGTGCTCTACCGCATCGCCCAGGAGAGCCTGACCAACGTCGCCCGCCACGCCCAGGCCACCAGTGCGACGCTCACGCTGACACCCGACGACGGAGACCTGGTCCTGCGCGTCACCGACGACGGCCGGGGCGGCATCGGCGAGCCGGGCGCCGGCATCCGCGGCATGCACGAGCGCGCCCTGCTCATCGGGGCCCGCCTGAGCGTGCACTCGCCGCCCGGCGGCGGCACCGAGATCGTCCTCACCGTCCCCGGCGCGGCCAAGGAGAACGCCCGATGACCCGCATCCTGCTCGCCGACGACCACGCGCTCGTCCGCCAGGGCGTCCGCCTGATCCTCGACGCCGAGCCCGACCTGACCGTGGTCGCCGAGGCCGCCGACGGGGCCGAGGCGGTCGAGGCCGTCCGCACCCACGACATCGACCTGGTCGTCCTGGACATCGCCATGCCGCGCATGACCGGCCTGCAGGCCGCGCGGGAGATCTCCCGCCGCCGGCCCGGCATCCGCCTGCTGATGTTGTCGATGTACGACAACGAGCAGTACTTCTTCGCCGCGCTGAAGGCCGGGGCCTGCGGCTACGTGCTGAAGTCGGTGGCCGACCGCGACCTCATCGAGGCGTGCCGGGCGGCGATGCGCGGCGAGCCGTTCCTCTACCCCGGGGCGGTCACCGCGCTGATCCGCGACTACCTCCACCGCCACCGGCACGGCGAGCCGCTGCCCGACAGCCTGCTGACCGCCCGCGAGGAGGAGATCGTCAAGCTCATCGCCGAGGGCCACTCCACCAAGGCCATCGCCGACACCCTGGTCATCAGCCCCAAGACCGTCGACCGCCACCGCAGCAACATCCTGGCCAAGCTCGGCCTCAACGACCGGCTCGACCTGACCCGCTACGCCATCCGCGCCGGCCTGATCGAACCCTGACCTCGGCGGACGGCCGCGTCCCGGGGCCTGGCGGCCCCGGCGGCCCGGCCGGATGGAGCCCGCGGGCGCAGTTCCATGAGACGATCGAGATCATGATGGGTCCGTTGGGCGCGAGCAGCGACGTCCTCCACGCCTCCCTTTCGTCCTGTTGTGCCCCGGCACGAGCCGCCGCCGACCCAGCCGCCGATCCCGTCGCCGTGCCGGTCGTGTGCTGAGCATGGCCGAGGGCACCGTCGCGTCCTGGGGCGCGCGCACCGGTCAGGAGGCCCGCGGCCTCGTCTCCCGCATCGAGGGGCTGCGTCCGCGGCGCGGCCCCGGCGACGGGGGCGAGGTCCCCGCGGCCGACGTCGACGTCGTCGAGGGGCTGGGTCCGGCGGCGGCCGGCGTGGCGGCGGCCTGGCTGCTGGAGCGGCCGTCCCCGGCCCTGCGGCGGACGCGGCTGCGGGTGCTGGCCTCCTACCTGCGGTGGCTGCGCGGGCAGGATCCCGGCGGCGACGTGCTGGGGGCCGGGTCGCAGGTCGACGCCTACTGCCTGGCCGCCCTCACGGCCGGCCTGGCGCCGTCCGGCCGGCCGCTGGCCCGCGCGACGGTGATCCGCAGGCGGGCCGTGCTGGCCTCGTTCTACGCCTTCGCCGGTCGGCACGGGCCGGCTCTCCCGGCGCCGGCCGCTCACCCGCCCACCCCGGCCGAGCGGCGGCTGCTGCGCGGCGGGGTCGCCCTGCTGGCCGAGGAAGGGCGCTTAGCCGAGGCCGTGGCGGTCGGGCTGCTGGAGTCCACCGGCGCGTCCGTCGACGCGCTGGCCCGGCTGACCCCGTGCGACGTGCATCTGGTGGGCGCCGGCGACCCCGTGCTGATCACCCTGCACGACGGGCGGGGCGACATCGTCGCCTTCCCGCTCGCCCCCTACCTGCGCCGCCCGCTGCGCCGCCTGTGCGGCGACCGGCCCGCCGACCATCCGCTGCTGACCGGCGAGGCGGGCCGGCGGGTCGACCTGGCCTGGACGCGGGCCGCGCTCACCGACGCCGCGCTCGCCGCCGGCCTGCCCCGGTCGCGGGCCGAGGGCCTGCACCCGCACCTGCTGCGCGCCCTGACGGTGACCGAGCTCGGCGGGTCGCCCGTGCGAGCCTGACCGCGACGGGCTCCCGGTCCGCGGCAGGAGTCACCGCTCCGCCGCGGGCCGGTACGCCGCTCCCCATCCCGTCGCCTCCCACGTCGCGGCGTGCGGTCGCAGGCGTGCCCGGTGGTCCTCCCAGGTCGCCGGCTCACGCGTCCAGGACCGTTCGGCCGCGGCCGGGAGACGGGGGAGCAGCAGGAACGCCAGATCGTCGAAGGACGTGATCGTCTCCGACCAGATCGCGGCCTCCACTCCCGCGACGCGCACGTCGAGCCCCGACACCAACGACCGCGGGGTCCAGTCGAACATCTGCCGGAGGGTCTTGGCCGGATAGTCACGGAACCCGAGCCGGGCCCGTCGTGCCTCCCCTTCGGCGTCCGCGGCGGGCTCGGCGTACGGGCGGTCGAGGTACAGCACGTCGCTGGAGGACAGCAGCACCGGCAGCCCGGCCGCCGCCGCGGCGGGCCCGTCGGACGGCGCGAGGGCGAACAACGCCACCATCTGGTCGACGAACGTGTGCGCGGACTCCGGCAGCTCCGCCTTCTTGGCGTCGGCGTCGATGCTCGTCTCCGCGCCGATCCACAGCTGCACGAGGTCGCCGTCGCCCAGCGCCCCGGCGCGTACCGTCTCCTGCCAGGCCACGACCCGGCTGCCGGCCTCGTGCGCCGCGCGGACGGCCGCGCCGACCGCGCGCGTGTACGCAGCGAAGGGCATCCCGAACGGCTCATCACCCCCGACGTGGACGAACCGGGCACCGGACGCCTGCGCGAACTCGGTGACGGTCTCCGCGATGAAGGACTCGGCCCCGGGCATGGCCGGATCCACGTAGCCCAGGCGGGCCGCGGTCCCGTCGCCGGCGAGCCCCGGGTAGGCGCGGATCGCGGCGTGGGCGTGGCCGGGGAGGTCGATCTCGGGCACGATCGTCACTCCGCGCGCTCCGGCGTACGCCGTCAGCTCCGCCAGCTCGCGCCGCGTGATCAGCTCGCCGGGCGAGGTCGCGTCCAGCGCGGGACGGGCCGCGGACTGCAGCCGCCAGCCGCCGGAGTCCGTGAGATGCAGGTGCAGCACGTTCAGCTTGTATCGCGTCAGCAGGTCGATGACGCGGCGGATCTCGTCCGGGCGGAACGGATGCCGGACGACGTCGAGCATCAGGCCCCGCCACGCCAGGGCGGGCCCGTCGGCGATGCGCCCCACCGGCAGCCGGCCCGCCGCGCACTCCGCCAGCTGCACCAGCGTCGCGGCGCCCCGCAGGACCGCGTGCGGGCTCGGCCCGGTGACCGTGATCTCCCCTGGGGCGATCGTCACGGTGTGCCGCTCGTCCGGGGGGAGCTGTTCCGGCGCGATGCCGTCGGCGGGCGGCACGTCGGCGGGAGCCTCGCCGATCAGCAGGACGACGCGCGACGGGAGCGGGTCGCCCGCCGAGGGGACGGCGGCGAGGCGGGCGAACTCGCCTTCGAGCCACGCGCGGACGTCGCGCAGACGATCGTCCGCCCGGATCTCGACGCGACCGGGGTGCAGGACGGTCGTCGTCGCGTGGTCGAGCGCGACCGTGTGCGGCCACGGCACCAGCGCGGCCCTCATCGCCGGCCTCCGAGCAGCCCCGCCAGGGCCGGCAGGCCGGCCACCGTGTCCTGGAAGCGCCGCGCGATGAGGCCCAGCCCCTCCTCCGTGGGGTGGAGCCCGTCGCCCAGCAGGCGCGCGTCCTGCTCGCCCAGCAAGGTACGGCCGTCCACCAGGTGCAGGTGGGGGTCGTCGGCGACGCGCCCGGCGTGGACGCGCTCGATGATCCGGCGGGTGGCGGCCAGCGTGAGGGCGCCGTCGTCGGCCTCCAGGGCCCGTTCCGCCCCGGCGGCCGTGCCGCCGCGATCGACGGTCGGCCCGGGCGTGTGCTCGTGCGCCGGGCAGGCGATCGCGGTGATGAGGACCACCGGCGTGTCCGGATGGCCCTCGCGGATCAGGTCGAGGAAGCCGTGCACCGCGGGCAGCATCGTCCTGGCCCGCATCGAGTCCGCGTTCACGAGGTTGATCCCCATCTTGAGGGTGATCAGGTCCGCGGGGGTGTCCCTGATCATGCGGGCGACGAACGGGTCGAGCTGCGCGTTCCCGCCGAACGACAGGTTGCGCAGGCGCCAGCCGGTGCCCAGGGCGACCCGCGCCGGCCAGGTGCGGTCGGGGGTGGCGGCCTGCAGCCCATGGCTGATGGAGCTGCCGTGATGCGTCCAGCGCGGGAAGCCGCCGGCGGACGGCGGCGAGATCGGGGCGTCGGCCTCCAGGCCGATGACCTCGACCGCGCAGTCGTGCGGCAGCATGATCTCGACCTGCTTCTCCCCGCCGCCGGGGACGAGGGCCACCGTCACGGCGGACGGATCGCGGTGTTCCCGGCCGGCGACGTGCCGGCCGGCGCCGATGACGACGACGTCCCCTTCGGGGATCGCGACGTGTTCCGCCACCGCGCCGTCGACGACGACGGCGAGGCTGTGCGGCCTGGCGGCCTCGGTGCCGGCCGGCCGCAGCGAGCGGGTGTGCAGGCGGAGCCGCAGCAGGGTCGCGCTCGTGGCGAAGCGGAGCGAGACGCCGGTGGGCGCCTGTTCCATGAGGTCGAACCAGGGGTCGTCATGTTGGGCGCGCGCCCACGGCGGCAGCCGGCGCGGGCGCAGGCCGCCATGGGCTCCCGGGTCGAGGGCGGCCGCGCCGTCGACGAAGCGGGCCAGGTCCGCGGCGTCCAGGAGCACGTCCAGGCTCTCCGTCACGACGCGGCCTCTTCCCCCAGAACGGCCGCCGGGCTCTGGGCGAGCCGCCCGAACCAGCGGGCGCTGGGTTTGACCGTGCGCCGGAACGTGGTCCGGTCGACCGCGACGAGGCCGAACGTGGGCGTCCACGATCCCCACTCGTAGTTGTCCAGCAGCGACCAGTGCAGGTATCCGCGCACGTCGACGCCGTCGGCCATGGCGCGGGCCAGGCCCGTCACGGCCTCCGTCGTGTACGCGACGCGTTCGTCGTCGTCGCCGGTCGCGATGCCGTTCTCGGTCACGAGCAGCGGTGTCGATCCGCCGAGCCGGGCGGCGGTGTGCCGGACCGCGTCCTCAAGGGCGAGGGGGTAGTACTCCCAGCCCATCATCGTGCGTCTGTCGGCCGGGCCGGGCGCGATGACGCCGTCCTCGCCCGCGCGCAGGCGGCTGTAGGCCTGCACGCCGATGAAGTCGTCGCCCTTCGCCAGGTCGATGTACTGGTCGTCGAGCAGGTACGACAGCTCGGCGGTGCGGTCGGGGCCGGCGCCGTGGTCCTGCACGTTCTGGTTGGCCACCGTCCATCCCGATCGCAGTCCGGGCACGGAGGCGAGCAGGTCGCGGGCCGCCTCGTGGGCGCGGGCCAGCGCGGCGGTCACGCCGGGATCCGGCGGGACGAAGGAGGGCACGGGTTCGCCGGCGCCGTGCCTGCGGCGCGCGGCCATCAGGGCGACCATGTTGGGCTCGTTGATCGTGCAGACCCAGCGCACGCCGTCGAGGATCGGCAGCACCGCGCGGACGTAGTCGGCGAAATGCGCGACCGCCTCCCCGGAGGTCCATCCGCCACCGGCGCCCAGCCACGCGGGGCTGGTGAAGTGGTGGAGCGTGACGACGGGGGTCAGCCCGCGCCGCCCGCACCCTTCGATGATCCGGCGGTAGTGGTCCAGCATGGCCGGTGACGGGTGACCCGGGGCGGGGACCACGCGGGCCCATTCGACGCTGAACCGGTAGGCGTTGAGACCGAGGTCGCGCGCGATGTCCAGGTCTTCGGGCCACCGGTGGAAGCTGTCGCAGGCGTCCCCCGAGCGCTCGGGCAGGCCCCAGCTCCCGTCGTGCTCGGCCTGCCAGAAGTCGCTGCCGACGTTGTTCCCCTCCACCTGGTGGGCCGCCGTCGACGCGCCCCACAGGAAACCGTCGGGGAAGGCCAGCGGCTGCGAAGTCGCCATGTTCGATCCTGTCTTGGGTGTCGGAGGTGTGGTCATTTGAGGCCCATGGTGGCGATGCCCTGCACGAAGTAGCGCTGCAGGGACACGAAGAGCGCGAGGATCGGCGTGATGATCAGCACGGCGCCGGCGAGCAGCGTGCCGTAGTCGGTCGCGTACTGGCCGGTGGAATAGAGCGAGAGCGCCACCGGCAGCGTGTACATCGACTCGGTCTGGCTCGCCACGAGCGGCCACAGGAAGTTGTTCCACGAGCCCAGGAAGGTGAGGATGCCGAGGGTGGCCAGCGCGGGGCCGCACAGCGGCAGCACGACCCGGGTGAAGATCCTCGTCTCGGAGGCGCCGTCGATGCGCGCGGCCTCCAGCAGCGAGTCGGGGATGTCCAGCATGAACTGGCGCATCAGGAAGACGCCCACGGGCTGCGTGAGGAACGGCAGCACCAGGGCCCCGTACGTGTCGAGGATGCCCATCTTCGCGACGATCACGAAGAGCGGGACGAAGGTCACCACGCCGGGCACCATGATGGTCACCAGCACGACGCCGAGCAGGACGCGCTTCCCGGCGAAGTCCATCTTGGCCAGCGCGTAGCCGACCATCGAGCAGAACAGCAGGTTGCCGAGCACGGTGAGCACGGCGACGACGAGGCTGTTGCCGAAGAAGGTGCCGAAGTGCAGCTCGGTGAGCCAGCGGGCGAAGTTCCCGCCGGTGGGCGCGTGCGGCCACCACGTCGGAGGGTCGGCGAAGATCTCGTCCTGCGTCTTGAACGCGCCCAGCACCATCCAGGCGAACGGCGCGAGCCACAGCACCACGCCGGCGGTCAGCACCACGTAGGTGAGCGAGCGCGCCGTCAGGCGTCCCGGCCGGCTCATGTGGCCCTCCTGAGCAGGCGGAACTGCAGGACGCCGACCGCCGCGATGACGACGAACATGATGTAGCTCGCCGCGGACGCCTTGGCGAAGTCGCCGAACCCGAAGGCGTTGAACGTGTAGTAGGTCATGGAGAGCGTGGAGCCGAGCGGCCCGCCCTGCGTCATCACGAAAGCCTCCTCGAAGAACTGCAGGTAGCCGACCGAGATGAGCACGCAGCCCAGCAGGATCGTGGGGCGCAGCAGCGGCAGCGTGATGCTGCGCAGGCGGCGCCACGGCCCGGCGCCGTCCATCGCCGCAGCCTCCGCGACGTCGGCCGGGACGGCCTGCAGCCCGGCCAGGAAGATCACCATGAGGGTCCCGGTGTTGCGCCAGACGGCCATCAGGATCAACGACGGCAGCGCCCAGGTGGTGCTGTTCAGCCAGTCCGGCCCGTCGACGCCGACCAGGGCGAGGACCATGTTGAGCAGCCCGTCGCGGGCCAGGATGTGGCGCCAGATGACCGAGACCGCGACGACGCTCGTGACCACCGGCGCGTAGAAGGCGACGCGGTAGATCGGCCTGAGCCGGCGGATCCCGGAGTTGAGCGCCAGCGCCAGCCCCAGCCCGAGCGCCACCGTGGCGGGGATGCCGATGAGGACGAACAGCGCCGTCACCCCGGCGGCGTTCTGGAACTCCGGATCGGTGAGGACGTCCGCGTACTGCTGGAGACCCACGAAGTTCACGTTGAAGGGCGACTGGATGTCCCGCGCGGTCAGGTCCGTGAAGGAGAAGCCGATCGAACCGGCGATCGGCAGGACCATGAACACCGCGAAGACGACGACGAACGGCGCGGCGAACAGCCAGGCGACCGCCGTCTGGCGGCGCCGGCGTTCGGAGTTGGCCCCCGCCGCCCGGCGGGCGCGCACGTCACGGGGGGCGCGCGCCCGTCCGGGGGCGGTCGGCGACATGGGGTTCGACACCGCTCAGGACACCCCGATGCCGTCGGCCTGCTGCTGGAGCCTGCGCAGCGTGTCCGCCACCGGCCGGCCGCCCTTGATGATCTGTTCGATCGCGGAGTCGCCCGCCGCGCCGACCTTGTCGAAGCCGACCAGCTGCGGCGGCGCCTTGGCCGTCTTGAGCTGCTCGGCGAACGCCGCCAGCGTCGGGTCGGCGACCAGCGCCGGATCCTGCCACGCGCTCCGGGTCGCCGGCAGGTCGCCGCTGACCTTGTACCAGGCCGCCTGGGTCTGGGGCTCGCTGAGCCACTGGACGAGCTTCCAGGCGGAATCAGGGTTCTTGGCGGCCTTGAAGACCACGAGGTTCGCGCCTCCGACGAACGAGGTCGAGCTCTTCCCCGCCGGAAGCGGCGCGGTCGCGTACTTGCCGGCGAACGCGTCCCCGCCGGCCTGGGAGATGGCGCCGCGCAGGAAGGGGCCGGCGACGAGCATCGGCGTCGTGCCCGTCAGGAAGTCCTTCACCGCGGCGGCGGGCGCCGTGTCGGCGTTCGGATCGGCGATGCGCTGCTTGAAGTACGACGCCAGGTACTCGTACGCCGAGGCGAACTCCGGGGTGTCGAGCGTCCACGCGGACTTGTCGGCGTTCATGAGCTCCGCGCCGTTGGACCACGGCATCCAGAGCGAGGACAGGAACGATCCGGTCGTGCCCGCGGGCAGCCGGATGCCCCACTTCGCACCGGCCTTGCGCTGCAGGTCGGCCGCCATCCGCCGCAGCTCGTCCCACGTGGCCGGGGGCTTGTCCCAGCCGGCCTTGCGGGCGAGGTCCGTCCGGTAGTAGAGCGCGCGGACGTCGACGTACCACGGCACCTCCAGGAGCCGGCCGCCGATCGTGCCGGTCGAGACGGCTCCCGGGTACATGCCCGCGGTGTCGATGGCGGCGGGCACGGGTGCGAAGGCGTCCTTGAACACCGGCAGGCCGGGCATCATGGCCAGGTCTGGAACGTTCCCGGCGGCGATGGCGGTCTGGAACTTCTGGTAGGCCGAGTCCCAGGGGATGGCGGTCACGTTCACCTTGACCCCGGGGTTGGCGGCCTCGAACTTCTTCACGAACTCGGGCAGGAGGTCGCCCTCGTTGCCCATCGCCCACATCGTGATCGCGCCGGCGGCCTTGGCCGCGACGCTGGAGGACGGTTGGGCCCGCCCGGCGCCCTCGTCGGCCCGGCCGCACGCGGTGAGCGCCGTCGCGGCTGCGATCGCGGCCAGGGCCGCCACTGTTGATCTGTGTCGCACGGCCAGTTCCTTCCTGTCGGCCTGTGTTGCCTCCCCCGAACGGCTGAGAATTTATGCGCTTAACTCGCCATAAATCCAGCCCCATTGCGCAATCGAGATAAAACTTCCTCAGGGGCAGCCGCAGCTGCGGCCGAGCATCATGCGGGTCGGCAGCACGTACGACCTGGGGTGGGACACCCCCGCCGCGGTGTCGGTCAGGATGCGCACCGCGAGCCGTCCCATCGAGGCGAACGGCTGGCGGACCGTGGTCAGCGTCGGGGTCGAGAGCCGGCCGGCGACGATCCCGTCGAAACCGGTGATCGCGACGTCCTCCGGCACCCGGATGCCGTGCCGGGCCAGGAGGTCCAGCACGGTGAGCGCGAGCTGGTCGGTGGCGCAGACCAGGGCGTCCGGCACGTCGCCGGACGCGATGGCGGCGCGCAACGAGCGCAGGCTGTCCTGGGCCAGCGCGGTGGTGTCGAACGGCTCCTGCGGGACCGGCAGGCCGTGCGCGGCCAGCGCGGCCTGGAACCCGGCGAAACGGGCGGCGATGTCGGGCGCGGCCGGCTCGCCGAGGAACGCGGGAGACCGGCGGCCGTGCCGCTCGACCAGGTGATCGACGAGCTCGCGCACGGCGCTCTCGTTGGCCACGGTGATGTGGTGCAGCGGGTCGTGCATGGGCGGGCTGCTGAAGATCACCACGGGGACGCCGCGCCCCACGTGCTCCAGCAGATCGCGCGCCGCGCCGCCCGGGAAGATCGCCAGGCCGTCGACGCTGCCGGCCAGGTCGAAGCTGCCCAGCGAGTCGCGGCTGGCCCCCGACCCGAGCATCACCGGGCGGCCCAGCCGCTGCGCCTCCAGCTCGAACCCGCGCTGGATCTCGTCGACGTAGAGCGGGAACCGCCGCACGTCGCCGAGGCCGTCGAGCTCCCGGGCCACCATGGCGTCGAGATCCTGGACGCCGAGGTCGGCGGGCAGGAACATGTCGAAGGCGTACAGGCCGAGCGCCTGGGAGCGGCCCTTCGCGAGCCCGCGCGCGCTGCCGCTCGGCACGTAGCCGAGGGCCCGCGCGGCCTGCAGGACCAGCTCGCGCGTCGCCGGGCGAACCTTCTCCGGCTGCCGGAAGGTGTGCGAGACCGTCGCGATGGAGACGCCTGCCCGCTCAGCGACGTCGTAGACGGTCGCCCTCTGCGCCACCGGACCATCACCCGCCCTTCCCGGCGTCGCCTGCGAACGGATCGTATCCGCTCGGGTCACCACCCTACGCGCCGCGCCCGGCCGATGATCACCACGCTCGTACGCCGTTCCGGAGGCGACCGCGACCGGGATCTTGACGGGACGCCCGCGCCCCGGCAAAACTAACCACCTGGTAGGAAATGGCCGTGCGCCGCGGGTTCGCCCTGCGTGCGCGGCGTTCGCCTCCGCCGACGCGCCGGCCCGCCGCCGGGCGCCGGCCCCTGCCCTCACCCCCCGTCCAGAGAAGGTGGCCATGCTCGGGTCCAGCCGGCAGTTCAGGAAGAAGTCCCTCGCGCTCTCCGCGGCGGCCGTCACGACAGTCGTCACGGCGGTCCTCGCGACGCCGACCGCGCACGCCTCCGCCCGCGGCACCGCCGTCGGCCACTATGTGGCCCTCGGCGACTCCTACACCGCGGGCCCCGGAATCCCCACCCAGACGGACGCGAACTGCGGCCGTTCCGACCGCAACTACCCGACTCTGACCGCCGCCGCGCGGACCGTCGCCACCTTCACGGACGTCAGCTGCGCCGGCGCGACCACGGCGCACATGACCGGCTCACAGGGCGCCGCCCCGCCCCAGCTGGACGCGCTCCGCCCGGAGACGGACCTGGTCACCCTGGGGATCGGCGGCAACGACATCAACGTCAGCGGCATCATCGGCCGCTGCGTCATCCTCGGCAAGCTCAACCCCGGCGGCTCGCCGTGCAAGGCCAGCTACACCCTGGCCGGCATCGACCAGCTCGCCGGGCGCATCGCCGCCACGGGCGACAAGATCGACGCCGCGCTCCAGGAGATCAGGCGGCGCTCCCCCGGCGCGGACGTCCTCGTCGTCGGCTACCCGGTCATCATGCCGGACGACGGGAGCAACTGCTATTCGACCGTCCCCATCGCCAAGGGCGACGCCCCCTGGCTGCGGGACGTGGAGAAGCGCCTCAACACCATGCTCGCCGCCCGCGCCGCGGCGGGCGGCGCCCGATTCGTCGACACCTACACCGGCTCGGTGGGCCACGACCTGTGCAAGCCCCTCGACGTGCGGTGGATGGAGCCGATGGAGGGCGTGGACTCGGCGGGACTCCACCCCAACGCCGCGGGCCACCAGGCCATGTCCACCGCCGTGCTGACCGCCGTGGACGCCGCCCGGCGGTGACGGCGCCGCCGCCGATCCGGCTGTCCGTCAGGTTCGGACGGCGCCGGTGAGGCGGCGGCGGAACACCCAGTACGTCCATGCCTGGTAGGCCAGGACCAGGGGCGTGAAGACGGCCGCGACCCAGGTCATCACCGTCAGCGTGTACGGGCTGGAGGCCGCGTTGGTGACGGTCAGGCTGTTGGCCGGGTCCAGGGCGGGCATGACGTTCGGCCACAGGCCGCTGAAGATCGCGGCCACCAGGGCGACCACGGCGACCGCGCTGGCGGTGAAGGCCCACCCGTCACGGCCGCGCACGGTCGCGGCCACCGCGCCGGCCAGGCCGAGCGCGACCAGCGCCACGGCGGCCCACCGCGGGGCCCCGCCGCCGTCCGAGAGCAGCAGGAACGCCATCACGACCAGGAACGCCGCCGGGGAGATGCTCTTGGCCATCCGGCCGGCGGCCAGGCGCAGGTCGCCGGTGGTGCGCAGAGCCAGGAAGACCGCGCCGTGCAGGGTGAACAGCAGCAGCGTGGCCAGCCCGCCGAGCAGCGCGAACGGGTTGAGCAGGGTCAGCAGCGTGCCGGTGTACTCGTGCTCGGCGTTCAGCGGCACACCGCGCACGATGTTGGCGAACGCCACCCCCCACAGGAAGGCCGGCACGAGCGAGCCCCAGAACAGCGCCCGGTCCCAGCCCCGCGTGCTGTCGCTCTTGCTGCGGTACTCCAGGGCCACGCCGCGGGCGATGAGCGCCAGCAGGATGAGGAACAGCGGCAGGTAGAAGCCGCTGAACAGGGTGGCGTACCACTCGGGGAAGGCGGCGAAGGTCGCGCCGCCGGCCACCAGCAGCCACACCTCGTTGCCGTCCCACACCGGGCCGATCGTCCTCAGGACGGCTCGCCGGTCGGCCTCCTCGCGGCTCAGGACGGGCATCAGGATGCCGACGCCGAAGTCGAAGCCCTCCAGCAGGAAGTAGCCGGTCCACAGCACGGCGATCAGTACGAACCAGACGTTTTCCATGATTTCCTCAGTAGCTCAGCGCGGGGACGGCGGTCTCGGGCTCGTCCTGCTCGTTCGGCCCGATCCGGATGAACTTGACCAGCAGCCGGATCTCGATGATCGCGAGCACGGCGTAGGCCAGGGTGAAGCCGACCAGCGTGATGGCCACCGAGGGGACGTCCGCCGTCGGCGAGACGGCGTAGGCGGTGCGCATCAGCCCGAAGACGGTCCACGGCTGGCGGCCCATCTCGGTGAAGATCCAGCCCATGCTGTTGGCCAGGAACGGCAGGCCGATCCCGGCGATGGCCAGCCGGTAGGCCCAGCGGCCCGCGGGCAGCCGGCCGCGTCTGGTCAGCCAGAGCCCGGCCAGGGCGAGCAGCGCCGACAGCATGCCGAACCCGATCATCAGCCGGAAGGACCAGTAGGCCAGGCCGACGATCGGCCGGTAGTCGCCGGGGCCGTACAGGGCCTGGTAGCGGGCCTGGATGTCGTTGATGCCCTCGACCTCGCCGTCCAGGGTGTTGGTGGACAGCAGGCTCAGGCCGTACGGGATCTGCAGGTTGACGTGGTTGCGGCCGTTCTCGACGTCGCCGATGGCGAACAGGGAGAAGCCGGCGGAGGTCTCGTCCTCCCACAGGGCCTCGGCGGCGGCCATCTTCATCGGCTGCTGCTCGGTCATGATCTGGGCCTGCCAGTGGCCGGAGAACGACACCCCGACCGCCGAGACCAGGCTGACGGCCAGCGCCAGCCGGGCCGAGGTGCGGAAGAGGGAGACGTCCCGCTTGCGCAGCAGGAACCAGGCGCTGACGCCCAGCACGAACGCGGCCGCGGTCAGGAACGCACCGAACAGGACGTGCGGGAAGGTGACCAGCGTGGTCGAGTTGGTCAGGACGGCCCAGATGTCGGTCAGCTCGGCGCGGCCGTTGTTGATCCGGTAGCCGACGGGGTGCTGCATCCAGGAGTTGGCCGCCAGGATGAAGTAGGCCGAGATGTTGGTGCCGATGGCGGCCAGCCAGATCGTGGCCAGGTGCAGCCGGGGCGACAGCCGGTCCCAGCCGAAGATCCACAGGCCGAGGAAGGTGGACTCCAGGAAGAAGGCCATCAGCCCTTCCATGGCCAGGGGCGCGCCGAACACGTCGCCGACGAAGCGGGAGTAGTCACTCCAGTTCATCCCGAACTGGAACTCCTGCACGATGCCCGTGACCACGCCCATGGCGAAGTTGATCAGGAACAGCCGGCCCCAGAACCGGGTCAGCCGCAGGTACTCCGGCTTCTTCGTCCGGTGCCACGCCGTCTGCAGGCCGGCCACGATGATCGACAGGCCGATCGTGAGCGGCACGAAGAGGAAGTGGTAGACGGTCGTGATGCCGAACTGCCACCGGGAAAGATCCAGGACATCCATGCAGGCCAGGCTCCTCCTCCCGGCCGCCGCGCCGTAGGGCCGTGCGTCCCCGGGGGGAGGGACGTTGGTCCCACGAAGGGGCGAAAGACCCTGTCCGGGGTACGGGCCGCGTGGGTAGCTTCGTCACGCGCGACGTCCACGAGCAGGAGGAGACAGTGACAGGGACCGGCGACTTCGGCCACCGCATCCAGTACCACCGGCAGCGGCTGGGGCTCACCGTCGAGCAGGTGGCGGAACGGGCGGACATGTCCGCCGGCTACCTCCGGTACATGGAGGAGCACGTGGACATCCCGGACAGGGGGACCCTGAACCGCCTGGCCGACGCGCTCGGCACCACCGGCCAGGATCTGCTGGGCGGCGGGCGCGACCGTCCGCCGGGCGTCGGGCCCGCGATGGCCGAGCCCGTCCTGGAGGTCCTCGAACGCGAGGAGTGCCTGCGCCTGATCGCGTCCGGCGGCATCGGCCGGATCGCGTTCAACGGCTCGCACGGGCCGACGGTGCTGCCCGTCAACTTCCGCGTGCACGACGGCGCCATCGTCTTCCGCACCGCCGCGGGCGGCCCGCTCGACCAGGACCTGCGGACCGGACTGGAGGGCGTCGAGGTCATGGTGGGCTTCGAGGTGGACCGGATCGACGAGGCCCGGCGGCAGGGGTGGAGCGTGCTCGTGCAGGGGCCCGCCCACCACGTGACCCCGGACGAGCGGGCCGAGCCGGATGTCACCCCGTGGGCGGGCGGCGACCGGCGGCTGCACATCCGGATCGTCCCCCACCACGTCACCGGCCGGCGCATCCACTCCATGTGAGAAGTGGGGCCAGGAGCTAGAAGCGGGGCCGGACGACCGCCACCGTGCAGGCCGCGTGGTTCAGCACCCCGTGGCCGACCGAGCCCAGCACGGCCGAGGCGAACCCGCCGAGCCCGCGCGAGCCCACCACCACCAGGTCGGCCGTCCCGGCGGCGCGGACCAGGGCGGAGACCGGGTGCTCGCACGGCTGTTCCTCGGTGATGACCAGGTCGGGGTTGGCCCGCCGCCACGGGACGACGTGCCCGTGCGCCTGACGGTCGGCGTCCTGCATGACCTCGATGAGGCTGCCGTAGGCGGCGGCGTACGGCGAGGAGACCGGGATCTGCCAGGCCGAGACCACGTGCAGCCGGGCCCGGCGCGCCCTGGCCTGCTCGACGGCGTACTCCATGGCCGCCCGCGCGTGCTCGGAGCCGTCGAAGCCGACCACCACCCGGTCGTGCCGCCCCTGCGGCGGCGTCCGGACGACGACGACCGGGCCGGCGGCGTGCCCGGCCACGGCGACGCTCACCGACCCGGCCGACATGCCGGTGAACCCGCCGAGCCCGCGCGCGCCCAGCACCAGGCTGTCGGCCGCCGGCGACTCCGCGACCAATGTGTCCACGACGTTCCCGGTGAGCGCCTCCGTCGTCACCCCGGCCTGTCCGGCCAGGGCGGCGGCGGCCTCCAGTACGCGGGCGGAACCGTCCGCCCGGCGCACGTGCACGATCCGCAGGTCCAGCCCGCGCCGCGCGGCGTCGGCCGCCGCCCATTCCACCGCCGCGGTCGCGGGCGCGGATCCGTCCACCGCCACCACGATCTGACCGCCCATCACGTCTCTCCTTCCCGGGCTCGCGCCCTCAGGTCCGCGGCCGGTCCGCCGGCGTCCCGGCGAGGGCCGGCGCGCACGACGCCGGGCCGTCCGCGCAGGGGACGTCGCCGACCGGCCTGATCAGCTGTCCGCGCCGGTCCATCCGGATCTCGACGCGTGCCGTGCTCTCCTGGGCGGCCGTGACCGGGCCGGCCGCCACCAGCGCCGCGCCGGCGGCGGCCAGCAGCGCCACCGCCACCCTGGCGACGCTCATCCGCGTGCCCCTCCCCCTTCGGCGGGCGCCGGTCAGCGCGACCGGACGGGCACGCGCCGCCGGTAGACGACGTAGGGCCGCCACAGGTACGCCACCGGCGCCGACCACACGTGCACCAGCCGGGTGAACGGCCAGATCGCCGCCAGCAGCCAGGCCGACATCGCGTGCAGCTGGAACAGCAGCGGCACGTCGGCCATCAGCCGCGGGTCGGGACGGAAGGTCAGCACGCCCCGGAACCAGACGGCGATCGTGGCCCGGTAGTCGTAGCCGCCGCCGAGCAGGTTGCTGCCCACGGTCGCGGCCATGCCCAGCACGATCACCACGGCCAGCACGGTGAACAGCACCTTGTCGGCGCGGGTGGTGGTGCGCCGCACCCGCGGGCTGGTCAGGCGCCGGGCCAGCAGCAGCGCCAGGCCCGCGACGACCATGACCCCGGCCACGGTCCCGGCGCTCACCGACACCAGGTGGTAGAGGTGCTCGTCCACGCCGACGGCCTCGGTCCAGCTCTTGGGGACGAGCAGACCGAGCACGTGACCGCCGATGGCCGCGAACGCGCCCAGGTGGAACAGCGGCGAGCCGAGCCGCAGCAGCCTGCTCTCCAGCACCTGCGTGGTACGGGTGGTCCAGCCGAACTGGTCCACCCGCCAGCGCCAGACGTGCCCGGCGACGAAGATCGTCAAAGCGACATAGGGGACGATCGCCCAGAGCACGACGCTCACGGCCGTACCTCACTCTCGTTCAGCGGCGGCCCGTACGGGGCCAGGCCGACCTCCTCGGCGGGCGGGCCGGCCAGGGCGAGGTCGGCCACCGCGGCCCGCTCGGCCTCCGACATGCCGGGCAGCACCGCGCACAGGGCGTCCAGCACGAGCGCGTACGGCGAGCCGGTCTCGTGCAGGGCGGTGCGGATGAGCTCCAGCCCCTTGCGGTGCTGGCGCAGCGGCGCCTCCCCCACGTCCGGCCCGGCCAGCGCGGCGAACTCGCACACCACCGGCAGGAAGTCGGGCAGCTCGCCCTCGGGCGGGGTGAGCCCGGCCACCCGGTAGCGCTGCTTGAGCGTCAGCAGGGCCATGCCCCGGCGGCGGGTGTCGCCGTGCAGGTAGTAGGTGAGGTAGAGGCTGGACTTGCGGCGCAGGTCGAAGGTCTCGACGTAGTGGCGGGCCAGCGGCATGGGCTGCCGGTCGCCGAACCACCACAGGAACTGCTCCAGCGCCTGGCGCGGATGCCCGTCGGGCAGCGCGGCGACGGCCTTGCGCAGCTCGGGGCGGGCGGCCAGCAGCCCGGCGTCCGGGTACTGCAGCAGCAGCGAGACCAGCCGGAGCAGCGCGGCGCGGTCCTGCGGCCGTTCGACGACGGTGTCGGGGGCGGGCAGCAGTCTCATGACGCCGGCCCCTTGCCGGTGAACAGCTTCAGGCCCAGGCGTCCGTCGCTGCGGCGGCCGGTCACGCCGGTCGGGTGGAACTCGCTCATGCCGGGGCCGCCGTCGCCGTCCAGGCTGCACCCGGCGGCCTGGGCCGACAACGCGGCGGCGTCCTCGCGGTGGGCGGCGGGCACGACGTAGCGCTCCTCGTACTTGGCGACGGCCAGCAGGCGGTACATCTCCTCCATGTCCCGCGCCGTCATCCCGGCCGACTCCAGCAGGTCCTCGGCCACGGTGCCGTCGACGGTGCGGGCCCGCATGTAGCCGCGCATCGCCGACAGCTTCATCAGCACCCCGGCCACCACCTCGGTGTCCCCGGCGCTGAACAGCCCGGCCAGGTACTCCAGCGGGATGCGCAGGTCGGTGATGGCGTGGAAGACGTTGTCGGGGTCGTCGGCGTCCGCGCCGGCGCCGGTCACCGCGTCGAGCACCGGCGACAGCGGCGGGATGTACCAGACCATCGGCAGCGTGCGGTACTCCGGGTGCAGCGGCAGCGCCACCCGGTAGCGCATGGCCAGCCGGTAGATCGGCGAGCGCCGCGCGGCCTCGATCCAGTCCTCGCTGATCCCGGACGCGCGGGCGGCGGCGGCCACCTGCGGGTCGTCGGGGTCGAGGAACACCTTGCGCTGGGCCTCCAGCAGGTCGCGCGGGTCGGGCACGCGGGCGGCGGCCAGCACGGCGTCGGCGTCGTACAGGACGAGGCCGATGTAGCGCAGCCGGCCCACGCAGGTCTCGGCGCACACGGTCGGCTGTCCCGCCTCGATGCGGGGGAAGCAGAACGTGCACTTCTCGGCCTTGCCGGTCTTGTGGTTGACGTACACCTTCTTGTACGGGCACGACGAGACGCACATGCGCCAGCCGCGGCAGCGGTCCTGGTCCACCAGGACGATGCCGTCCTCCTCCCGCTTGTACATCGCGCCGGAGGGGCAGGCGGCCACGCACGCCGGGTTGAGGCAGTGCTCGCAGATGCGCGGCAGGTGGAACATGAAGGTCTGGTCGAACTCCATGCGCACCTTCTCGGCCATGGCCGCCAGGTTGGGGTCGCCGTGGGCGTGCTCGGGGGCGCCGCCGAGGTCGTCCTCCCAGTTCGCGCCCCACGTGATGTTCATGTCCTTGCCGGTGATGGCCGACTTGGGACGGATGACCGGCACGTGCGGCCCGGCGGGGGCGTTGAGCAGGGTGTCGTAGTCGTAGGTGGCCGGCTCGTAGTAGTCGTCCAGGTCCGGCAGGTCGGGGTTGGAGAACAGGCTGAGCAGCCGCTTGACCCGGCCGCCCGCGCGCAGCTTGAGCCGGCCGCGCCCGTCGAGCTGCCAGCCGCCGTGCCAGCGTTCCTGGTCCTCGTACCGCTTGGGGTAGCCGACGCCGGGCTTGGTCTCGACGTTGTTGAACCAGACGTACTCGACGCCGTCCCGGTTGGTCCAGGTCTGCTTGCAGGTGACGGAACAGGTGTGGCAGCCGATGCACTTGTCCAGGTTCATCACCATGGCGACCTGTGCCATGACGCGCATCAGTAGGTCACCTCCTGGCCGCGGCGGCGGATCACCGTGATCTCGTCACGCTGGTTGCCGGTCGGCCCGTAGTAGTTGAAGGCGTAGGTGAACTGCGCGTACCCGCCGATGAGGTGGCTGGGCTTGAGCAGCAGCCGGGTGAGGGAGTTGTGCACGCCGCCGCGCCGGCCCGACCGCTCGGTGAGCGGGACGTTCACGTTGCGGTCCTTGGCGTGGTACATGTACACGGTCCCGGCCGGCATCCGGTGGGAGACGACCGCCCTGGCCACGACCACGCCGTTGCGGTTGTACGCCTCGATCCAGTCGTTGTCGGCGGCCCCGATCGAGGCGGCGTCCTCGACGCTCATCCAGATCGTCGGCCCGCCCCGCGACAGGGCCAGCATGTACGCGTTGTCCTGGTACTCGGAGTGGATCGACCACTTCGAGTGCGGCGTCAGGTACCGCACGGTGACCTCGGCGCCCTGCCCATCAGCCAGCCCGTCGCGCTGGTCGCCGTGGTGGCGGCGCAGGTCGAGCGGCGGCCGGTAGGCGGGAAGCTGCTCGCCCAGCTCGATGATCCAGTCGTGGTCGAGGAAGAACTGCTGCCGGCCGGTCAGGGTGTGCCAGGGTTTGTCGCGTTCGACGTTGATGACGAAGGCGGAGTAGCGGCGCCCGCCGGTCTCCGAGCCGGACCACTCGGGCGAGGTGATCACCGGCTGCGGCCTCGACCGCGTGTCGGCGAACGTGATGCGCTTGCCCTCGTGCTCGGCGGCCAGGTCGGCGAGCCTGGTCCCGGTGCGCTTCTCCATGGTCTCGAAGCCCTGGGTGGCCAGGCGGCCGTTGGTGGTGCCGGACAGCGTGAGGATGGCCTCGCACATCCGGTCGGCGGTGCCGAGGGAGATGTGGCCCTCGGGGGTCAGGCCGTTCTGCTCGCGCAGGTAGTCCAGCTCGGGGCCCACCTGGTAGGTGATGCCCTTGGTGGTCAGGCCGAGGTCGGCGAACAGCGGCCCGATCCCGCGGACGCGCTCGGCGACGGCGCCGTAGTCGCGCTCGACCGTGATGATCTTGGGCATCGTCCGGCCCGGGACGGGCTCGCACTCGCCGTGCTTCCAGTCGCGCACCCGGCCGCCCGGCTGGGCCAGCTCGTCCGGGGTGTCGTGGGTGAGCGGCACGGCCAGCACGTCGGTGCGCCTGCCCAGGTGGCGGGCGGCCAGCTCGGAGAAGGCGTCGGCCAGCCCGAGGAAGGCGTCGTGGTCGGACCTGGTCTGCCAGGGCGGGGCGATGGCCGGGTTGAAGGCGTGCACGAACGGGTGCATGTCGGTGCTGGACAGGTCGTGCTTCTCGTACCAGGTGGCGGCGGGCAGGACCACGTCGGAGAACAGCGCCGTGGACGTCATCCGGAAGTCGATCGTCGTCAGCAGGTCGAGCTTGCCCTCGGCGGCGTTCTCCCGCCAGGTCACCTCGGCCGGGCGCAGCCCCTCGGGCGTCTCCTCGTTGCGCGCCTCGGCGTCGGCGCCGAGCAGGTGGCGCAGGAAGTACTCGTTGCCCTTGCCGGACGAGCCGAGCAGGTTGGCCCGCCACACGGTCAGCACCCGCGGGAAGTTGGCCGGGTCGCCCGGGTCCTCGGCGGCGAAGCGCAGCCGGCCCGCCTTCAGCTCGTCCACCACGTGCTCGGCCACCGGGACGCCGCGCGCGGCGGCCTCGTCGGCGAGCTTGAGCGGGTTGCGGTCGAACGTCGGGTGCGAGGGCAGCCAGCCCATCCGGGCCGCCTGGGCGTTGCAGTCGGCGAACGAGCGGCCCGCGAACCTGCCCTCGCCCAGCGGGCTGGCCAGCTCGCCGGCCCCGAAGCTCTCGTAGCGCCACTGGTCGGTGGCCAGGTACCAGAACGCGGTGCCGGCCATGTGCCGGGTCGGGCGCTGCCAGTCGAAGCCGAAGGCCAGGTGCTGGAAGCCGGTGACCGGGCGGACCTTCTCCTGGCCCACGTAGTGCGCCCAGCCGCCGCCGTTGACGCCCTGGCAGCCGGTCAGCAGCACCAGCGTCAGGAAGGAGCGGTAGATCTGGTCGGAGTGGAACCAGTGGTTGGTGCCGGCGCCCATCGCGATCATCGACCGGCCCTCGGTGCGCTCGGCGTTGCGGGCGAACTCGCGGGCGATCCTGGCGATCGTGGCGGCCGGGACCGAGGTGATCTCCTCCGCCCAGGCCGGGGTGTAGGGCTGCGTGGCGTCCTCGTAGCTCGCCGGCCACTCGCCGGGCAGGTCGCGGGCCACGCCGTACTGGGCCATGAGCAGGTCGAACACGGTCGTGACGAGCTTGCCGGCCATCTCGGTGACCGGGACGCCGCGGCGCATGACCGAGCCGCCCTCGGTGGGGCCCTCGTCGAAGCGCGGCAGGTCCACCTCGACCGCGCGCCCGGACCGGCCGAGCAGGGTCAGCGCGGGGACGGCGCCGTCCAGGTCGAGGTTCCAGCGGCCCTCGCCCTCCTGGCCCCAGCGGTGGCCGAGCGAGCCGTTCGGCACCCGCGCCGCGCCGGTCGTCTCGTCCAGGAAGACGGTCTTGAACTCGGCGTTCTCGCTCTCCTGGCCCAGGTCGGCGGCGGTCAGGAAGCGGCGCGGCACGTACGCGTCGCCGCGCGGCTCCAGCGTCACCAGGAACGGCAGGTCGGTGTACTTGCGCACGTAGTCGGTGAAGTACGGAACCTGGCGGTCGCGGAAGAACTCGGTCAGCGTCACGTGGCCCATCGCCATGGCCAGGGCGCCGTCGGTGCCCGGGTGCGGCGCGAGCCAGTCGTCGGCGAACTTGACGTTGTCGGCGTAGTCCGGGCTGACCGCGACGACCTTGGTGCCCTGGTAGCGGGCCTCGGTCATGAAGTGGGCGTCCGGCGTGCGGGTGACCGGGATGTTGGAGCCCCACATGATCAGGTAGCGGGAGTTCCACCAGTCGGCCGCCTCGGGCACGTCGGTCTGGTCGCCCCACACCTGCGGCGAGGCGATCGGCAGGTCGGCGTACCAGTCGTAGAACGACAGCAGCGTGCCGCCGATCATCGACAGGAAGCGGGTGCCGGCCGCGAACGAGGCCATCGACATCGCCGGGATCGGCGAGAAGCCCACCACCCGGTCGGGGCCGTAGTCCTTGATGGTGTGCACGTGGGCGGCGGCCATGAGCTCGAGGACCTCCTCCCAGCTCGACCGGACGAACCCGCCCTTGCCGCGGGCCCGCTTGTAGGCCCGCGCGCGCTCCGGGTCGCCGGTCAGCTCCGCCCACGCCAGCACGGGGTCGCCCAGCCTGGCCTTGGCCTCGCGCCACATCTCCAGCAGCACGCCGCGCACGTACGGGTAGCGCACCCGCGAGGGCGAGTAGGTGTACCAGGAGAAGGAGGCGCCACGGGGACAGCCGCGCGGCTCGTACTCGGGCGACTCCGGGCCGACCGACGGGTAGTCGGTGGCCTGGTGCTCCCACGTGATCAGGCCGTCCTTGACGAACACCTGCCAGGAGCACGAGCCCGTGCAGTTCACGCCGTGCGTCGAGCGCACCACCTTGTCGTGCGCCCACCGGTCCCGGTAGAAGCGGTCCCAGGCGCCGGGATCGATCTGGTGCAGGGTGCGGCCGTCGGCCGACACCTCCGCCCTGGTGAAGAACTTCCTCGCCGCCAGCAACGGCCCCATGCCCGGGATCGCGTCTATGTCGCTCACAACTTTTCCCCTGCCACAACGGTCATGGCTCCAGGCTGGTGGGCAGGCATGCGCTCCCGGCAGGGACCAAAGTCCCTTCGTACCGGCCGATGGGCCCACGACCGGCGGGCGAGGACCTTGGTCCCTACTTCCGGGTGACGGGAGGCGGTAGCGTCGGAGTCATGATTCGTGTGTTCCTTCTCGACGATCACGAGGTCGTGCGGCGTGGCGTGGCCGCTCTGCTGGGCTCCGAGGACGACATCGAGGTGATCGGCGAGGCCGGGACCGCCGAGTCGGCGATCGCCCGCATCCCGGCTCTGAAGCCCGACGTCGCGGTGCTCGACGTGCGCCTGCCCGACGGCAACGGCGTCGACGTGTGCCGCGAGGTGCGCTCGAAGCTGCCGGGGCTGGCCTGCCTCATGCTGACCTCGTTCGCCGACGACGACGCCCTGTTCGACGCGGTGATGGCCGGCGCCTCGGGCTACGTGCTCAAGCAGATCCACGGCTCCGACCTGGTCGGCGCGGTGCGCACGGTGGCCTCCGGGCAGTCGCTGCTCGACCCGCAGACCACCGCCGCCATGTTGCAGCGCCTGCGCGACCAGGCCGCCCGGCAGGACCCGCTGGCGGCGCTGTCGGAGCAGGAGCGGCACATCCTCGACCTGATCGGCGAGGGGCTGACCAACCGGCAGATCGGCGAGCGCATGTTCCTGGCCGAGAAGACGGTCAAGAACTACGTGTCCAACCTGCTGGCCAAGCTCAACATGCAGCGCCGGACGCAGGCCGCCGCGCTGTCGGCGCGGTTGCGGGCCGACCGGCGCGACTGAGCGTCCCCCGCATTGGGACTTTCGCCTCTGACGCCGGGAACGTACCTGGTGGGAGGCTGAGAAGCATGCAACTCGATTCGTCCGGGCTCCAGGTGCTCTCCCGTGAGGAGTGCCTGCGCCTGCTGTCGTCCACGCCGATCGGGCGGATCGTCTTCACCGATCGCGCCCTGCCGGCCGTGCAGCCGGTCAACTTCTGCCTCGACGGCGAGCGCGTCGTCATCCGCACCTCGATCGGGTCGAAGCTGGCCGCGGCCACCCGGCACGCCGTGGTGGCGTTCGAGGCCGACGAGTTCGATCCCGCGATGCGCACCGGCTGGTCGGTGACGGCGGTCGGGCACGCGCGGGCGGTGACCGATCCGGCCGAGATGGCCCGGCTGGCCGCGCTGCCCCTGTCCCCGTGGGCTCCGGGCAGCCGTGACCACTACATCGTGGTCGACGCCGAGCAGGTGTCCGGCCGCCGGATCGGTGAGTGACGTACCGTTAAGACGCTTTTGTGCGGGGCCCGGCCGATGGCCGGGCCCCGCTCCTTTCGCGGGATGCGGTCAGCGTGAGCCGACCGGACCGGCCACGCGGCGGGCGGTCAGCGCGCGGACCGCGGTCACCGTCAGGGCCAGGGTGAGCACGGCGGTGGCCGCCAGCAGGGCCAGGCCGAGGCCGTACGAGCCGAGCCGGCCGTACAGGAAGCCCATCACCAGCGGCGGGACGAACCCGCCGAGCCCGCCGGCGGCGCCGACCAGGCCGGTGACCGTGCCGACCTTGTCGGCCGGGGCGACCTGCGCGACGAGCGCGAAGGTGGCGCCGCTGCCGGCGCCGAGCGCGGCGGCCATGGTCAGGAACGCGATCGTGCCGACCGGCATGAGGCCGGGGGTGAGCGCCTGCACGCCCGCCGTGACGGCGGTGACGACGAACACGCCGGTCAGCACGGGCACCGGGCCGACGCGGTCCGACAGCCAGCCGCCGATCGGCCGCGCCAGCACGGCCAGGACGACGAACCCGGCCATCCGGTTGGCGGCGTCGGCCTGCTCCAGCCCGTAGCCGGTCTGCAGGTAGGCGGGCAGGTAGACCGAGAAGGCGACGTAACCGCCGAAGGCGACCGCGTACAGCACGCACGCCTGCCAGGTGATCGGCAGCCTGAGCGCGGCGGCCATGCGCGCCCCGAGCGGCTGGGCGACGACGGTGCGGCCGGGCGCGTCGCGCAGCACCAGCCACGCCACGACCGCGTACGCGGCCAGCACGACGGCGGTGATGAGGAACGGCACGGCGGCACCGCCGGCGCGGACCAGGGGGACGGTGGTCAGCGCGCTGATCGCGGTGCCGCCCATCCCGGCGCCGAAGATGCCGACGGCCAGGCCGCGCCGGTTCGGCGGGAACCAGGCGTTGACGAACGGCACCCCGACGGCGAACACGGTGCCGCCGACACCGAGGAAGAACCCGCCGATCAGCAGCGAGACCATCGACGTCTGCCCGAACAGGCCGACGAACAGGACGGGGACGATGGTGGCCGCCGAGACCAGCGGGAACATCACCCGCCCGCCGAACCTGTCGGTGAGCGCGCCGACCGGGATGCGGCCCAGCGACCCCACGATCACCGGTACGGCCACCAGCAGCGCCTGCTGCCCGGCCGACAGCCCGAGCAGTTCCTTGAAACGCGGCCCGAGCGGACTGAGCAGGGCCCAGGCCCAGAAGTTCACCGCGAAGCCCAGGGTCGCCAGGGTGAGCATCAACGCTGGGCTGCGGCCGGGGGTGGTGGCCGGTGCGTTCGTCATGTCTTCCTCACGTGGTTCATGCGGAGGTGGGGCGGCCTGGATGGCCGCGATCACCTGGCTGTGCCGTCCCATCACAGCTCAGCGGGCATGACGTGGGGTATGGACGAAGGTCCCGACCTCCCGGGACTTAGGACGCGCGAGGGGCTGCGCGCGCTGGAACGGCCGTCACAGCGGGACGTGCCAGCGCAGCCGGGTGCCGCCCCCCTCCGGCGTCTCCAGCTCGGCGGCCCCGCCGAGGTCGGCGGCCCGTTCCTCGATGTTGCGCAGGCCGCTGCGCCGCCCGCCGTCGCCCAGGCCGACGCCGTTGTCGCCGACGACGAGGGTGAGCCGGCCGCCGGCGACCTCGATGGAGACCTCGGCGCGGGTGGCGTGGGAGTGGCGGACCACGTTGGACAGCGCCTCGCGCAGGACGGCGAGCAGGTGCCCGGCCACCGGGTCGGGCACCAGGGTGTCGATCTGGCCCTCCATACGCAGGCCGGGCATGAACCCCAGGTGCGCGCCCGCTCCCTCCACCAGGTCGACGATCTTCGTACGCAGGCTCGGCGCGGCGTCCTCGCGCGGGGCCTGGAGGGCGAAGATGGACGAGCGGATCTGGCGGATGGTCTCGTCCAGCTCGTCGATGGCGTGTTGCAGCCGTTTGCCCGCCTCCGGGCGCTCGACCAGCCGGACGGTGCTCATGAGCGTCATGGCCGTGGCGAACAGCCGCTGGATGACGACGTCGTGCAGGTCCTTGGCGATGCGGTCGCGGTCCTCCAGCAGGCCGAGCCGTTCGGCGTCGCGGCGGGCCTCGGCCAGCTCCAGCGCGATCGCCGCCTGCCCCGCGAACGACTCCAGCATCTGCTGGTCGGCCCCGCTGAACGGCAGCCGCCCGCCGCGCTTGGCCAGCATGAGCACGCCCCGCACGCGGGGCGCGGCGCCCAGCGGGACCATCAGGCCCGGCCCGTAGCCCAGCCGCCGCAGCGGCGAGTCGGGGTAGGGGGCGCCCGGCAGGTCCCGCTCGGACCTGGGCTCGGCGTGCGTGAACGCCTCCCCCTCCAGGGTGGCCGAGACGTCGAACGCCATCCCCAGCAGCTCGTCGGCCCCGTCGCCCTCGGCCACGTCGACGGTCAGCGTGCCGCCCGACGGGTCGGGCAGCAGCACCTGGACCAGGTCGGCGTCGCACATCTGGCGGGCCCGCGCCGCCATGGTGGTGAGCACCTCGCGGGAGCCGGCGCCGGACAGCAGGCTGGTGGTGATCTCCGAGGACGCCTGCAGCCAGGTCTCGCGCCGGCGCGACTCCTCGTACAGGCGGGCGTTCTCCACGGCGACGCCGGCGGCGGTGGCCAGCGCGACGACGATGGCCTCGTCCTCCTCGTCGAAGTCGCCGCCGCCGCGTTTCTCGGTCAGGTAGAGGTTGCCGAACACCTCGTCGCGCACGCGTACCGGCACGCCGAGGAAGGTGCCCATCGGCGGGTGGCCGGGCGGGAAGCCGTAGGACTCGGGGTGGTCGGAGATACGGCCCAGCCGCAGCGGACGGGCGTCCTTGATCAGCAGGCCGAGCAGGCCCAGCCCGTGCGGCCAGTGCTCGATCCGGGCGATCTCCTCCTCGCTCAACCCGACCGGGATGAACTGGACGAGCGTCTGCTCCTCGCCGACCACGCCCAGCGCGCCATAACTCGCGTCCACCAGCTTGGTCGCGGTCTCCACGATCCGCCGCAGCACGGTCTCCAGGTCGAGGTCGCTGCCCACCGAGACGACGGCCTCCAGCAGCGCGTGCACCCGGTCGCGGGTGGCGAGGACGGCGTTGAGCCTCGTCTGCAGCTCGGCCAGCAGCTCGTCGAGCCGCATCTGGGGCATCAGGCTGCGCTGCTCACTTTCCGACATACCGTTCAGTGTCCCAGCAGGTCGCCTCGCCGCGGGAATCAGCCCGCCGGGTCGCGGCCGCCCGTCACAGCAGCGGCGGGACGGTGAACAGGTCGTCCCGGTCGCGGTCGAGCTCGGTCACGACGTCGACGACGCCCTCCACCGCCCGCACCGCCTCCGCCAGCGCGGCGGCCCGTACCCCGCCCGCCACCCTGCCGGTGATCGTGACCACCCCGGCGTCGACCGCGACCGCGAACGTGCCGTCCGGCGGGAGCACGGCCCTGACGTCCGCCTCCAGCTCGGCGGCCGGGCGGGTGAAGACGCGCAGCACGTCGCGCTGGTGCAGGGTGCCGACGACGCGGCCGGTGACCGGGTCGATCACCGGGAGCTGCCTGATCCGCCGGGTGTGCATGATCCTGGCCGCCTCGCGCACCGGCATGCCCGGCGTGACCGTGACCGCCGGCGACGTCATCAGCTCCGCGGCGGTGACGGCGGCGGCCTTGCGCTGCTCCTGCCGCCGCGCCCGCGAGTCGAGGACGGAGACGGCGTGCCAGGCCGGGCCGGTCTCCTTGAGCAGCAGGTCGTCCTCCGACACCACGCCCACCGGCCGCCGGTCGGCGTCGATCACGGTGACCGCGCCCACCGCGTACCGCTTCATCGCCGCCACGATGTCGGCGAACGACGCGTGCTCCAGCACCGCGATCGCCACGCGTCCCATGACGTCCTTGACCTCGATCGACATGATCGCCACCTCGCTTTCCGCCTCCACGGTCCCTCGCGCGGGGGCGGTGGCGGCAGCGGCGAACGTCCCGCGGGCGAAGGGCTAAGGTCCTGGGCCGCGGGAGCGGGTGTCAGTGCAGCGGGCCGGCGAAGACCACGATCTCGTCGATGTCGCCGGCGGCGGTCAGGTGGACCATGTCGGTGCCCGACAGGACGGTGGCACCGTCGGGCCCCTCGAAGCGCCAGCCGAACCGGGCCCACTCGTGCGGCGCGTCGACGGACGTCGTACGGACCATGCGGCAGCCGCCGGCCCGGTAGCCCTGCACCACCTCGGTGACGAAGTCGGCCACCGCGCCCCGGCCGGACCCGCGACCGAGCGGCCCCCAGAACACCACGTCGGCGGCGAGGGCACGGCTGAGCAGCGCGGAACGGTGGTCGGGGTCGTCGGCGTTGGCGGCGGCGATGAAGGCGTCGATCGCGTCGGCGTGGGCCCGGTGGTGCCGCTGCGGGGATTCCGCCGGTTCGTGCACGGTCATGTCGTCCTCCATCCGTCGCCGGGGCGTGCGGGAACCGGGTCCGGTCGCACGCCGATCGCCATGAGCCAGTACATCACGAGCGCGCCCCTGACCTACTCCGCTTCCGGCTGGTTCCCCACGAGCAGGTTGAACGCGCCGGTCAGCAGGTTGAGCGAGACCAGCCCGACGACCTCGGCGATCACCCGGTCGCTCCAGCCGAGGGAACGCAGCTCCGCCACCTCCTCGTCGGTGATGGACGACGGCTCGACCAGCACCCGCACCGCCACCGCGATCAGGGCGGCCTCACGCGCGTCGGCCGAGGTGCCCTGGCGGGCCAGCGCGACGTCGGCCTCGCTCAGCCCGGCGGCCAGCGCCCCCTCGGTGTGCGCGGCCAGGCACGTGCCGCAGCCGATCCACTCCTGCACGGCCAGGGAGATCTTCTCGCTGAGCGCGCGCGGGATCTTCACCCGCTTCATCGCCCGGGAGAAGTCCAGGTATCCCTGGAGCAGGGCGGGCGAGTGGGCCATCGTGGACACCATGTCACCCACCCCGCCGTGCCTGGCGACGATGTCGTCCAGGATCTGACGGGACTTCTCAGGGGCCTTCTCAGGAACGAGCGGTGCAAGACGTCTCATACGTCGCACTCTATACCCATGGGGGGTATCAAGGAAACCGGTCCCGGTTTCGTTGAACCGGATCCGGCGGGCCCGCGTACCTTCGAGCATGCACAGGCTCTTGCGCGGTGAGATGTTCATGCTCGGCGGCTTCGTCGCGGCGGCGGCGGCGACGATCCTGCTGATCCTGCCCCCGTCGATCGACCCCGCGGACGCGCAACGGACCCGCACGCCCTCGGGCCCGCTCTCGGCCGCCGACATCGACCTGCTGATCAAGGTGCGGCAGGCCGGCCTGTGGGAGATGCCCGCGGGCGAGTACGCCGCCACCCGCGCCCAGTCGCAGCGCGTCAAGCAGGTCGGCAAGCAGATCATGGGCGAGCACCAGAAACTGGACCAGATCACCCGCGACACGGCGGCCAAGCTCGGCGTCGCCCTTCCCGACGAGCCCAACCCCGACCAGCAGCGCTGGCTGGCCCAGCTCGCGGCCGAGAGCGGCCCGGCCTTCGACCAGGACTACGCGAACCTGCTGCGCGCCGCGCACGGCAAGGTCTTCGGCACCCTGGCGCTCGTCCGGGCCGGGACCAGGAACGCCGAGATCCGCAAGTTCGCCCAGGAAGGCATCAACTTCGTCATGCGCCACATGACGTATCTCGAATCGACCGGCCTGGTGAACCACAACCAACTCCCCGAACCCCCGCTCCCGTCCCCCGCCCCGCCCACCTCCTGACCTGCCGGCCCCTGGAAGCACGTCCTTCCACGGGGGACCGGCCCCATCGACACCCCGGCGGAACACCGACCTCATGCCCGAACCCCTCGAAGCACCCGCCCGCGCGTCGCGGCGGGCCATCGCCGCCCTGGGCATCGCCCTGCTGGCGGGGTGCGCGACCGTCCCCGTCCCCCAGGGGCAGCCGGCGCACCACCACGGCGCCGCTCCCCCCGCCCCCGCCGTCGCCGTCGCGCCGAAGGTGCCCGCCGGCGACATGAAACAGCTCACCGCCCTGCTCGGCTGCCCCGCCGGCAAGCTGCAGACCGACGCCGCCGAGCTGCGGCAGGCGGCCTGCGACACCCCCCAGGGCCGCCTGACGATCGTGACGTTCAGCACGGACGACGGCAAACGAGAGTGGCTCGACATCGCCCAGGCGTACGGCGGCGCGTACCTGGTCGGCGACCGCTGGGTCGTCGTCGCCACCGCCGACCGGCTGGAACGGTTACGCGGCCGCCTGGGAGGCGAGCTCGAGACCCCGCGACACCATTGACCCCTCCCCGCCGGGCCGCCTCCCCGCCGTGCCCGCCCGTCGCGCCCCTCCGTCGCGCCCGTCCGGTGCGCAAGGACGCGGATGACGACCCGGCCGGGCTCTGGCACGATGGCCGGATGCAGGTCGCCCGTCCCGTGGTCCGCGCGCTTCGCGCCGCGGTGTTCACGGCCGTGTGCGTCCTGGCCTCGGCGGCCCTGCACACGCTGGTCGGCGGCACGGCGATCGCGCCCGGCCCGCTGGCCCTGGCCGTCGCGGCGACCTTCGCGGCCGCCTACGCCGCCGGTTCCCGTCCCCGCGGATGGGCGCCCCTGCTGGCCATGTGCGTGGCCGCCCAGTACGGCCTGCACGAGCTCTTCGACGCCTCCGAGTCCGCCCGGTACGGGCTGAGCCACCTGCTCGACGCCTCCTCGCCGTCCTTCGCCGGGCCGCCCGCCGGGCCGGTCGCCCATGGGCACGGCTCCTCGGGGATGGTGGTGATCCACCTGGCGGTGGCCGTCTCGTCGAGCTGGTGGCTGGCCCGGGGGGACGCGGCCCTGGCGGCGTTGCTGCGGTTGAGCACGGTCCGGCTGGCCCGGCTGTGGACCGTCCTGTGCGCCTGGTCGTCCGTCCTGGCTCCGCCGCCCGCCGGGCCCGCCCGCGCGTGCCCGCTGTGGCCTCCCGTGGCGGGTCACCGGGCGCTGCTGCTGGCTCCGGTGCTCTCCCGGCGCGGGCCGCCCCGCCCGGCTGCGCACGCCCGGCCGTCCGGCCGCTGACGTTCCCCGTCATGCGGCGGGTCCGGCGTGCCTCCCGTCAGGCAGACGACCCAGCCGGCGCCGCCGCGGTACGCCCCTCGCGTCCCTCCGCGCGCCGGACCGCATGTCCATCCGGCGGTCGAGCCGGATCCAGGAACCTCGGAGTTCGCAGTGACCCATTCCCTTCGTTCCGCGCGCCGCCCGTTCCGGGCGGCCGTTCGGGCCGGTGTCGCCGTCGGCGGCGCCGTCCTGCTGCTGCTGGCCGCCGCGCCCGCCGCGCTGGCCCATGACCGGCTGAAGAGCAGCTCACCCGCCGACGGCGCCAAGCTCGCGCAGGTGGAGAGCATCGAGCTGGAGTTCACCTCCCGCATGACCATGCCGACCCTCGTGCTCGACGGCCCGGCGGGCGAGAACCTGCCGCTGGGCAAGCCGCGCGCCCAGGGCGTCACGGTGAAGGCCGAGCCGGCCGCGCCGCTGGAGCCCGGCCGGTACCGGCTGGCCTGGCGGGTGGTCTCCTCCGACGGCCATCCGATCGCCGGCGAGCTGCGCTTCACCGTCACCGCCCCGGCCACGCCGACCGCGAGCGAGTCCGAAGCCACCCCGGCCGAGACCCCCGCCGAGACCGCGTCCGCGTCCACGTCCTCGACCCCGGCCGGAGCCGCCCCGGCGGCCTCCTCGTCACCGGTCGCCCAGGCCGAGGCAGAAGCGGGCTCGGGCGGCGTGCCCGGCTGGTTGTGGGTGGCCGCGGCGGCGCTGGTGGCGGGCGGAGCCGCGACCGTCGTGGCCGGCCGCCGCAGGCGCGCCACCGGGGACGCCGGCCCCAGGCCCTGACCGGGTCGCCGGCGCTCTAGGTCGCCATGGCCGCGGGCAGGCGCGGCCGGAGGGCCCGGCGGTGCTCCAGGCGGGCCACCGCCAGGGCCGAGGCCAGCCCCGCCAAGGTCAGTGACAACCAGGGCAGGCCCGCCCAGCCCGCGTCGGCGGCGACGTCCAGCAGCGCGCCCGACAGCAGGTTCCCGGCGAGGATCCCCGCGCCGGAGGCCAGGTTGTACAGGCCGTAGTAGGTGCCGACCAGCTCCTCACCCGCCATGTCGGCGATGGTGGCCATCTCGAACGGGAAGGCCACCAGCGTCCCGGCGCCGAGCAGCAGCGCGCACACCAGCGCGGCCGTCAGCGTCGCCGCCCGCGGCAGGTGGAGCTGCGCGACGGCGACCATGGGCAGGAAGGCCGCCCCCATGAGGGTCAGCCCGCGGGTGATCGCCTGGCCGCGGCTCCACCGTTCGCCGCACCAGGCGGTCAGGCGTACCTGCCCGGCGATGCCGAGCAGCGCCGACACCGCGTACAGGGCGGTCACCGCCCACTGGCCGCCGCCGGCCCGCTGCACCTCCAGCGGCAGGGCGAGGTACATCTGGTACGACAGCGCGTACGAAGCGATCATCGACGCCGCGAACGAGACGAACGCCCGGTCGCCGAACGCCCGCCGCCACGCCCGCAGCACCGGCTGCCGCGCCCGCCCCGGCTCCCGGGGCCGCGAGGGCAGGTAGAACCCCTGCAGCACGGTCAGGACGGCGAAGATCCCCGCCGCCCCCAGGCACACCACGGTGAACCCGCCCGCCAGCAGCAGCACCCCGAGCAGCGGCCCGAGCAGGATGCCGCCCTGGTAGAACACGTTGAACACGGCGAAGGCGGCCACCTTGCGCGGCCCGGCCGCGGCGGCCAGGTACGCGCGGGCGGCCGGGTTGAACAGCGCCCCCGCCAGCCCCGTGACCACCGCGGCCGCCACCAGCAGCGGCAGCGACGTGGTGAGCCCGAACAGCGCGAACCCCACGGTACGCAGGGCGCACCCCGTCATGATCATCGGTTTGTGCCCGAACCGGTCGGCCAGCGTGCCACCGATCAGGAACATGCCCTGCTGGCTGGCGTTGCGCAGGCCGAGGATGAGCCCGATCGTCCAGGCCGCGAGCCCCGCGCCGGCCGACAGGTGCTGGGCGAGGTAGGGCATCAGCATGTAGAAGCCGATGTTGATGCCCGCCTGGTTGATCTGCAGCAGCCGGATCGGCCGGTCGAAGGAGCGGAACTGCGCCAGCGTGGCCTTCATCGCCTGCCCGCCAGCGGGTCGCGGACGGCGGCGCACCGGGTCCAGCGGCGTACCTCACGCTCGGCGGGGTCGTGCAGCTCGTCGGGCTCGTCGGCCGGGGTGACGCCGAGCAGGCCGTGGGCGCGGCAGTAGCCGTCGTCGAAGACGGTGTTCCAGTAGCGCCAGGGCCCGTCGGGGAAGACGGCGACGACGCAGCCGCCCGGCCCGGCCCGTCCGGCCAGCCAGCGGGCCACCAGGCTGACGGCTCCGGTGCTCCAGCCGCCGGAGACGTAGTGCTGGGCCGCCAGGGTGCGGCAGGCCCACACCGCCTCGGCGGCGCTCACCCAGTGGACCTCGTCGAAGGCGTCGTAGGCGACGTTGGCGGGGTGGATGCTGGAGCCCAGGCCGCGCATCAGGCGGTGGCGGTCGGGCTGCCCGAAGATGGTCGAGCCGACGGTGTCGACGCCGACCAGCCGCAGCCGGGGCAGGTGGCGGCGCAGCTCGCGGGTGATGCCCGCGCTGTGCCCGCCGGTGCCGACCGAGCAGACCAGCGTGTCGATGTGCGGGAGCTGGGACAGCAGCTCGCGGGCCAGCCCGGCGTAGGCGGCCACGTTGTCGGGGTTGCCGTACTGGTCGGGGCAGTAGGAGCCGGGCACCTCGGCCAGCAGCTCCTCGACCCGGTCGCGGCGGGCCCGCTGCCAGCCGCCGGTGGGATGCGGCTCCGGCACGATCTCCAGCCGTACGCCGTAGGAGACCAGCAGCCGCTGCATGAGCGGTTCCATGCCGGGGTCGGCGACCAGGACGACCGGATGGCCGAAGGTGATCCCGGCCAGGGCCAGCCCGAGGCCGAGGGTGCCGCTGGTGGATTCGACGATCGTCGCGCCGGGGGCCAGCTCGCCCCGGGCGCGGGCCTGCCGGACCATGTGCAGGGCGGGCCGGTCCTTGATGCCGCCCGGGTTGAAGCCCTCCAGCTTGGCCCAAAAGCCGCCGCCGTCCGCGACGAACGGCGCGGCGACGAACGCCAGCGGTGTGTTTCCGACGGTGACGCAGATACCCGAGTTTCCGATGGCGGGCAGAATGTCAGGGCGCGGCAAAGTATCGTATGACATTGGTGGTAATCCCCGAGATAAACGGCGCAAGCGCGGCACTGAAGACGCCGCGGGCGCGGTGAAAAAGGACGGCGACGAAAGACGCGCGTCCTATATGCGCATCACGCGGGAATTTTCCTGACCTGACGCGGCCTGCCGCGAGGCGGCCCGCGGCGCCGGTCGTACGGGCCCGGCCACGACGGCCGCGGGCCCGGCGGCGAGCACGGGGACGGCGGTCACGGCCGGCGCGGAGGCGGCGGTGGCCGCGCACTCCTGCTCGGTGCCGTGCAGGTGGCCCGGCGGCAGCTCGCCGTGCAGGCACCCGGCGTCGCGCACCGGCATCCGCCCGGACAACCATCTGACGTGCCGGTGCACGTCGGGGTGGGCGCCCTGGACAGACGGGGCGGGGCCGCCCTGCGCCCGCTCGGACAGCTCGACGGCCGCGCACGCGCCGCCGTGCGCGAACACGACGCTGATCAGCAGGGCGAGGGCCAGCATCGCGTGCGGCCACCACCGGCCGGCCCCCGAGGCGGGCGGGCGGGATGCGCGGGCTGACCTGGTCGTGAGCATCACCGCAGATCATGCCCGCCACGCGGCGCGGCGCGCCGGGAAAAGGCCAAGACCGAGGTAAAGAAATTCCCGGCGCACGGGAATCGCCGCCGCGAATCACTGCGAGCACCCTCGATTTCGTTTGTCGTCGATTTCCCGCCGGATGACGGGAACGACGGCGAGCCGTTCCCGTCGCGCGGCGACATCTCCGCGACACTGGCATTCGCCGGCGCGGCCCCGATTCCGCGCCGCCCGACCTTGGGGGTGTCTCATGGCCCTGTCCAGACGTGCGGTCATCGCCGGGGTCGGCGCGCTGGCCGCACTCCCGCAAGGGCTCCCGCCGGCCGCCGCCGACGCCTCGGGCACGGCCCGGGACGAACGCTTCTGGGCGGGCGTGGCCGGGCAGTTCCGGGTCAGCGACGACTTCGTCAACCTGGAGAACGGCTACTACGGGATCATGCCCGAGCCGGTCCGGCGCGCCTACCACCGCAACGTCGACGTCCTCAACGCCCGCAACTCCCACCTGCTGCGCACGGCGTACAAGGCCAGGGCCGACGAGGTGCGCGACCGGATCGCCGCGCTGCTGGGCGTCACCCGCGAGGAGATCGCGCTCACCCGGGGCGGCACCGAGGCGCTGCAGAACCTCATCTCCGGCTACCGGCGGCTGCGGCCGGGCGACGCCGTGCTCTACTCCGACCTGGACTACCCCTCCGCCCAGCACACCATGAACTGGCTGGCCGGGCGGCGCGAGGCCACGGTCGCCCGGTTCGTCCTGCCCGAGCCCGCCACCCGGCAGGCGTCGCTGGACGCCTACGAGCGGGCGCTGCGGACCACCCCCAGGGCCCGGCTGCTCCTGCTGTCGCACCTGAACAACCGCACCGGCCTGGTGCTGCCGGTCCGGGAGATCGTCGCGATGGCCCGCGAGCGCGGCGTGGACGTCGTCGTGGACGCCGCCCACTCCTGGGGGCAGCTCGACTTCACCCTGCCCGCCCTCGGGGCCGACTTCGCCGCGTTCTCGCTGCACAAGTGGATCGGCGCGCCCCTTGGCACCGGGTTCCTCTACATCCGCCGGGACCGGCTGGCCGACATCGAGCCCGTCTTCGGCGACGAGAGCTTCCCGGCCGGCGACATCCGCTCGCGGGTCCACTCGGGCACCATGGACGTCGCGGCGCCCCTCACGGTCCCCGACGCGCTCGACTTCCACCTGCGGCTCGGCGCGGCCGTCAAGCAGGCCCGGCTGCGGCACCTGCGCGACCGCTGGGTGAGCCAGGTGCGCGACCTGCCGGGCCTGCAGATCCTCACCCCGGACGAGCCCGGCATGTACGGCGCGATCACCGCCTTCCGCATCGCCGGCCGCACCTCCACGGCCGACAACGAGGCCGTCGCCGCCACCCTGCTGAACACCTATGGCCTCTACACGGTCGCCCGCACGGGCATGGCCGGGGGCGACGCCGTCCGGGTCACCCCGGCGCTGTTCACCTCGGCGGCGCAGGTGGACCGGCTGGCGGCGGCGCTGCAGCGGCTGACCCCGCGGCTGCGGGCCTGAGGCGGGTTGACAGATCACCGACATGTCCCGCTAAGTTAGATATGTGAACAGTTCTTCAGATGAGCACGTGTTGGCCGTGGACGGCTGCGCGGTCAAGGTGGTCGACGCCGACCGCGTCGCGGCCGTGCACGAGCGCATGCCCGCCGCCGAGGACCTGGCCGACACCGCCGACGTCTTCGGCCTGCTGTCCGACCCCAACCGGCTGAAGCTGCTGGTCGCCCTGCTGGACGGCGAGCTGTGCGTGTGCGACCTGGCCGCGGTGACCGGACAGAGCGAGTCCGCGGTCTCCCACGCGCTGCGCCTGCTGCGCGCCCACCGCATCGTGGCCGCCCGCCGCTCGGGCCGGATGGCCTATTACCGGCTGGAGGATCCGCACGTCCGGATGCTGCTGGACCTGGCGCTGGCCCACACCGAGCACACCGAGGCCATCCACCCCGAACGCGAAGGGACGTCGTGATGGGCACCGGACACGGACACGGGCACGGGCAGGCCCAGGGGCACGCCGGGGCCCGCCACCGCTGGCGGCTGGCGGTCTCCTTCGCCCTGATCGGCGCGTTCTTCCTGGTCGAGCTGGGCTACGGCCTCCTCTCCGGGTCGCTGGCGCTGCTGTCGGACGCCGGGCACATGGCCGCCGACGTCGTCACCCTCGGCGCGGCGCTGGTCGCCACCAGGATCGCCGGCCGTCCCGACACCACCGGCCGGCGCAGTTACGGCTCCTACCGGGCCGAGGTGTTCGCCTCCCTGCTGGCCGTCGTGCTGATGCTCGGCGTGGCCCTGTACGTCGTGATCGAGGCCGTCGGCCGCATCGGCGGGAGCGCCGAGGTCTCCTCCGGTCCGATGCTCGTCGTCGGCGCCATCGGCCTCGTGGTGAATCTCGTGGCCCTGCTCCTGCTGCGCTCGGGCGCGAGCGAGAGCCTCAACGTCAAGGGCGCCTATCTGGAGGTGGTGGCCGACACCGCCGGCTCGGTCGGCGTCATCGTGGCCGGCTGGCTGGTGGCCACCACCGGGCAGGCGTTCTGGGACACCGTCGTCGCGCTGGCCATCGGCGTGTTCGTGGCCGTCCGCGCCGTGTCGCTGGGGCGGCAGGTCTTCGCCGTCCTGGGGCAGCACGTGCCCGAGGGCATCGACGCCGCCGCCGTGGCGGCCGACCTGGCGGCCATCGACGGCGTGCACAACGTGCACGACCTGCACCTGTGGACGCTCACCTCCGGCATGAACGTGGCCACCGCGCACCTGGTCACCGTCGAGCCGGGCGACAACCACGCCGTCCTGGACCGGGCCCGCGACGTGCTGCGGCAGCGCCACCACATCGCGCACGCCACGTTGCAGGTGGAGCCGGTCGACCATCAGGGCTGCGACGAACTGGGCTGGTAGCGGGCGGCGCGCCGAGCCGTCCGCATGGTCCCACCAATGCACTTGTCCAACATTGGACGACTCAAATTCTTCCCACGGGTGGATTTGTCGGCTTATGTATTCTCCTGGGCCGCTGAATCGGGAAAGACACCTGTTTCATCTCAGTTCGAGGAGCTCGTATGCGCATCACCCTGCGCAGAGGCACCTTCCGCGTCCTTGCGACGGCCGCGGCACTGTCCCTGCCTCTGGCTCTCCTTCCGACCGCGGCGCAGGCGGACCCCGCGCCTGCCCCGGCCGAGAAGAAACTGATCGACTCGGTCACCGCCCCCGCGGTGAAGAAGCATCTGCAGGCACTGCAGAACATCGCCGACGCCAACAACGGCAACCGCGCCGCCGGCACCAGCGGCCATCTGGCCTCGCGTGACTACGTCGCCGCCAAGCTCAAGAAGGCCGGCTACAACGTCACCCTCCAGCCGTTCGACATCGCCTACTTCGAGGAGAAGTCCACGGCGCTGATGGAGCGCGTCTCCCCCAGCCCGCGCGTCTTCACCCCGACCCCGCCGGACGGCTCCTCCGTCGGCGAGTTCGCCACCATGACCTACTCCGGGTCCGGCGAGGTCACCGCGTCGCTGCAGAACGTCGATCTCGTCCTGCCGCCCGGCCCGACGCCGAGCACGTCCAACTCCGGGTGCGAGGCCGCCGACTTCGCCGGGTTCACGCCGGGCAACATCGCGCTGCTGCAGCGCGGCACCTGCGACTTCGTGGTCAAGGCGAACAACGCCAAGGCCGCCGGGGCCGTGGCGGTGATCGTCTTCAACGAGGGCCAGCCGGGCCGTACCGCGACCCTGCGCGGGAACCTCGGCACGCCCGTCACCATCCCCGTGCTGGGCACCAGCTTCGACGTCGGCCAGGAACTGGCCACGACCGGCGGCGTGATCCACATCAAGACCGACACCGTCAGCGAGATGCGCACCACCTACAACGTCATCGCCGACTCCAAGTGGGGCGACCCGAACAAGGTGGTCATGTCCGGCGCCCACCTCGACTCCGTCCCGGCCGGGCCCGGCATCAACGACGACGGCTCCGGCACCGCCGCCACGCTCGCCGTCGCCGAGGCCCTGGGCAAGATCCCGACCCGCAACCGGCTGCGCTTCGCCTGGTGGAGCGCCGAGGAGCTGGGCCTGCTCGGCTCGATCCACTACGTGGAGACGCTGCCCGCGGCCGAGCTGTCCAAGGTCAAGCTCTTCCTCGACTACGACATGCTCGGGTCCACCAACTACGCCTTCAAGATCTACGACGGCGACGACTCCGACGGCGTCGGCGCCCCCGCGGGCCCGCCCGGTTCCGACGAGATCGAGAAGCTCTACGAGAAGTACTTCGACCTGCTGCACCAGGGACACAACGGCACCGACTTCGACGGCCGCTCCGACTACGGCCCGTTCATCGAGGCCGGCATCCCCTCCGGCGGCGTGTTCACCGGCGCCGAGGGCATCAAGACGCCCGAGGAGGCCGCGATCTTCGGCGGCACCGCCGGACAGCCCTACGACCCCTGCTACCACCAGGCCTGCGACACCATCGCCAACATCAACGACAAGGCACTCGCGCTGAACACCGGCGCGGTCGCCACGGCGGCCGTCGTCTACGCCTACAGCCGCGACCTGCCCGGCCCCGACGCCGCCCGGCCGGCCGCCAAGGCCAGGACCGCCACGAGCACCCTCAAGGCGACCGTCGAAGGCAGGGAGACCCGCTGACCCCGGCCCTTCCGTGCGCCCGCGACGGGCGCACGGAAGGAACCGCTCACGCGTTCTACATGTAGATCGATTTGTCCAGTACGTCGATCAACGAGCATTTTGCGGATTAATTGGAGAAACGCCATATTTTCTTTCTCGCGTCCACGGGTTGAAATGCAAGCAGACCAGCGAATCACTGCTTCACCGGACGCCAGAAAGGCGGCGCAATGCACGTACTCGCTCAAGTCTCCGGCAACATCACCGCCATCGGTTACGGCCTGGCCGCGATCGGCCCCGGCGTGGGCGTCGGCATCATCTTCGGCCAGGGCGTGCAGGCCATCGCCCGCCAGCCCGAGGCGTATCCGCTGATCCGCCAGAACATCCTGCTCGGTTTCGTCCTCACCGAGGCCCTGGCCCTGATCGGGCTGGTCGCGCCGTTCATCTTCCAGTTCCTGAAGTAATCGCCGCGTTCGCGAAGCGAATGGCGAATCCGAGCTGAAGATGGGTGGCGATGACCGTCCCGGAGTCACGCCACCCCCACGACATTCCCCAGCGGCCGTTCCTCAGCGACCGTTCCTCAGCGACCGTTCCTCAGCGAACGGGCAGGCCGGTTACCGCCCGGCGTGCTCGCGCCTATGTGGAGACCTCACCGGCGCGAAATGCTCCTTGCTCAAGACTCACTTACCGCTGGGTGAGCCGGACCCGATCCCGAAGCCGCGGCAGCTGTTCAAAGCGGCAGTTTCGCACTGGCAACCCGTGGCGTCACCTTGCCGGGAGTCTTTGTCGATTCCCGTGGATCGTAGTGAGCCTTCTTATGCCTCTCACTCCTGGCCGCCCTCTTCGGCCGACAGCTGACGGAGTCGTTTGATCTCGGAGATCAGGTGAGGAATGTCGCGGCGGGAGACAGGAGCGCGGAATTTGGCGCGCGCACGGGGCCGTCCAACCGGCGCGCCCTTGATTCCCGAGGACACCGGCCGCGGCCGGGCAACGGCGGCACAAGGACCCCTTATGGTCAGGCTGCCGTCCGGCCTGATCCAGCACGCGCCAGGATGAACATACGTAGGTCGCCACGGCCGGCCCGGAATGCTGACGGTGGACACTCACGGGCATGGCGTGAGTGTGCGCCCCCGGCGGGCTGAGTACTGGCATCCGGCCGTCCAGAGAGCCGACCCGAGCGGCCTTGGCGGGGTTCGGCCTGCTGATTCACCGAGCGGCGCCGTCCCGCTGGACAATACAGACGACAGGTCTGACCAGCCGCGCCATCGTGATCGGTCACGTTCGACGGGCGCGGCGGCGGCCACCGCAGCACGAGGACCGGCTCCGCGAGCTGTTCCGGGATCCCGGTTCGTCCCTGCCGTGACGGAACCGCCGGCGGGAGCACGCATACGGCGCGCCCCCGGACGCGGGGCGGATCAGTGGCCACCTCAGCCGTAGGATTGCGCCCAGTACTCGACGGTCTGCCGACCCGAGACGGTGAAGGACGCGCCGTACTTCTTGTGCCCGGCGTTGGTGACGCGCAGGTAGCGGGGAGTGCCGTCGCAGGGCCACTTGGCGCTCTTCATGATCCTCCAGGCTCCCCAGCGGTTCCGGTACTCGAATGCGGTGTTCATGGTCCGGCCCTTGCCCCAGCAGCGCGCCTTGACCTGCATCACCCGGTGTCCGTACTTGCGATCCCAGGTCACACTCCAGTTGCTGACCCGCTTCGACTGGTGCTTGAGGGTGACCCACTTGGCGCGTGCGGCGGTCGTCTGACCGAAGACCGCCTCGGCCGCCGTGGCCCTCTGGACCGCGCTCGGCGCGGCGGCGGCCGGAGCCTGCTGCGTGATGGCGACCGCTCGGACGGGGGCCGAGGCCAAGGACAGGGCCGCCGCCGAGGCGACGCCCAGCAGCACGGCCCGGGTCGCGATGTTGATACGCATTGAGATGTTCTCCCTTGCTGATCGGATCGGCGACGGCCCGTAGTGACCGTCGCAGGTGGGGATCATGACCCCACGGGAACGGCGGTGCTGACGGTCAGCCGTAGGACTGCGCCCAGTACTCGATGGTCTGCGTGTACGAGGGGATGAAGATCGCGCCGTACTTCTTGTGCCCCGCATTGGAGACGCGCAGGTAACGGGGAGTTCCGTCGCAGGGCCACTTGGCCCTCTTCATGACCTTCCAGTCCAGGTACTGGTTCCGGTACATGAACTTGACGATCATGGTTTGGCCCTTGCCCCAGCAGCGGGCCTTGACCTGCATCACCCGGTGCCCGTGCTTGCGGTTCCACGAGGGGCCCCAGTAGCCGTGCCGGCCCGACTCGTGTTTGAGCGTGACCCACCTGGCGCGCTTGTCGGCCGCCTGGCCGAAGACCGCCTCGGCCGCGGCGCCCCCTTGGGGGGTGGCAGGCGCGGTGGCGGTCCGAACCGCGGTCTGCGGCGCTGTGGCGGGGGCCGCCTGGGCAGGGGCCGAGGCCAAAGACAGCGCCGCCGCCGAGGCGACGCCCAGCAGCCCTGCCCGGATCGCGAGGTTGATGCGCATTGAGATGTCCTCCCTTGCTGATCGGATCGGCGACGGCCCGTAGTGACGGTCGCCCGGATCATGCGGCGGAGCCGGGTGTTCTCCAGCAGTCGCGCGGGTTGAACGGGCTCGACTCGCCGGCGCGGAGCGCCACCAGGGCGTGATCGAGGTTTCCGCTGACTCTCGCGTGATCTTGCGGCCGAATTGCCACTTCTGCCACTCGCGGGTCTTCGGCCTTCATGCCGTCTCCTCCGCTCGTGAATCCGCTCGTGTCGAGCGGGTTACAGGAGTGAAGCTAGGCCGAGCCATGTTGAGGATTTGTTCAGGCTCCGTGAAGTGGTCAGTGCTCTACGGCATGCGCTGTCAGTGACGGCGGAGGCCTCACCAGTGTCGAGCTCGACGCCGGTGGCCCAGGTTGATCCAGCGTCCCTGGGCCCGGACCGAGGCCGGACAGACCGGCGCGGCGTGAGCGGGCATGACCAGCGACCCCAGAGGGAAGAATGTCGTGACGGCGAGTGCCGCACCGATCTTATGAATACCCTTCATGCCGAGGCCCCGTGCTGTCTTCACGTTCCGCGACACGCCCCGGCTGTTTCCCGGAGGACAGCCCGGCCGCCCGATCAGCGCCACCCACCTCGGGAAACGTCTCAAAGGCCTCGGCATCCAGCCTGGCCAAGCCCGCTCCACCGCCCTGTTCCAACTCGCCACCGAACTGCCCGCTGCCCTGCTCGCCCGCATGCTCGGCATCCACATCGACGTCGCCGTCGCCTGGCGACGAGCCTCCTCCGGCGGCTGGATGACCTACGCCGCCGACGTCAGCCGCCGCACGACCCCTTCATGACCGCGTCACACCATCCCTGCGAAGGAAGTGCTTATGATCGAAATCGACGGGCCGCTCTACCACGTCAGAGCCACGGCTCGCGGCACTACGCGACCTTCATGACCCTCGATGCGATCCAGCAGGTCATGGACCGCTACCGCGACACCGGTGAATGCAGCAGCGGCGCCTACTTTTGGACCACAGACCTGATCATCATGCGTCGGCCGGGGATCCCGGCGATGGTCGATGCCGTTGCCGATCTGATCGCCACGGGAGAACTCACCGCCGCCTGCGGGGCTCTTGATGCCGAACACGACCTGGATGGCGATCAGTAACCCTCTGCCGGCACATCGAAGTTCCAGGTGGCCGGGAGGTCCCCATCGCAGACGGTGCACACGAAGGAGCCATCCTTGACCACGTTGCGCTCTCCGCACTCAGGGCAGCGGCGGAAGACGAACTCGTCGGTGAACCGGCCAGGATGAGCCACCCCAAGCCGATCAAGCACCTCCTCGACCGCAGTCCAGGAACCTGCCTCCGGACAGTAACCCGTCGATTGGTTGCTGACCTCAGCAACCTCCCAACCATCAGACCCTTGCGCGAAGGCGATCTCACCCGCGCTCAGCACCACCCCGCCGCCTGCGCACGCCACATGTTCGCTACGCCGCGGCGCCAGCCGAAGGTTCCCCTGCACACCAACGACGAACGTGAACGGGTTCGCCAATTCATCCTGGCCGACGACCCCCAACCAGGCAATGAGGTCCTCCATCGTCCTGATCACTTGGCCGGCAGGGGCGTGCCGCATCGCCGCCCGCACCTCGGCTGGACCGACATAGCGATAAGCCCGCGCCTCGTCTGCCACCACGCGAAGGTAACCCACCCAGCAGCAGCACCGCACCAGGACTGATCACAGTCCATACAGCGCTCTGGCGACCCACTCGGACAGCCCTGATATCCGACGGTGCCGTGAGTGTCGTTGAAACGCAAGCGCGAGGCCGTCCGAACCATGGCCACGCACGCGGTTGACCGGTCAGGAAGATCGGCGCCCTTCGGCTCGGACCTGGCCTACGAGCGCGGCTCCGTCGCGGTCCCCTACGGCAACTGCGTGGAGCCGAGCAACGTCAAGGCCGGCGGGAAGTCCTGCCCGATCCGCTTTCAGTGCGCCGGCTGCGGCTTCTATCGCCCCGCCCCTTCCTTCCTGCCCGCCATCGAGCAGCACATCAACGAGCTGCGGGCCGACCGGGAGATCGCTGAAGCTATGGATACCGCCGAGTACGTGATCAGCAATCTGACCGAGCAGATCGGCGCCTGTCGGGAGGTGACGGCAACAATGCGGGACCGGCTCGCGCAGTTGCCTTCTGATCGTCGGGCCGAAGTGGACGAGGCCTGCGCGGTCCTACGCAAAGTCCGGGCGGGGTCTCGCCCGCTGCTGCCCCTGACTGTCCTCACCCCTACCACTCAGACCGGGCAGGAGAACCCTACGTGACCACCCGCAGCCCGGGCGACGTGCTTCGTGAGGCGCGTCGTCGTGACAGCCTGGACAAACGCCAGCGTCGTCGATGTCTGGAAGCCGGCCCGGCGAGTCGGCGGCAGGCTGACCAGAACCGCCGTCGCGCCCTGTCAGCCGCCCCATAGCACCACAACCCAACACCCGGTTAGAAGCCCCATCATGACCACGCTCGAACGCCCCTTGCCAGAGCCCTCGCAGAGATCGTCATCAGGCCGGACCTCAGCGACGATGACGCCATCACACCCGAGGCCGCCATGGAGGTGCTCCAGCCGGTGATCCCCCTCCTGCAGCACCTCTCCGCGCAGGACCGGCAAGCCCTCGCCTACCTGATCGTCGGTGCAGCCTGACAGAATCGCGACCCATGATCGACGATTTCGCGAAAGACAACCTGCACCACAGACTGTGGCGGGACCGCAAGGCGCTGCTCTGGAAACTCGACGGCTTGTCCGAATACGACGTCCGCCGACCTTTGACAGCGACCGGGACCAACCTCCTCGGCCTGGTCAAACACATGGCCACCGTCGAGGCCAGGTACTTCGGCGAGGTCTTCGACCGCCCTTCCCCGGAACCGCTGCCCCGGTGGCAGGACTCCGACGGCAGCGATCTGTGGGCGACCAAAGACGAGACCCGCGATCAGATCATCGGGTTCTACCGGCGCACGTGGGAACACTCGGACGCGACGATCAACGAGCTTCCCCTCGACGCCCCCGGCCACGTGCCGTGGTGGCCGGAGTCAACGCCGGCCTTGCACATGAACCTGTTCGCCATCATGGTCCATGTCCTCTGCGAGTCCACCCGGCATGCCGGGCACGCCGACATCCTGCGCGAGAGCCTCGACGGCCAGACCGGGATGCGCCCCGAACACGAGCAGCAGATCGACGAGGAAGCCCGTGCAGCCTACTGCGCGAAGATCGAGCAAGCCGCCAGGGCGGCCGCACCAATCGAGGCTTGACCACAATCGCGCCACCGTGACCGGGCCCCTTGGGACCACGATTCACCCCCTCCCCCACCAGCAAGATCACTTGAACGCCCACGTGTCGGAGTACTGCGACGAACCGCCGAGCTAACTCCTCGAGGCGCTCTCCGCACGCTCGCTTCTTCTTCGCTTAAGAACCCCAGACAAAGGCTGAGGCGCGGATCTTGTACGAGACGTTGCACGTGGTCGGGGTCGAGGGGCTGGTCCGCAAGCTCACCTGCTCCACCTACGACTGCGGCGTCCGAGGCTGGATCAAGGTCAAACGCAGGACCAGCTCAGATGCCGTCGTCGGCGGCTACGTCGGCTCGCCGCAGCGGCCGAGCGGGCTGCTTCTCGGCCGGTACGACGCCGCCAGCGGACGGCTCCGCGTCGTCGCCGCACAACCCAGCCGGCCAAGCAGGGCCGCAGCCGAGCTCGCGCCGTTGCTCACGCCGGCCGGCGCCGGGCCACTTGGCCGCAGACACTGCCGCCCGGCTGGGCGTCCAGCCCGTACGGCCAGCGTGACCCCATCGCCTACACCCAGGTCCAGGCGGACACGCGTATACGGCGCCGTGACGGCTCACTACTGTTCCGGCATGCTTTCCGATCTTGAGTTCTACGTCTTCGAGGCCCTGATCGTCGTCACCCTCGTGGGCCTTCCTCTGATGACCACGGCAGCGGCCATTCCTACCGCGTTGCTTTCCGCCCCGCCCAACCGTCACGAGTTGATGAGTCGAAGAGCCGTCGTCCTGGGATTGCTGGCGTCGTTCGTGGGCGTCTGCTTGATGGGGCTCGGCGCGTGGCTGGCGGGTGAGGATTCACGCTACGGCGCCATCGAATTCTTCGAGTTCCTGCTGATCACGCTCATCGGCGCGGGTCTGCTCGCCGCCGGTCTCGGCCCGCTGCCTTCGCGGCTGCTGGAGATCCTCGGTCCGTTCGCGGAACGCCTGCCGACGCCCCTTCGCCTGGCGGCCCGCGATCTGGCCCACCGTCGAGCCCGCGCGGTGCTCGCGATCACGCTGGCGATGACGGTGACGGCCTTCGGCCTCGCACTGACGGTCATCGCGGTCGGCCAAACGGCGCAGAGCAGGGCCGAATACCTTCCCTCAGGCAGGCCCGGCAGCTTATTGGTCCAGTCAAGCCCTGCATACCTAGGGCGTTTCTCGGCCGCGGACGCGGCCACCGCACGAGCGGCGATGGAGCGGGAACTGCCCGGCGTGCCGATCGTCCAGCGCGAGGCCGTTCCAGACCCGTCCTGGTTCCTCCGCGCCACGGCGGAGCACGTCGAGACGCCAGAGGAGGCCGTCTACTGGGATCAGGCCATCGGCGACGAGAAGCTGCTGCGGTACCTCACGGGCGATCAGTCGACACCTTACGACGAGGGCACAGCTGTGGTGATCACGTCGGCCGACGTGAAGGTCGACTCCGTGGTCCTCGCCTACGAGATCGACAAGAACGACGAGACCACGGTGAGCAAGACCGTCCGAGCGATCGTCGCAAGGACCTCCGACCCCCACATGGAGACGATCTTCGTCCCCTCGGGAATCGTCCGGGATCTCGGCTATCAGCTCCAGCCGGACGAGCTGATCATCGACCCCACCCTCCATCGAGTCACTGCCCAGGAGGAGCAGCGCCTCGACGATCGGCTGGACGACGCGGTCGCTCGGATCTACGTCGAACGGGGCTTCGAGGCTTCGATCGGGTGGCTGCCCGTCGCCGTGGCGGCGCTCCTCGCCGCCCTCGTGTGTGCGCTGACGTCCGGCTTCGGCAAGGCCGCGAACTCGCGCCAGGCCCGGGTCATGAGACGGGCCGGCAGGGGATCGGCCGCGGCCTTTCGGTGGTTCTGCGCCTCCCGCGCCGGTATGAGCGCCCTGTGCGGAACAGTCCTCGGCGCCATCGTCGGGTGTCCCGCCGGGATGTTGCTGCTGTGGCCTCTGACAATGCGGACCACGTGGGAGGAGCCACTACGGGTGCCGTTCGAGACCCCGTGGCCGGCCATCATGGCCATCGTGGGCGGCCTTCCCCTTCTCGCCGCAGCTCTCGGCGCGCTCTTCGCTCGCGAGCGGCCGCACGTCTCCACACCCCGAGGGCTGACCGCGGTAGAGCGCTGAGCCTGCCTCTCGCCTGACGTCAGAAGTACGAGTTTCGATACAGCTTGGCTAGGTGCTGTTTCCTAGGTCTACTGACTGATCGTCACGATCGGCCATGGGTCGAGGTGACTTACAGACCGCGCGAATGGGGCTTGGGGCGGAGGGCACAAGTGGCTACGTCCCTCGGCTGTCGATCATCATCGTGACCAGGCTTGACCTATGCTGAGCCGATGACCGACAACGGCGCCCCCACGAGAAGCTCGGGCGCTGAAGAGCCTGGCGTTGACGCGAAACTGCCCGCGACCGTGCGTATCGCCGGGGTTGTGTTGAGAAGGATGGAGAGCCCTCCATCGCTGGCCTGCTGGACCGGTTACTTCCCGGAGCCGACAGGCGCGGTCGAGACCGGGATGAGTCTGGTGATCGAGCCAGCCGCCCCGCCAGAAGAGGCCACCCTCCATTTCGCTCACGACGTCGTGAGCCACTTCGATGTCTTCGTCGACCAAGCTTTGGAGTACTGCCGCACCCGACTCCGGGAATCGCACTTCGAACTCACAACTGAGGAACTGAGCTGGCTCGACCTTCCGGAGTTGCCACTGGCAGGTCCCGAAGCAACCGTGTGGGCCGACCAAACCTGGGCAATCCGTTTCACGGAGAGCAGGCTCCGGCTGGCGGACCCCTACGGAATCCTCGTGACGTTCAACGGAAGGCAGCCTGTCGACGTCGAGGGCCTCGACGACGAGCAATGAACCGCTCGACGCGCCATCGGGCGTGTGTTCACGGGTGGCGGTTGGGTCGGTTGTCCCAGCGGTGGGTTGTCCAGGCCCGGCGGATCAGGCTGCGTACGGTGATGACGGTGTCGGCGAGATCGAAGAACGCGTTGATGACCGTTGCGTGGTGTTCGTGGCAGCGGGCGAGGCGCTGGAAGGCGTTCTGCCAGGCGTGGGTACGCTCCACATGCCACCTGTCGCTTGCCTGGACCGGTGCCTTCTCGCCCTTGTGCGCGATAGGGCCGTCCAGGCCACGTTCGGCAAGCAGGGCGCGGGTCTTGTCGGAGTCGTAGCCGGCGTCCAGGTGCACGGTGATGTCGTCGGGCAGGGGCCGGAGGTCGTCCAGCAGGTCCAGGGTCGCGGCGAGCAGCGGGGCAGCTTGTCGAAGACGGCCCGGTCACCGATACGCCTGCAATGACAGCCCAACGGATGGCCCGGGTGGAACTCCGGCCGCATTGGCAACAGGGCCGCGAACTACTCCCACAGCGGTTCGGTCAGCCAGGACGGCAGAACAGGCACAAGTCTCCCCAACCGCCCCTATCCGCGCAGCCACTTAACCCACGCGGAGTGGGAGCGGCCTGAGCCGCTGCTGCCGAACGATTCGGCCCGTGGAACACGGCCACCAGCGCCATCGACGCTGGTCAGCCGATGACACCTGGCAGCGATTGCTGACCGCGCTCCAGGCCGAGCAGGACGCCCAGGGCATGGTGGACTGGGACATCTCCGTGGACTGCACCGCCCGGCCGGGAAAAGGGGACGCCGCCCGGACAAACCGCGGCGATCCGGCACTGGCCGCCCGGCTCACCAACGCGGTGGCCGTGGCGGTGGCGGTGGCGATGGGAGCCAGCGGTGCCGCCAGGGCGCGCAGACGGCGGACGTCCCTGAGACATCCCCACGGCTAAGCAGCCAGCCACATCAGTCGCCATTTCCACCACAGGCCCAGCCCGATGCCGACCAAGGCGACGTTGCCCATGGCCACCAGGACGAGCCGCGCCACGCCCTGCTCCGCGACGGCTTCCCCGAAGCGGCGGCATGCGGGATGAACCGCACCTTCCACTGGACACCTGTCGCCGGTTCGATGCTCGTGCTTCGAGAACAGTCCCGCCTCGGCCTGCTTCGCGGCAGCCGTTGCGCTCGGCCGAGTCCAGGTCACCGTCGTCTCCGCCCTCCATCACGACAGGCCGCCCGAGCGCAACCGTCAACTCCCGGCCTGGGGTCAAGGCCCCCATGTCCGGATTGCCATGCCATGACAGAAATGGTAATCATTTTCACGACATCACGCCAGAGGAGATGGCATGGCACACCTGTTAATGATCGAAAGCTGGGTCGGGGCGATGAGCACGCTGCTGCCGCGTGCCATCCGCGACGCGGGGCACCACTTCACCTTTCTCACCCGCGACCTGCACCACTACCTGCGGGCCTCGCCCGACGCCCGGTCGCATCCGCTGCTGGCCGCCGACCATGTGCTGACCGCGGAGACCAACGACCTCGCTGAGCTGCTTCCCCAGGTGGAGCGGCTGCACGAGGCGCTCGGCTTCGACGGCGTGTTGTCCTCGTGCGACTACTACCTGCCTGCGGTGGCCGAGGTCGCGGCTCGCCTGGGGCTGCCGGGCCCCTCGCCGGAGTCGGTGCGCCGAGCCTGCCGCAAGGACCTCGCCCGCGCCGCGCTCCGGGACGCCGGGCTCCCCGGACCCCGGTTCGCCGGCGCCACCTCCTGGGAGGAGGCCGTGGAGGCGGCGAACGGCCTGGGTTACCCCCTGGTCGTCAAGCCGGTCGATCTGTGCGCCGGGATGTACGTACGGAAGGTCCACGACCGGGCCGGGCTGCGGACGGCCTTCCTCGACCTCGAGGGGTTCCCCGTCAACGCCCGTGGCCAGCGGCGGGTGCCGGTCGTCCTGCTCGAGGAGTTGCTCACCGGGCCGGAGGTGAGCGTCGAGACGGTCAGCTTCGGCGGCGACGTCCACGTGGTGGGTGTGACCGGCAAGAGCCTGGTCGGCGAGCCGTGGTTCGTCGAGAGCGGCCACGTGTTCCCCGCCGCCCTCGACGCCGGCCTGGCCGGGCAGGCGGAGCAGACCGCGGTGGCCGCGGTCGAGGCGCTGGGCCTGGAGCTGGGGGTGGCACACACCGAGCTGCGCCTCACCCCGGCCGGCCCGGCGCTGATCGAGGTCAATCCGCGCCCGGCGGGCAACCAGATCACCGAGCTGGTCCGCCGAGTCACCGGCGTCGACCTGCCGATGGTCCACGCCAGGCTCGCCGCGGGCGAGCGGCCCGACCTCACTCCCACCGAGACCGGGGTGCGCAGCGCCGCCATCGCCTTTCTGCTACCCGAGCACGCCGGGCGGATCGCCGCCGTGCACGGGACCGGCGAGCTCGCCGCGGCCCCCGACGTCGTCGACTGGTCGCTCCGTCCGGCCGGGCACCAGGCGGGCGAGCCCACGAGCAACAACGGCTACCTCGGCCACGTCATGGTGACCGACCTGGCGGACGGCGGCGACGCAGGAACGAGGGCGCAGGCGCTGGTCGCGGGGCTGAAGGTCGAGTACGAACGATGAACCTGACGACGCTGACCAAGCGGGCGCTCGCCGGCGAGCTGGGCCCCGAGCCCGCGAAGGAGCGGATCAGCACCGCCTTCACCACCCGGCAGGGCGTACGGCACGAATCGCGTGGCAACGCCTACCGCAACCACGTGATCAGCCTGCGGGTCGGCCGGGCCGTGGGCTCCTGCGCCGTCGAACCGGACGAGGTCACCGACGTGGCCGTGGAGGAGTGCGTCGGCGCCTCCGTCGCCGACCTGCTCGCCCATCAGGCGCCGGCGATCCGCGTGGCCGCGCTCGACGCCTACCTGATGTCCGCGCGTCCCCACTGGGGCGAGCGGGTCACCGTGCCTGCCGGAACGTCCCTCGGCAAGTCCCTGGCCCGGGCCGCGGCCGTGACCGACCTCGTGCCCGCTCACGCCCGGCGAGTCCTCGTGGTCGGCGTGGTCAACTCGTTGCTGCACCGCCTGCGCGAGCGAGGCGTGCCGTACGTGCCGTGCGACCTGAAGGGCGGCTCCACCGAGTGGGGCGAGCCCGTGATCACCGACCTCACAGAGGCCCTGGACGACTGCGACTGCGTGCTCGCCTCGGGGATGACCTTGGGCAACGGAAGCTTTTCCACCCTTTTCAACCATGCCCGCACCCGGGACAAGCCGCTGGTGATGTACGCCCAGACGGGCAGCTCGATCCTGCCTTACTTCCTCGGCGCGGGTGTCACGGCGGTGTCGGCCGAGCCGTACCCGTTCTTCTGGCTCGACGGCGGCGAGACCGTCGTCTTCCGTTACAGGGAGCGGCCATGAAGGACCTTTCGGCCCTGGCCGGCGGCACGCCGCTGGCCCGGATCACCACCCCGCTCCCCCACCCGCACGGCGGCTTCTGGGCGAAGCTGGAGGGATTCGGCGTCGGCGGGATGAAAGCCCGCGCCGCCGTGTCCATGCTCACCGCCGCCCGCGCGCGCGGCGACCTGGCCCCCGGCGCCCCCGTCGTGGAGTCCACCAGCGGGACGCTCGGCATCGGCCTGGCCTTCGCGGGGCAGTGCCTCAGGCATCCGGTCGTCCTGGTGGTGGACGACGAACTCGAACCGGCGATGCGCGCGCTCCTGCGCGCCTACGGGGTGCGCCTGGAGGTCGTGGACCGCCCCCACCCGCAGGGCGGCTGGCAGCGGGCACGGCTGGAACGGGTGCGCGAGGTGCTGGAGCGACTGCCGGGCGCGTACTGGCCCGATCAGTACAACAATCCCGACAACCCGGACGGCTACGCCTCGCTGGCCCGGGAGCTGGCCGAGCGGCTGCCGCACGCCGACGTGCTGGTGTGCAGCGTGGGCACTGGCGGGCACAGCGCCGGAGCCTTCCGCGGCCTGCGCCGTTACTGGCCCGGCCTGCGCCTGGTCGGGGTGGACACGGTGGGCTCCACGGTGTTCGGGCAGCCCGCGCGGGCCCGGCTCATGCGCGGCCTGGGCAGCAGCATCCATCCGCGCAACGTGGCGTACGAGCTGTTCGACGAGGTGCACTGGCTGGGCCCGGTCGAGGCCGTGGACGCCTGCCGCAGGCTGGCCCGCGGCTCGTTCGTGACCGGCGGGTGGAGCACCGGCGCGGTCGCCCGGGTCGCCGCCTGGACGGCGCGCAGGGAGCCCGGCGCCACCGTGGTCACGATCTTCCCGGACGGGCCCGACCGGTACCTGGGGTCCATCTTCGACGACGACTACTGCCGGGAGCGCGGCCTGCTGGGCCGGCCCCATGACCAGCCCGTGGAGATAGCGCATCCGCGGGCGGTCGAGGTGTCCGGCTGGGCCCGCTGCCGCACGGTCGCCGATCCTCTGCTCGCGGTGGTGCCCGCGTGAGGCTCACCTGGAGTGTGACGCGGCTGGCGTTGCGCGAGCCGCTGCGGATCTCCCGGTCGGTGATGACCGGCAGGGACGCCGTCGTGATCACCGTCGAGCACGAGGGGCTGCGCGGCCACGGGGAGGCGGTGACCAGCCTCTACCACCGGCTCGACGTCGAACGCATCACGGGCACGCTCGGGCGGCTGCGCCCGGCCCTGGCGGAGCAGACCGGCCCGGAGGAGGCGCTGGAGACCGTGCCGGACCTCCTCGCCGGCGCTCCCGGCGTGCTCGCCGCCGTGGATGCGGCCCTGCACGACCTGCTGGGCAGACGACGCGGCCTGCCGGTCCACGCGCTCTTCGGCACCCGCTGGGCCGACACCATGACCGCGTTCACCGTGGGCATCGGCCAGGACCCCGCTCCCGGCCTGCCCATGCTCAAGATCAAGCTGGGCGGCGGTGACGACGTCGCGCGGGTCCGCGCGATCCGCCGCGCCGAACCGGGCGCACGGCTGCTCCTGGATCCCAACGGCGCCTGGACGCCCGAGGCGGCGGTACGGACCCTCGACGCGGTCGCCCCCCTGAGGATCGAGGCCGTCGAACAGCCGGTCGCCCCCGGCGCCCTGGACGACCTGGCCTGGGTGGCCGAACGCTCGCCGATCCCGGTCATCGCCGACGAGGACGCGCGGACCCTGGAGGACGTCGAGAGCCTGCCGGACGCCGTCCACGGCGTGAACGTCAAGCTCGCCGAATGCGGCGGCCTTTCGGCGGCCCGGCGGATCGCCGTGTACGCCGCCGGGCACGGCCTGGAGCTCATGCTCGGCTGCCAGGTGGCCAGCAGCCTGGGCGTCGCGCCCGCCGTGCACCTGGCGCCGTCCGCCCGCTGGGCCGATCTGGACGGGCACCTGCTGCTCGCCGACGACCCGTGGACCGGGATCGGCGGGCACGACGGCGTGCTGCGGCTTCACGGGGAACCCGGGCTGGGGGTGCGGCCGGCATGAGAGAGCTCTCCTGGGCCGTGCGACTGCTGCTGGTCAACCAGTTCGGCGTCAACACCGGCTTCTATCTGCTGGTTCCTTACCTGGCCGGCCATCTCACCAAGGATCTGGGCCTGTCGGCCGCGGTCACCGGCGTCGTCCTCGGGGTGCGCAACCTCAGCCAGCAGGGCCTGTTCCTGGTCGGCGGCTCGGCCTCCGACCGGCTGGGCGCACGTCGTGTGATCATCGCGGGGTGCGCGCTGCGCGCCGTCGGATTCGGGCTCTTCGCGTTCGGCGTCACGCTGCCTCTGCTGCTGGCGGCGGCCGTGCTCAGCGGGCTGGCGGGCGCGCTGTTCAACCCGGCCGTCCGCGGATACATCGCGGTGGCCGCCCCCGACAAGGCCAGGGCGTTCGCGCTGTTCAACGTGTTCGCGCAGGCCGGAGCGCTGTGCGGACCGGTGCTCGGCGGCGTGCTGCTGCTGGTGGACTTCCGCGTCGCCGCGATCACCGCCGCCGCGATCTTCGCGGTGCTGACCGTCGCGCAGGCGTGCGTCCTGCCCGCGCGGGAGGTGACACCGAGCGGTTCCTCCGTGCTCGGCGACTGGCGGCGCTGCCTGGCCGACCGCCGTTTCCTCGCCTTCACGCTCTCCCTCAGCGGCATGTACGCCCTGCAGAACCAGCTCTACCTGGTCCTCCCGCTCGCCGCCGAGCAGGCGACGGGCACGGCGGGCTCGGTGGCGCTGCTGTTCCTGACCTCCACCGTGGTGACCCTGCTGCTCCAGGTGCGGATCACCAAGTGGCTGGAGGCGGCGACGAGCCGGGACCGCGCGATGGCGTGGGGCCTGGCCGTGATGGGCGCGGGCTTCCTCGTCCCCGCGCTGCTCCCGGGCATCGTCCCGGTGCTCGTCGCGGTGCTGGCGCTGGCCTTCGGCGTGATGATGGCCCACCCGTTCGTGTACGAGCGCATCGGCGACTTCGGCGGCGAGTCGCTGGCCGGCACCTACTTCGGCGTCTTCTACCTGGTCTCGGGGGTCGCCGCCGCCGCCAGCACCGCGCTGATCGGCTGGGCGGGCACGGCCGGGTTCGTCGTGTGCGCCGCGATCGGCCTGGCCTGCGCGGCCGCCGTCCGGGTCATCGGACGCCGCGCGGCGGTGCCCGCGTGAACTTCCTGACCGACCACCCCACCCTGTACGAGACCCAGTTCCCCGATCCGGACCACAGGGCGGCCCGCTTCGTGGACGACCAGATACGCCGCTTCGGCGGCGGGCCGGGACTCCTGGACGTCGGCTGCGGCACCGGCCGTGACGCCGGCCACCTGGCCAGTCTCGGCTACGACGTCACCGGCATCGACGTGTCGCAGCCGATGCTGGACCACGCGCGCGACCGGCACCCCGTGGTGCGGTTCGTCCGCGCCGACATGCGGGATTTCGTGCTCGGTCGCCGGTTCGACGCGGTGACGTGCCTGGACAGCGCCCTGTTGTACTGCCACACCAACGCCGACCTGGCCGCGTTCATGGACCGCTGCCGCGAGCACCTGCGCCCCGGCGGCCTGCTGATCGCCGAGATGCGCAACGGCGCGCACTTCCTCACCCACCCGGTACCGGAGCCGTTCACCCGCACCGTCACCCACGGCGGCGTCACCTACACCTCCCGCACCGAGTTGTGGCTCGACCACGCCGCTCAACTGCTGCGCCGCCGCCGCGTCTGGTCCTGGCCGGGCGGCGGGCCGCTGGAGCAGCGGTCGGCGTGGCGGCTGCTCTTCCCGCGGGAGCTCGCCTACTTCCTGGCCGTTGCCGGCTTCGAGCTTCTGGACCTGTTCGACCAGCCAGGGCCGCGGGCGGAGCCGCACGACGGCCCGCCCCTGTCCGCCGACCGACTCCACGTCGTCGCCCGATCCACGAAGGACCCCCATGATGCGTGACCACCTCAGCCGGCGCGGCTTCCTCGGCCTGACCGCCGGAGCCGCCCTGCTCGCCGGATGCGGCACTGACAGCGCCTCCTCCTCCAGCGGGGGGAGGCTGCGTGCCGTGTTCGCCGGCGGCGGCGCCACCGAGCTGCTCGACCCGCACCTGGCCAACCTGTTCAACGAGGCCGCCCGCGCCAAAGCCATGTACGACAAACTCGCCGACCTCGGCTCGGACGTCTCCCCCCAGCCCCGCCTGGCCGAGAGCTGGGAGCCGAACGCCGACCTCACCCTCTGGCGCGTCACCCTGCGGCAGGCGACCTTCCACGACGGCCGCCCGGTACGCGCCCAGGACGTCCTGGCCAGCTACGCCAGGATCACCGACCCGGACAAGACGTTCCGCGCCAAGTCCAGCCTCGCCCTCATCGACCTGCGAAACAGCCGGGCCGTCGGCGAGCGCGCGGTCGAGTTCAGGCTCAGGCGGCCGTTCGCCGAGTTTCCGAACGTGCTGGCCGCCTTCGGCGCGTACATCATCCCCGAGGGGACCACGGACTTCAGCAGGCCGGTGGGGTCCGGGCCGTTCTCCTTCGTGTCCTGGAAACCGGGCAGCTCTGTGCTGCTCAAGCGTTACCCCGATTACTGGGAGGGCGCGCCGTCCATCGAGGAGCTGGAGTTCCTCATCGCCAACGAGGAGTCCGCGCGGGTCAACGCGCTGCTCGGCGGCCAGGTCGAGTACGCCCACGACCTCACCCCGGCCTCCGCCCGCCGGCACACGGGACGCGTCACGATCATCCGCGCGCCGGGCAGCTCGATGAACGCCTTCGCGATGAAGGTGGACCGCGCGCCGTTCGACGACCCGGACCTGCGGGAGGCGTTGTTCCTGCTCACCGACCGGCAGCAGATCGTCGACACCGTCATGCCCGGCGCCGGGCAGATCGGCAACGACCTGTTCGGCAAGGGCTACCTGCATTACGCCGAGAGCATCCCCCAGCGCGCGTTCGACCTCGACCGGGCCAAGGCCCTGATCAAGAAGGCCGGCGCGGACGGGCTCCCGATCGAGCTGACCACCTCCACGGCCGCGGCCGGCTTCGTCGAGGCGGCCACGGTCTTCGCCGACCACCTGCGCGCCGCCGGGCTCAAGGCCACCATCGCCAACGGCGACAAGGACACGTACTGGTCGGACATCCTCACCAAGGGCTCCATCGTCAGCTTCCGCTCCGGCGCGATGCCGATCGAGACCCACATCGCGCAGCGACTGCTGTCCACCTCGACCACAAACGCCACCAGATGGGCCAGACCGGAGTTCGACGCCCTCTACGACAAGGCCGTCTCCGCGCCGTCCGCCGCCGACCGGGAGGCCGCCTACCTGCGCATGCAGCAGATGTTGCACGCCCAAGGAGGGCTGCTGGTGTGGGGGTTCGCCGACTGGGTCGTCGCCACCTCGCCCAACGTGACAGGCGTACGTCCCGCGCCCGCCAACACCCTGGACTGGGCCAGGTTCGACAAGGTGAGACTGGCTTGAACCTGACCCGTTACGCCGCCCGCCGTCTGGCCGTGGGCGTCCTGCAGGTCACCGGCGTCGCCTGCCTGGTGTTCCTGATGGTGGAGTCCCTGCCTGGCGACGCCGCGGTGGTGCTGGCGGGCGACCAGCCCGATCCGGCCAGGATCGCGGCCATCCGCGCCGCCCTCGGCCTGGACCGCCCTCTCGCCGAACGTTTCGCCTCCTGGGCCACCGCCCTGGCACGCGGCGACTTCGGCGCCTCGCTCGTCTCCGGCCGCCCGGTCGCCGAGATCCTCCTGGACGCGCTGACCCCCACCGCCGTGCTGGCCGGAATCACCGTGCTGCTCCTGGTGCCCCTCTCGGTCGTGCTCGGGGTCGCCGCCGCCCGGCGCGAGGGCAGCCGGCTCGACCGGGCGCTGACCACGGTGAGCGCCGCGCTCTACGCGGTGCCGGAGTTCGCGCTGGCCATCGTGCTGGTGGCGGCCTTCGGCGTGGCGCTGGCGTGGCTGCCGCCGACCGGGCTCGGCGGGCTCACCGCCGCCGCCCTGGTGCTTCCGGTGGCGGTGCTGCTGGTCCGGCCCGTCTGCTCCACCGGGCGGCTGGTCCGCTCCGCGATGATCGACGTCCTGGCATCGCCGTACGTGCGGCACGCCCGCCGCCTGGGGCTCAACGGGCTCGCGCACGCGCTGCCCAACGCCCTCGCGCCCGCCGCGCAGCACCTGGCCCGCACCGTCGACTGGCTGCTCGGCGGCGTCATCGTGGTCGAGGCCGTCTTCGTGATCCCCGGACTCGGCAGCACCCTCGCCGACGCGATCGGCCGTCGGGACCTTCCCGTCCTGCAGGGGCTCGCGCTCCTGTTCGCCGTCACGACCATCCTGGTGAACCTGCTCGCCGACGTCGTGTCCTTCCGACTGGCGCCACGCGTATGAGGTACCTGTTGCTCGCCGTGCCGCTGGTCGTGGCCTTCGCGGGGCCGCTGATCCCGTACGAGCTGGTGCGTGCCGCCTCCTTCGCCGACGTGGGCCTGCTCGGCACCGACTTCGCCGGGCGCGACGTCTGGCACCAGGTGCTGGTGGGCGGCCGGACCCTGGTCGTGACCGCCCTGCTGGCCACCGCCGGCGCGTACCTGCTGGGAACGCTGTGGGGCCTGGCCGCGGCGAGCGCGCCCAGGATGCTCGACGAGACGATGATGCGGCCGCTCGACGTGCTGATGGCGGTGCCATCCCTGCTGCTGCTCCTGGTGGTGGCCGCCCTGGCCGCCGATGGCGCGCTCGTCTGGATCGTCATGCTGGTCCATCTGCCCGACATCGCCCGCCTGGTACGCGCCTGCGCCCTGGAGGCCGGCAGCCGTCCGGCCGTGGAGGCCATGCGGCTGCAGGGCGAGGGCTGGTGGCGGATCACCGTCGGCTTCGTCGCCCGGTCCATGGCCCGGGTGCTCGCCACCGACGCGGGCACCCGGCTGACCGGCTCGCTCTATCTCATCGCCGCCGCGAGCTTCCTCGGCGTCGGGGTGCCGCCGGACGCGGCCGACTGGGCGGTGATGGTCGACCGCAACCGGGGCGGGCTCTTCCTCAACCCGTGGGCCGTGCTCGCCCCCGCCCTGATGATCGTCATGCTCGCCGTCGGGCTGAATCTCACTGTGGACCGCGTACTGAAGAGGGCCGAACATGCTCCACGTTGACGATCTGACGGTCACCGTGTCCGGACGGACCCTGGTGGACGGGGTCAGCTTCACCCTTCCGGCCGCGAGGACACTGGCCCTGGTCGGCGCGTCCGGCAGCGGCAAGACCACCACCGCGCTCGCCCTGCTCGGCGAACACCCGCCCGGTGCCCGCGTCACCGGCCGCATCACCGTGGCGGGACACCCCGTCACCGCCGTCCAGCCTCCGCCGCCCGGAACCGTCGGATTCATCCCGCAACACCCCGCGACCGTGCTCAACCCGGTGCTGCGCATCGGCACCGTGCTCCGCCAGATCGCGGCCCGCCACGGCACCGCCGTGCCCGAGGCCCTGCGCAAGGCGCGCCTCCCGTACGACCGGGCCTTCCTGCGACGCTTCCCGCACCAGTTGTCCGGCGGGCAGCAACAGCGGCTCGTCCTGGCACATGCCCTGCTGGCAGACCCTTCCGTGATCGTCGCCGACGAACCCACCACCGGCCAGGACGCCGTCACCCGGGCCGAGGTCGCCGCCGAACTGTCCGGGCTCGGCGTCGCCCTCGTCCTGCTCAGCCACGACCTCGAACTGGTACGGGAACTGGCCGACCAGGTCGTCGTGCTCAAGGACGGCCGCGTCGTCGAGTCCGGCCCCACCGTCCTGGACCTCCCGCGTACCGAGTACGCCAAGGCCCTGGTCACCGCGCGCCCCCGCGAGCCCGAGCCCCGCGCGGAACCGGTCGCCCTCCTGGAGATCGAAGATCTCGGCGCCGGGATCCTGCGCGGGGTGACCCTCGACGTCACCCGAGGCGAGCGCCTGGCCGTCGTCGGCCGCTCAGGCAGCGGAAAGACGACACTCGGCCGCTGCATCGCCGGCCTGCGCCCCTGGTCCTCCGGGGCCGTCCGCCTGGCCGGACGCCCCCTGCCCCGACGGCGGGACCGCACCGACCTGGCCCGCGTCCAGTACGTCTTCCAGAACGCCCTGACCTCGTTCGACCCCCACCGGACCATCGTGGACCAGGTCGCCAGAACCGCCGTACGCCTGCGCGCCCGGCCCGTACCCGCCGCCCGAGAAGAGGCCGCCGAGACCCTCGCCACGCTCGGACTGGACCACGACACCGCCCGGCGACGCCCCCACGCACTGTCCGGCGGCCAACTCCAGCGCGCCGCCCTGGCCCGCGCCCTGCTCGCCCGCCCCGACATACTGATCTGCGACGAGATCACCTCCGGCCTCGACCCCGTCACCCAGGCCGAGGTGCTCGACCTGCTCACCGCCCTCGACGTGACCCTGATCGTCATCAGCCACGACCTTCCCTTGGCCGCGCGGATCGCCGACCGCGTCGCGGTCATCCACGACGGCCGCCTGATCGCACACGGCTCCGCCGCCCAGACGCTGCGCCGCCCCGCCGGCCGAGTGCTCCTCCCCACCTCGGACCAGTGAGACACTCCCCGACGCGGCGTCCTCGGGATGCGCCCGAATCCGCACGGAGAACGCCTCTGACGGCGGTCAAGCCATTCCCGGGGACCGGACAGAATCAGGGCTTCTAGTGGGGCGGGACTACCTGGCGGTCAGGGCCACGCTCGGGAGGAGGACACCTACTCGGCCCTGAACTCCCAAAGCTATGGCGAGTCGCCACAACCCCGCGTTCGGCCCCTCAGAGCGCTGCTCTACTGATCGTCGACGTGCGGGACCGATGGCGGCTCGCCGCAGCCATGGGAGTCCCAGGCCCACTCGGCCGTCGCCGGGCGGGGCGTCGTAGGGGGCCGGGATCGGGTGCATCTTGGCGATGCAGTCGAGGTCCTTCGAGGACTTCCAGGTCGTGGTCGCTGGCGAGCCCCTCACTTTTCGGTGGGTCGCCGCCCGCCGACTGCAGCCGCCGGACCCTTCGGCGCCCTCCCGCACCGGCGGGCGGCCCGGCAACTGGCCGCGGAATCACCGCCCCGCTCTGGTGCCGTGACCGGAATGTGCACCGGCTTCGCCGTCCTGGCTGTCCACCTGGTGCCCTGCTTCCTCAAGGACGGTGATGGCCTGCTGTTTCCTCAACTCGGGAACCAGGACCAGGTCGGCATGGAAAGTCGAGGCTACGAAGACCGGGATCGCCGCCTCCGCCAGCGGCTTGACGATCGCGGACAACATTCCGGGAATGTCCAAGCCATGTGCTGTGGCGCCTCCGTAGAAGGCGATCCACTGTTCCGCCATGTCCCCATCTCTGGCCTCACGGACCACGGTCAGCCCTTCCGGAGCGCGGACGAGCACGAGCCAATCGTCCTCGGGCGGCCCTTCATGCGGCAGGTGCTCGACGGCGAATGCGGAAGACATGATGCGCAGATGCTGGGCGGTGGATGCGTTCATGAACATGTGTCTACCAGGCGCCCATCTCGTCGCACGCCCCGCCCGCCGCGACCGAGAAAGCGCAGCGCCAGGTACCGCACACCGGCATCACCACACCACGCAGTTTTGACTAACGTCTATCCTGACGAGCGTCTAACCAGCATGAGATCGTTAGCGGGCGGCTTCATCGGCGACCTGGCAGAGGCCTTCGCGCCGCTTGCCGCCGGAGGCTGCTGCGGAGCCCCCGCCACCTCCGTCTCTCCGGCCAGTGACACGACGGCGGCTTCGGACACCAGGCAGGCGATGCCAGCGACGTCACCAGCACAGCCCACGCCGTGGCCGCCGCCGCCATGCTGGACCAGCCGATCTCGCCAACGCTCATCGGCGCACGCCGCCGGGCCGGCAGCGACACGATCTGGATCCGGGAGAGCCTTGAACCAGCTCGTGTACTCCTCGGCCTTCGCACGCGGCAGGGTCATTCGATTGATCAGGAAAGCGGAAGCCTGGAGCTTCCCTTCTCACAGGAGCCTCGATGCCCTGCCACCTGTGGCATCGCCGCTCGTGACCTGCGTACGCGGCTCTGGAGGCGAGTCTCGACGTGTGGAAGCGCGCCGACCTCCACGCGATGCGGGCGAAGAGCGTCGACCTGACGTCGCTGTTCGTCGAGCTGGCCCAAGAGCACTGCGGCGACCTTCTGGACCTGGCCACTCCCCACATCCAGCCCTGGGCGGCAGCCCGGACTCCTACCGCCATCCGGCTGGTTCGGCCATTGTCGACGCGCTGGCGGACAACGGAGTCATGCCGACGCCTGGCCGCCGACATCCTGCGGTCCGGCTTCGCCAGCTTGTACGTGAGTTCGTGGACGTGCGGCGAGCCGCCGAAGCGCTCTCCGCCGTACTGCGCTGCTTCGAAGTATGAACCGGGCCGACACGGAAGTATGAACCGGGCCGACACGAGAGCGCCGGTCTCACAGCGTTGCTCCCGCGATACGCGAAAGTGGCGCAGGACCTCGCCTGCGCCACTTCCGTTGCCCTCACCATCGCAGCGGAGAGGACTCTTCGGCCTGCTGTCAGGCCTTGTACTGCGGGTAGCCGTACCCGACGACCTGGGACTTGGGTCGGATGCGCTGCTCAACCTTGCCGTTACCGGTGTTGCCCTCGATCGCGGTGATCGTGCCGTCGCCGTTGTCCTGCTTGACCAGGCCCACGTGGTCGATGCTCTCGACGGACTTGTCGTCCCAGGAGTAGAAGACGACGGCGCCCGGCTTGGCCTCGCTCCCCCAGCGCTTGTTGGCCTCGAACCACTTGGCATAGGTCACGGTGTAGGCGTCCCAGCCGACGGTGGACCGGGCACCGGCCTTCTCACCCACCCAAGAGACGAACATCGCGCACCAGGGAGCGTTGGCGTAGGACTGCAGGCTCCCGCCGTCGCGGGCCACGGTCTCCTTCGCCCGCGGCGAGGACATGTACCAGCTGTGGAACGGAGTGCCGCCGCCCGCGGCGTTCTCGGTCACGCCGACCTGCGACTCGGCGATCTTCAGCACCGACTGCGCGCTCACCTGCCCGGCGGTCTTCTGCTCGACGCTGTGCGAGGCGACGGTGTCGGAACGCGCGCCGGACGCCTGATCGGCGAAGACTGGGGCTCCGGCCAGAACCGCACCGGCAGCGACGCTCACTCCGAGGGCGAGACGGGAAAGAGTGGCGGGCGTCAGAACACGGGTGAAGGCGTTGATGGTCATGAAGGGGTATTGCTCCTTGCTTCCATTCCGCCTACCGGGTTAGCTGACGGGTTCGGGCGTGGAAGTGCCCTACGGATGCCCTCGCGGGAGGTGCACCGATTCACCCCAACAGAATGTGGGTCCCCGGTTCCGCGTGCTTCTCTGAGCGGATTCGGCGGCCACGCCGTTCTACGTGTTCACGCAGATCAGACGCGGTCTCGGCAATGGTCGGGACGTACTGTGGCGCGGATGCTCACCGGGCCTACGTCGTAACTGACATTGAAGGTATGTGAATGGCATAGAGCAGTACAAGTCAACTTGGGAGAAACGCTTCGAAAACGCCCACCAGACAGGCGTTTTACCCACCAATTCTTTACCTTGGCACGCCGTCTGACCGCGCCCGAGGTCAGGCGCCGGAGAGAAACGGACAAGAGACGAGCGCCCCAAGGGGCGTTACGGCCGGCGAGACGAGATGGACTCCCGGCACGCCCACGGCGACGAGTCAGACAGGCTCCCCGATAACTCGAACATCTATGTTCAAGTTATCGGAAGGAGAGGGGCACGTGGTACCGCGAGAAGCACTGAGAGAGGGACGAGCGTCGGCAACGGTCGGTTCGCTCGGGGATCCGCAGGGGGTACGTCTGCACCTGCATCGGACGAACCTCCCCGACGGCGTGGCACACCGGGCACAGCAGGCAGCTTCCGACCAGAAGGGGCAGCGCTTCGCCGATGCGGCCTTCCCTCTCCTGGCAGAGAGTCAGGACCGCCACCTGTCGGTCCGTCTCATCCAACGGCACAGAGCACGGTCGGCCAGAACGGTCACACCGGCCACCTCCGGCGACGGACTCACCGTTTCTCACGATGGGTCAGCGTCGCTCCCCGGCCTCTTCCCGGAGCCCCGTCATGCGTAGCGCCATGCCCCTGGGGGACGACACCATCGTCGTACTGCTGCTGGCAGGACTGATCTTCATGGCGGCCCTGGTGCTGGGCGTATGGAAATGCCTGCAGATGATCCGCTCGGAGCACCACAGGGCTCACCCCTATGTGGACATCGCGCATCGTGCCGCCTTGCTGTATTCGTTCGCGACCCTGCTGATCGCCGTCTTCGTCGAGCTGAGCGGCTGGCCGGCGGCAGTTGATCTCGTCGCGGCGGGAGTCGTCGTGGTGTTCTTCGTCGCGGCGATCGTGAGCTACGCCCTTCACGGCTGGCGCCGGGACACCAACAATCAGTTCCGCCATCCCGTCCGCGGCACAACGGCGTTCATGACGGCGCTCATCGTGGGCGAAATCGGCGGCTTCACTGTTCTGCTCGCCGGCTTCGTGCAAGCACAACTGCTCTGAACCTCGTCCACGAGGTCAGACGCCCGGACGCGGGCAAGCAACTGCGCTACCGCCAACTGCAGTGAGTCCGCCGCCTCACCCCGAAGCCGGGCTCCCACCCCAGGCGGCCAGCGCCGATTGGATGGACTTCGTGACCGTGTCTGCGGCATCGTCACGGGCCAGGCGTCCTTGGCGCACCTCGTTCGCCGCGCCGTGCAGGATGTAGTGGGTGAGGCTGACCAACCAGGTGGCGGGCAGGTCGGTACGGAAGACGCCTTGATCCTGGCCACGGTGGATGAGTTCAGCCATGCGCTGGGCGGGTTCAGCGTGCAGGTCCCGGATCCGCCCCGCGGGAAGGACTCCTTCGGCCGCGGCCAGCAGGGCCGCTGATTCGGCCACCAATTCCCAGCTGGACGCCAGCAGGCGGCCCATGGCTTCGCGCGCGTCGCCTGCCAGGTCGACGGAGGCCAGGAGCTCGTCACCGTCTCGCAGCGCCTCGACAAGTGCCGCCTCGATGAGGTCGGCCCGGGTCCGGAAATGTCCGTACAGGGTCATCCGCCCGACGCCGGCAGCCCGGGCGATGTCATCGGTGGTCGCATGCGGGTCCGAACGCATCAGTTCGCGGGCCGCGGACACGATGCGGGCGATGCTGCGCTCGGCGTCGACACGGCGCCTGGAGCGGGCAGGAGGTGCAGCCATGCCCCCAGCCTATCTCGTATGTCCATATACGGCTTATAGTGACCAGCAGAACTCGTATATGGACATACGAGATATCCGCTGGAGGATTTGATGACCCAACCCGCAGTGCAGCAGGCAGTGCTCCACGAGCCGCTCCCAGCCCGGTGGCGCATCCTCGGCTTCCTCGGCGTGGCCCAGCTCATGCTGATCCTCGACGTCACCGTCGTCGCCATAGCGCTGCCTCACATGGAGACGGACCTCGCCCTCAGTCGCGAGGCCCTGACCTGGACGGTCAGCGCCTACACGCTCACCTTCGGCGGCCTCATGCTGCTCGGCGGCCGCATCACGGACCTGCTGGGCGCCAAGCGGATCGTGATCACCGGCCTGTTGCTGTTCACCGTCGCATCGCTGGTCGCAGGGTTGTCCGGGTCGGCGGGCATGCTGCTCGCCGGTCGTGTGGCCCAGGGCGTCGGGGCCGCGCTGCTGTCGCCCGCGGCGCTGTCGCTGGTGGTCGCCCTGTTCGACGGAGAGGAGCGGAACAAGGCCCTGGGCGTCTGGTCCGCGCTCGGCGGCGGCGGTGCCGCGCTCGGCGTTCTCCTCGGCGGCCTGCTCACCGCCGGTCCCGGATGGTCGTGGGTGTTCCACGTCAACGTGCCCATCGGCCTGGTGATCGCTGTGGTCCTCGCCGCACTCCTCCCGGCGCGTACGCCTTCGCCCGCTTCCCGGCCCCGGCTCGACCTACTTGGTGCGATCTTAGTGACGTCCGCCAGCGCGTCGTTGATCTACGCCCTCATCGCCGCCGGCGAGCGGGGGTGGCTCAGCTCCCTCACCGGGTGGCTCGTGCTCGCGGCTGCCGTGGGCTACGTGCTGTTCGTGCTGTGGCAGAGGCGGGCGCGCTCGCCCCTGATGGACGTGCGACTGCTCGCCCGGCGCCCCGTGGCGGTCGGGGCCTTCCTCATCCTGATGGCCACGGCACTGATGATCGCGGTGTTCTTCCTTGGAACCTTCTACTTCCAGCACGCTCTGGGCTACGGCGCGCTGCAGGCCGGGCTGCTGTTCCTGCCGGTCGTGCTGGCGACGATGCTCGGCGCCAACCTGACCGGACGCCTGCTCGGCCGGTGGGGCGGGCGCGCCCTGGCCGTCGCGGGCCTGGCGGTCGCGGCGATCGGCATGGCCGTACCGGCCTTCTCGACGAACGTCGTCAGCGTCGTGGCGGGCGTGGCCGTCGCGGCGGCGGGCACCGGCGCGATGTTCGTCATCGCCTCGGCGACCGCGCTCGGTCAAGTGGCGCCCCACGAGGCCGGGATCGCCTCCGGCATCGTGAGCACCTTCCACGAGTTCGGCGCATCCATCGGAGCCGCCGTCATCTCAAGCGTCGCGGCCGCGAGCCTGGCCGGGACCACGTTGAACGGCTTCACCAGCGGATTCACCGTGGCCGCGATCGCCTCAGCGGTCGGCGCGGTCGTCGCAGCGTCGGTAACGCCCGGCCGCCCGTCACCTACGGTGCAAGCCGGCTCCCAGTGAGCGGGAACCGCCTGGCTGCCGGCGCTACGGCGGCTCCGCAACACGCCTGCGACGCCGGCAACTCCCCCACCCACGACGCACGCCCGAAGACGCCGCCGTCGTGCACGACCTCATCCGCGGTCTGGCCGAACACCAAGGCCAGGCCTCGGCCATCACCGTAGGCGTCGAGGATCTGGAGCGGATGCTCGCCCGCCCGGAGATCACCTACCTGATCGCCGAGCGCAGCGGCCGGGCCATCGGCTACGTCTCCTGGCTGGAGCGCATCAGCTTCTGGTCCGGCCAGGACCACCTCGCCCTGGACGACCTGTACGTGACCGGCGCCGAACGCGGCAACGGCGTGGGCGAACGGCTGATGCAAGCCGCGGCCGAAGCCGCCGACGGCAAGGTGATCCGCTGGGAGGTGACCGAAGCCAACGTCGCTGCGCAACGCTTCTACACCCGCGTCGGCGCGACCCTCACCTCCAAGAAGATCTGTCGCTGGCAACCGAAGTGACCCCTACTTCACCGCACATCGCGCTGGCCTGCAGCCCGATACCTTCGACGCCCACGAAGGCCGAAACAGACATCCTCAGCGGACCTGCAGGCCGGTGACGGCGCGGCCGATGATGAGGCGCTGGATCTCCGACGTCCCCTCGAAAATGGTGTAGATCTTGGCGTCGCGGTGGAAGCGTTCCACCGGGTGTTCCCGGGTGTAGCCGGCGCCGCCGAGGATCTGGATCGCCTGCTCGGTCACCCACACCGCCGTCTCGCCCGCCACCAGCTTCGACATCGACCCCTCGGCCTGCTCGAACGGCCTGCCGTTGCGGGCCATCCAGGCCGCCCGCCAGGTCAGCAGGCGGGCCACGTCGACGCGGGTCGCCATGTCGGCGAGCAGGAACGCGATCGCCTGGTTGTCGCCGATCCTGCGGCCGAACTGCTCGCGCTCGCGGGCGTAGTCCCTGGCGTACTCGAAGCCCGCGCGGGCGATGCCGACGGCCATCGCCGCGACCGACGGGCGGGTGGTCTCGAACGTGCGCATCGCGGCCTGCTCGCCGGCGCGTTCGCCGTTGCGGACCCTGGCCAGGCGGGCGTCCAGCTTCTCCTTGCCGCCCAGCAGGCACGAGCCCGGCACGCGCACGTCCTCCAGGATCACCTCTGCGGTGTGCGAGGCGCGGATGCCGTGCTTGCGGAACTTCTGCCCCATCGACAGGCCGGGCGTGCCGGGCGGGACGACGAAGCTGGCCTGCCCGCGGGTGCCCAGGGACGGGTCCACCGAGGCGACGACCACGTGCACGTCGGCGATGCCGCCGTTCGTGGCCCAGGTCTTGACGCCGTTCAGCACCCAGTCGCCGTTGTCGTGGACGGCACGGGTGCGGATGGCGCCGATGTCGGAGCCGGCGTCGGGCTCGGAGGCGCAGAAGGCGCCCAGCTTGACGTCGTTCTCCGTGCCGAACATCTGGGGCAGCCACTCCCCCAGCTGTTCCGGGGTGCCGTTCGCGGACAGCGCGGCGGCGGCCAGGCCGGTGCCGACGATGGACAGGCCGATGCCGGCGTCCCCCCAGAAGATCTCCTCGAACGCCACCGGCAGGGCCAGGCCGCTCTGCTCGAACCATTGGGTGGCGAAGAAGTCCAGCGAGTACAGGCCGATCTTGGCGGCCTCCTGGATCACGGGCCAGGGGGTTTCCTCGCGTTCGTCCCATTCTGCGCCCGCGGGGCGGATCACGTCGCGGGCGAACGCGTGGACCCAGTCACGTACCTCGGTCACGTCGTCACTGAGCTCCGGACAGAACCCGGTCATCGTGTCCACTCCCTGGCCGTTCCATTGTTACCGTCGGTAACACCCTACCGGCGAGTAGGGCTTGGCCGGAAGGTGCGACGGTCCGGCGACTCACGGTAATGTTCTGGTCACCGTTCGCCCATGTCGATCGAGGAAGGCCGATGGACCGCCGGCTCGCCGCACTTCTCGCCGTCCTCGCGCTGGCGGCGGCGTATCTGCTGCTCAGGCCGGTCGCGGGCGTCCGCGCCGTCGCCTACTTCGACGCCGCCGTGGGGCTGTACCCGGGTTCCGACGTGCGCGTACTCGGGGTGCGGGTCGGGCGGGTCACCGCGGTCAGCCCGGCGGGCGCCCAGGTCCGGGTGGAGCTGGCGCTCGACGCCGGGCGCAAGGTCCCGGCCGGCGCGCAGGCGGTCATCGTGGCGCGGTCGCTGATCGCCGACCGGTTCGTGCAGCTCACACCGCCGTACCGGGGCGGGCCCGTGCTCCAGGACGGCGGCACGCTGGGCCGGACGCGCTCGCCGGTGGAGATCGACGAGGCGTTACGCGGCTACGACCAGCTCGCCGCGGCCCTCGCCCCACCGGTTTCGCCCCCACGGCCCGGTTCCTCTCGGCCAGGGTCGGGTGGGGTGGCGGCGGACGAGCGTGGGGCGCTGGCGCGGTTGTTGCGGGTCTCGGCGGGGACGTTCGGCGGGCAGGGCGAGACGGTGGGGGCCACCGTGCGAGGTCTGTCCGACGCGGCTTCCGTGCTGGCCGGCGACGGCGACGACCTGGCGCAGACCGTCCGCGACCTGGCCACGATCACCGGGGCGATGGCCCGCGACGACGCGCGGATCCGGGCGTTCATGAAGGACCTGGCGGGCGTGTCGGCGCAGCTCGACGGCGAGCGCGAGGAACTGCGCGCGGTGCTGGGCCAGCTGTCCTCCACGCTCACGCAGGTCGCCGACTTCGTCGAGGACAACAGGGGTGAGATCGCCACAAACACCCGCGATCTCGCCCACCTCACCGCCCTGCTGGTACGTCAGCGCGCGTCCATCGGCACGTTCCTCGACACCGCGCCGCTCGCCCTGAACAACGCGAACAACGCCTACGACCCCGTGAGCGCGACGTTCCGGGCCCGGTTCAACCTCAACGGCCAGACCGACGACGTCGCGATGTGGTTGTGCTCGCTGGCCCACTCCATGGACGGCGGGTGCGAGTCGCTGCTCGGCGCGCTCAACCCGCTGGCACGGGCGCTCAATGACACGGTGGCCATCGACACGTCATGGCTGCTGCCCGATGTGCATGTCGACCGCCCCGACCTGTCGCTCGGCGGCCTCGTCACAACCCGCTGACCACCTCGCGCAAACCGGCCCCCACCAGACGCCGAACGGCGATGCCGGTCCAGCGTCCGATGGGGGCCTGGCGGAGGCAGGTCGAGGTCGGGTGGCGGATCGAGGGGCCGCGCCGGTCGGCCTCTGGTGAGGGCCGGTAGGTGGGGGGCGGGTCAGTGGCCCGGCGAGGGCCCGGAGGTGGGGGTCAGTGGGTGGTGAGGGTCCGGCGGCGGGTGGAGGTGAGGACGGCCAGGGCTGCCACGCCCATGCCGATCGCCAGGCCGTACACCAGCGGGGTGAACCCGCCGAAGGCGGCCGCGAGCTGCGGGCCGACGCTGCCGCCGACGGCGAGGGCGAAGGAGAACAGGGCGAGTGCCGTGCCACGGGCCGGTCCGGCCTGGGCGGAGATGGCCTCGTTCATGCTGGGCAGGCCGCCGGTGATGGCGGCGACGTAGACGGCCAGCAGGAGCACCAGGCCGAGGGCGCCGGCCCCGCTGAACGCGACGGCCGCCAGGGCGAGCGCGCCCACGGCCAGGAACGCGGCGGCCCTGGCCGTGGTGGGGATCCGGGCCAGCCACGGCATGAGCACCGGCATCAGCAGGATCGAGGGCAGCCCGGAGGCACGCAGCGTGAGCAGGTCGGCGGAGGACGTACCGCCATAGATCTGCAACCCGGTGTAGACGGCGACGAACCCCGCCATCAGCATGACCGTGGCCAGGTAGCGCAGCGCGAGCACCCGGTCGAACAGCAGGCCGGGCACCGCGCGGTAGGCCGACAGCAGCGACCCCGCCGCCTCGCGCGGCAGGTCGGGCAGCATGACGGCGCGCAGGCCGAGCCCGGCGAGGGCGAAACCGGCGGCCGACAGCAGGAACAGCCCCCGCCAGCCGATCATCTCGACCAGCACCTGCGCGGCGACCTGCAACAACACAGCCGAGGCCAGGAAGGCACCCGTCACCGCGGCGATGGCGATCACTCGGCGCCGCGGCTCAAGCCGTTCGGCCAGGTAGGCCATGCCGGCGGGCGGGAACATCGCCACGGCCACCCCCTGCAGGGCACGCAACACGAGGGCCACCTCGACGTTCGGGCTCAACGCCACCAACGCGCTGGTCAACGCGGCAAGCGGCAGACCGGCCATCAGGAGGCGGCGGCGGCCGTACCGGTCAGAAAGGGGGCCGAACACCAGGAACCCGACGCCGTAACCGGCGCCGAACGCGGTGACCAGCCAGGTCAGGCCGCCGGGCGAGGTGTGCCAGCCGGTCGCCATGTCGTGCAGCAGGGGGATGACGATGTACAACTGGCCGCTGCACAGGACCGCGGTGAGGGTGAACGCCAACAGGGTGCGGCCGAAGCGGGCGTAATCGGTACGGACTGCCGGAGCGGCCTCCGTACGAGGAAGCGTGAGTGCCATGGCAGAGGACGGTAGCCAACCAACCAGTTGGACGTCAACTAGTTAGTTGGTTTTCAACCAACTAGTTGTTGGTGGCAGAATGGTGGCATGTCACCCAAGGTCTCGACCGCCGCCACCCGGGCCGCCCTGCTGGAGGCCGCCCGCGAGGAGTTCGCCGCGTACGGCGTGGCGGGCGCGCGCGTGGATCGCATCGCGGAGCGCGCCGGCGTCAACAAAGAGCGCATCTACGGGCATTTCGGCAACAAGGAGAAGTTGTTCGACGCCGTCATCAACGAGGCGCTCGACGACCTGACGTCGCAGATCGCCCTGCCCGGCGCCGATCCCGTCGACTACGTGGCCCGGCTGACCGACTACTACCGGCGCCATCCCGACCTGGTCCGGCTGCTCATGTGGGAGGCGCTCAACTACCGCGGCCAGGAGCTGCTGCCCGGCCAGGAGGCCAGGGTCGAGCGGTGCGCGCGCAAGGCGGCCTCGCTGGCCGAAGGGCGCGGCGAGGAGCCGTCGAAGGCGACGTCGCGCATGCTGTTCATGCTGACGGGGCTCGCCCTGTTCCCGTCGATGATGCCGCAGCTCGGGCGGATCATACTGGGCGACGCCGCCGAGGACCACGACGCCATCCGCGACCAGATCGGCGCCTTCGTGACAGCAGCCCTCAAGTAGGACCTCATGGCCCGCCAACTCCAGGGCCGGCCACGGGGGTCGCCACGGCAAGCCAGTCACCCCGGGCCCGCCACAAGGACGGCGAAACCATCCAACGAGGGCCGAGCGCGGCAGGCCAGGCGGGACCGTTACGGAGGCGGGTCGAAGGTGGTGGGGTGGGTCAGGGTGAGCATCGGGGGGCGTTCGCCGATGGCGATCTGGCGGGTCAGCACGTCGTGGCCGCCCTCGCACCGCCGGAACTGGGCCAGTTCCACCCCCGGCACATGACGGGCCTCGATCTTCCCCTGGCGCCGCAGCCGCGACCACGCGGCCAGCATGATCTGGGCCGCCATCCCCCCGAGCGCCTCCGTGGACTGCGGGGCGTGCTCGCGCGACCCCAGGTCCACCTGGGCCAGGCCGTCGAGCCCGGCCAGGTCCAGCAGGTCGATGAGCAGGCCGAGCTCCACCCCGTACCCGGTCAGGAACGGCACGCGTTCCAGGGCCGAGCGGCGGCCGGCGTACTCTCCGGCGAGGGGTTGCACGAACCCGGCCAGTTCGGGCCAGTGCAGGTTGATCAGCGGGCGGGCGACGAGCTCGGTGACGCGGCCGCCGCCGTTGGGTGCGCCGTTCAGCGGACGGTCGTAGCAGCCCTTGGTGTAGGCGACGGTGGGATCGGTGAGCAGCGGGCCGAGCACCCCGGCGACCAGCGAGGCGCGGAAGTGCCTGATGTCGGCGTCGGCGAAGGCCACCACGTCGCCGGAGGTGACCGCCAGCGACTTCCACAGCGCCTCGCCCTTGCCGTCCAGCGGTGCGAGCTCGGGCAGGATGTCACGCTGGGCGTGCACGGCGGCCCCGGCCCGCGCCGCCACCCGCGCGGTGTCGTCGGCCGAGCACGAGTCGATGACGACGATCTCGTCCACGAGGCCGTCCAGCTCGCGCCGGATCACCTGGACGATCTCGCCCACGGTCTCCCGCTCGTCGCGGGCCGGCAGGACCACGCTCACCGTGGTGCCCCCCTTGGCCGCCACGAGGTCGCGCAGCGGCCAGTCCGCGGCGCACGACGTTCGGCGATGCCACCATTTCCGCACATCAGGCAGCATGTGCGACACCTCCCCCGTTCCCCCGCTTGTCAGCTTATGCGAGGGTCGCGTGACGCTCCAGGAAGGTATAGACGTCCGCCTCGTCCACACCCGGGAACGACCCGGGCGGCAGGGCGGCCAGGATGTGCGAGTTGGCCCGCGCGGACGGCCAGGCGTAGCCCTCCCAGCGTTCGGCCAGCTCAGCGGGCGGACGGCGGCAGCAGTCGCCGTTGGGGCAGCTGGACTTGGTGCGATTGGTGGTCTCCCGGCCCCGGAACCACCGCGACTCCCGGTACGGCACCCCCAGCGTGATCGCGAAGTCCCGTTCCCGCGAGGGATCGACGTGCGCGACGCAGAAATAGGTGCCGGTGGGCGAGTCGGAATACTGGTAGAACACCGAGAACCGGTCGGGCGAGGCGAACACCTGCCGCCCCGACCACTGCAGGCACATCCGTTGCCCCTCGATGGCCCCCTGTTCGTCGGCGGGGAAGACGATGCCGTCGTTCTCGTACGCCTTGTAGATGGTGCCACCGGCGTCGTTGCGCACGAAGTGGCAGACGAGGCCCAGGTGGTGGGTGGCCAGGTTGGTGAAGCGGTGGGCGGCCATCTCGTAGGAGACGGCGAACACGTCCCGCAGGTCCTCCACCGACAGCGCCCGCGCCGCCTTGGCCTCCTGGAGGTAGGGGGCGGCGGCCCGTTCCGGCACGAGCACGGCGGCGGCGAAGTAGTTGGCCTCGGTGCGCTGGCGCAGGAAGTCGGCGAAGTCGCGCGGTTTGCCGTGGCCGAGCGCGAGGTGCCCGAGCGTCTGGAGCAGGATCGTGCGCGGGGTGTGCATGCCGAGCTGCTCGTGTTTGACGTAGATGCGCCGGTTGCGTAGGTCGGTGATGGAACGCACCGACCGCGGCAGGTCCTGGGCGGTGTGGACGGTGTAGCCGAAGTGCGTGACCAGGCCCTGGATCGTGCTCTGGGACAGGGCGCCGGTGCGGTAGCCGACGGCGTCGAGGGCCTCGGCCGCGGCCTTCTCGATGTCGGGGAAGTAGTTGCCCACCTCGCGCTGCCTGCGCCGCAGCTCGGCGTTGGCGGCCCTGGCCTCCTCGGGGGTGGCGGTGCCGCGGGCCTGCCGGGCGCGCAGCTCGCCGTACAGGCCGAGCAGGTGTTCCAGGACGTCGTTGGGCACGCGCGCGGAGACCTTGAGCCGGGGCAGGCCGAGACCGGCGTAGATGGGGTCGCGCTGCGCCTCCTCCAGCGCGATCTCCAGCTGGGCGCGCCGGTTGGGCGGCTGGCGGCGCAGCAGCTCCTCGACGGGGACGCCCAGCGCGGTCGCCAGGGACTTGAGCAGCGAGAGCTTGGGCTCGCGCTTGCCGTTCTCGAGCAGCGACAGCTGGCTGGGCGCCCTGCTGACGCGCGAGCCCAGATCCGACAGGGTGAGGCCGCGCTGTTTGCGCAGGTGGCGCAGACGCTGGCCGAACGCGATCAGATCGAGCTCCTGCGTCAAAGACAGCGGTTCTTCGCCTAGCAGGGACGCCATACAGGCATCTTAGACAGAAATTCGGCCCATTTTCTAGCCTTTGGGCACTCAGGGCGCGTCGCAGCGCGACGCGAGAGCCGCGTGCGGTTCGGGATGAGGATTGGTCTAGGCCAACAGGAAAACTTGCGATTTCTTCTCATCTGAATACCCACAAGTAATGCACGCATTGGAAATTTTGACGGTTCTTCTCAGCCCTGAAGCCTATTGACCCGCGGCCTCCGGGCAGATCATCGACGTGAGCCCCAGGGGACGACAAAGGAGCGAACGATGAACGATCGCCTCAAGGGAGCTGCGGAGCAGCTGCAGGACAAGTGGCAGAACGACCCTCGCTGGGCGGGCGTCGAGCGCACGTACAGCGCGCAGGACGTGATCCGGTTGCGGGGCAGCGTCCAGGAGGAGCACACGCTGGCCCGGCTCGGCGCCGAGCGTCTCTGGGACCTGCTGCACACCGAGGACTACGTCAACGCCCTCGGCGCGCTGACCGGCAACCAGGCCGTCCAGCAGGTGAAGGCCGGGCTGAAGGCGATCTACCTGTCCGGCTGGCAGGTGGCCGCGGACGCCAACCTCGGCGGCCAGACGTACCCGGACCAGAGCCTCTACCCGGCCAACTCCGTGCCCGCCGTCGTGCGCCGCATCAACAACGCGCTGCTGCGCGCCGACCAGATCACCTGGTCGGAGGGCGTGCCGGACGCGCCGCACTGGCTGGCGCCGATCGTGGCCGACGCCGAGGCCGGGTTCGGCGGCGTGCTGAACGCGTTCGAGCTGATGAAGGGCATGATCGCGGCCGGCGCCGCGGGCGTGCACTGGGAGGACCAGCTCGCCTCCGAGAAGAAGTGCGGCCACCTGGGCGGCAAGGTGCTGATCCCGACCGGCCAGCACATCAAGACGCTCAACGCCGCGCGGCTGGCCGCCGACGTGTGCGGCGTCCCCTCACTGATCGTCGCGCGGACCGACGCACAGGCCGCGACGCTCCTGACCAGTGACGTGGACCCGCGCGACCAGGCCTTCACCACCGGCGAGCGCACCGCCGAGGGCTTCTACCGGGTGCGCAACGGCGTGGACTCCTGCATCGCCCGCGGCCTGGCCTACGCCCCCTACTCCGACCTGCTGTGGATGGAGACCGGCACGCCGGACCTGGACGTGGCCCGCGAGTTCGCCGAGGCGATCAAGGCCCGCTACCCGGACCAGATGCTCGCCTACAACTGCTCGCCGTCGTTCAACTGGAAGCAGCACCTGGACGACTCCACGATCGCCAAGTTCCAGCGCGAGCTGGGGCACATGGGATACAAGTTCCAGTTCATCACGCTGGCCGGGTTCCACTCGCTGAACTACTCGATGTTCGACCTCGCCCAGGGGTACGCCGCCGACGGCATGACGGCCTACGTCGAGCTCCAGGATGCCGAGTTCGCCGCCGAGGCGCGCGGGTACACCGCGACCAGGCACCAGCGCGAGGTCGGCACCGGCTACTTCGACCTGGTCAGCACGGCCGTCGCGCCCGACTCCTCGACGACCGCGCTCAAGGGCTCCACCGAGGAGGAGCAGTTCCACCACTGATCTCCTGATCTCGCCGGCCACCTCCAGGGCATGGGATGGTTCCCCCGGCGAAGGGCCGCGCCGGCTCCCCCAGCCCGGCGCGGCCCCTTTTCATGCCCCTCTTTCACGCCCCTTCGAGGCCCGCCGTGCGCTCAGCCGCCCTCCCGGGCCCACGACGGCAGGTCCTGCCGCTCGGTGATGTCGCGGACGAGCTGGGCGTGCGCGTCCTCGGCCTGCTGCCTGGTGGACCAGTGCAGGCTGAGCACTTCCTGGCCGCCCGTCCCCGGATCGGCGCCGGGCGGCGACAGGCGCACGGTCGACTCGAACAGCAGCGGCACCGTCCCGCCGTCGGCCTGGTCGAGCACCAAATGCAGGGTGCGGATGCGGAACGTTCCCGCGGCGGTGCCGACGCGGTCGTCGCCGATCGTGCGCCGAGCGCGGTCGGCCAGCAGCTCCTGCGCCCGCGCCGGGCTGATGGGGTTGCCCTCTATGTCGTAGTAGCTCATGTACGGCCTCGCTCTCGGGTGCGGGAGGGTGACCACGCTTCACCCGCTCACCTCGATCATGAGGCATGCGCGGTCAGGACGCTCCGGTGGCCGTCGGGGTGGCCGGGCCCGAGACGGTGGGGCCGGGCGACTCGCCGGGGCCGTCCTGGGGGATCGTGCTGAACGAGCCCGACGGCCGCGGGCAGTCGCGGCGGCCCGCGCCTCCGCGGTGGCGGCCCGCCGGACCGGCGCACGGACCGGGCTCCGCGCCGCCCGGATCGCCCGGTCCGGACGTCCCGGACGGGCGCGCGGGGCGGGACGGGCCGGACCGGCGGAAGTCGTCGTGCCGCCGGTCGGGTTCGGGCGTGAGGATCGCGAAGTGCCCGCCCGGCGTGCGGGAACGCGTGACGGAGAGCACCGGCGTGGCCGCGCTCTCCCGGGGCGCCACGTGGACGGGCGACCGGATGCCGGCGGGGGTCGCCGTGGGCCGCTCGGTCGCGCGGGCGCCGTCCTGCGGCTGCACGACCGCGGGCTCGGGCAGCAGCGAGCCGCCGCCGAGGCTCAGGGCGTCCCCGCCCGAGGCCGCGATCACGGTGACCGCCGCGATCGAGACCGTGGCCAGCGCGGCGAAGCCGGCGTGCGACAGGTGCGCCCCGGCCTTCGCCCTGCTCCTGCGCCTGCTCCTGCGCTCGGAGCTGCCCGGTTCCGCCGCCGGCGTGACCGGGCGGGCCGCCCCGCCGCCCGCCGGGCAGGGCACCTCGGCCCAGCTCCCGTCCAGCACGTCGCGGACCGCCCGGCGCAGGTCCCACGGAGCGCCCACGCCTCCGGACGCCAGCAGCGCCCGCAACAGGTCGGCCGATCCGGGACGGGAACCCGGGTCCTTGGCCAGCGCCGCCTCCACGGCCGGGCGCAGCAGGGCGGGCACGCCGTCGAGGCGCGGCGGGTCGAACAGGATGCGCCGGGTCAGCACGTCCGCCTCGCCGCCGCCGAACGGGTGGTGGCCGCTCGCCGCGTAGGCCACCAGGCAGCCCCAGGCGAACACGTCCGAGGCGGGCAGGGCGGGGCCGCCGGTCAGCCGTTCGGGCGCCACCCAGCCGGGGCTGCCCATGACCTGGCCGGCCTGGGTGTGGGCGGCGAGGGTGTCCACGTCGCGGGCGATGCCGAAGTCGATGACCCGCGGCCCCCCGGGCGACAGCAGCACGTTGCCGGGCTTGAGGTCGCGGTGCACCAGACCGGCCTCGTGCACGGCGACGAGCGCGGCCGCCACCCCGAGGGCCACACCGTAGGCGAGGTCGGGCGTGAGCGCTCCCCCGGCCTTGACCACCTGGGACAGCGCGGGCCCCGGGATGTACTCGGTGACCAGGTACGGACGGTCGTCCTCGGCGCCGTCCTCGATGACGGCGGCGGTGCAGAAGGGCACCAATCTCCGCGAGAAAGCCACTTCCTCGGCGAAACGCGCCCGCAACGTGGCATCGTGGAGATGCACCGGGTGCGGCGTCTTGAGCGCGACCAGGCCCCCTTGCGGGTGTTCGGCCAGGTACACCACGCCCATCCCGCCCGACCCCAGGCGGCCGAGGAGAAGGTACCGGCCGATGACGACCGGGTCGCCCACCGTAAGCGGTCGCACGCCAGGAGGCATGTCGCTCGCACCACGCGCCATCCGGGTCTCGCCTCTCCTGTGGGGGACACGGCAAGGCACACTGTGGCGGCATCCGGGGGCCCTTTCCGCATGTCTTGCGCAAGGGGTATCGCAGGTAAGGCGTTCGTGCCCGGAGGGTTAGTAAGTGCTGGGATGGAACGTTCTGAAGTGGCTTTTGGTGGTTGGCGGGCTTCCGTCCGGAGAAGGGGTCAGGAGGCCAGGGCGCGCGCCTCGTCGGCCTCGACCTCGCGGTTCCAGTCGTTCTTGACCGCCCGCCAGGCCTCGTCGTCCACGCCGATGCGCCAGTAGCCGGATATGGACAGCCGCTCCATCGGCACGCCCCGCTCCAGTCGCAGGTGGCGGCGGAGCTCCTTGACGAAGCCGGCCTCGCCGTGGACGAACGCGTGCACGTCCCCCTCGGGGAACTCCAGCGCGCGCACCGCCTCCACCAGCGCCTGGCCGACGGGCCGCGCGCCCCGGTACAGCCAGGTGATCCGCGCGTCGGCGGCCGTGCCGAGCTTCAGCTCGTCACCGGGGCCGTCCACCTCCAGCAGGACGTGGGCGAGGGCGCCGTCGGGCAGCGCCTCCAGGGAGGCGGCGATGGCCGGCAGCGCGCTCTCGTCGCCCACCAGCAGATGCCAGCCGGCCTCGGGATCGGGCGCGTAGCCGCCGCCGGGGCCCAGCATCAGCACGACGTCGCCGGGCTCGGCCGCGGCGGCCCACGGCCCGGCCAGGCCCTTGTGGCCGTGGTGGACGAAGTCGAGGGTCAGCTCAAGGGCGTCGGGATCCCAGGCGCGCACGGTGTAGGTGCGCAGGCGCGGCCAGAGCTCGCGCGGCATGGTCTCGCGCACGTGCTTGACGCTGAAGGGCTCGGGGTAGTCCACGCCCTCGTGCGGGAAGACGAGCTTCACGTAATGGTCGGTGAGGCCGCGGCAGGCGAAGTCACGCAGGCCGTCGCCGCCGACCACGATGCGGATCATGTGCGGGGAGAGCCGCTCGGTCCGCAGGACGACGCCCCGATGGTGATCCGTGGGCTTGTCAGCCATCACTTCAGCCCCCATGTGTTAGTTAGGTATACCTAACCTTACAGCGGGATTGACGGCCATGGCCACCGCAACGCCTCGACGCCTTCCCCGGCGCGCAACCCCAAACTGCGACATGTCAGCACAAGCTACCCCGACACAGTAGGCCCAGTCAGGCCGCCGCCGAATCCCCTCCCCGCGCCGCACGGGCCGCGACGGCCTCCAGGAACGCCGACATGTGCCGGAAGACCAGCCGCGCCTCCGGCAGGACGTCGGCCAGGATCGGGAACGCGTGCGGCATGCGCCGCCACTCCTCGTACCGCACCGGCACCCCGGCCTCCCGGGCCCGCTCGGCCACCCGGCGGGCCTCGTCCCGCAGCACCTCCGTGGAGCCGGTGACGATCATCAGCGGCGGCAGGCCGGTGAAGTCGCCGTGCACCGGCGAGACGAGCGGGTCCCACGGGTCGAGCCCGCAGGTCCAGTGGCGGGCCAGCCATCGCACCCGGCCCGCCGGCAACATGGGGTCGTGCCAGCGGTTGGCGCGGCGCGGGATGTCGGTCAGATCCGTCCACGGCGACAGGCAGATCGCGGCGGCGGGCGTCGGCAGGCCGCGGTCGCGCAGCGCCAGCAGGGTCGCCAGCGTCAGATGGCCGCCCGCCGAGTCCCCGGCGATGACGATGTCCTCGGGGGCGTGCCCGTTGCGCATCAGGCACTCGTAGGCGTCCAGCGCGTCGGCCAGGGAGTCGGCCAGCGGGTGCACCGGCCCCTGCCGGTAGTCCAGCGCGAGGACCGGCCGCCGGGCCACGGCCGACAACCGCCAGGTGATGGGCCGGTGGGTACGCGGCGAGCAGGAGAAGTAGCCGCCGCCGTGGAAGTAGAGCAGCGCCTTGCGCTCGTCCACCCTCTGGCCGGCGCGGACCCATTCGCCGCCGCAGTCCGGCCCCTCGGCGGGCGCGACGACGGCGTGCTCGGGCAGGCGCAGCGGCATCAGCCGGGCCAGCTCGCCCAGGCGGGCCGCGCCCATCAGGGCCAGCGGATGACGCATCAGCACCGTGGAGGCGGGCTTCAGGGTGCCCCACATGACCGAGGTCAGGGCCCTGGCCTGCCAGCTCAAGGGGTAGTCGGGTGCCACGTCCTTGTTGATGCGCATGACGGTCCTCCACCCCTTTTCTTCCCGGAACGTCACGGCTCTACCGGCCAGTAAGGATCTCGTCCCTGACACGAATATTCCGCCCTTGTACGACCCTGGGGATATGCCAGGACATTCGGGGACTCCGCTCCACCTGGGCGGCCCCGCGGTTCGGATATCGCGTTGCGGACCGCTGACCCACCGGCGGATAATTCCAGGCTTCCGCCAAGGCGGACCCGTGCGCGACCCCGACACGGTCCGTGACCGCGTCCTCACTCCCGGGAGGTGAGCCATCATTCCCCTCTACGCCCGCCTCGTCCGGTACGGCTTCCGCAAGCACGCCGTCTACATCTGGGCCGCGCTCGCCGGCGCGTTCACCAACAGCGTGTTCGGCGTCCTGCGCGCCTACGTCCTCATCGCCCTGTGGCAGGCCCGCCCCGGCCTGGCCGGCTACGACGTCACCGACGCCGTCACCTACTGCTTCGTCACCCAGGCCCTCATCGGCCCGATGATGCTGTTCGGCGGCGGCCTGGCCATCCCCGAGCGCATCCGCACCGGCGACATCGCGCTCGACCTCGTCCGCCCCGCCTCGCTCCAGCTCTGGTCGCTGGCCGAAGACCTGGGCCGGGCCGCGTACCTGCTCCTGGTGCGCAGCCTCCCGCCGCTGCTGCTGGGCGCGGCCCTGTTCGGCATCACCACCCCCGCCTCCCCGGCCCGATGGGCGGCGGCCCTGACCGGCTGCCTCGTCGGCGTGCTCATCAGCTTCGGCTGGCGCTACCTCGTCGCGCTGTCGGTCTGCTGGCTCGCCGACGACCGCGGCGTGGCCGTCGTGTCCCTGGTCCTGACGACGTTCTTCAGCGGCATGATGCTCCCCCTCCACCTGTTCCCCGGCCCGCTGGGCGAGGTGGTCAGGGCCCTGCCGTGGGCCTCCATGGTCCAGGCGCCCGCCGACCTCTACCTCGGCAGGGCCCCCGTGGGGCGGACGCTCGCCCTCCAGGCGTTCTGGGCGGCGACGCTGTTCGCGCTCGGCCTGCTGGCCACGCGCGCCGTCCGCCACAAGGTGGTGATCCAGGGTGGTTAGGACGTACTTCCTGCTGGCCTGGACCTGGACCCGCGCCGCGGCCGCCTACCGCCTCTCCTTCGCCCTGATGATCGTGTTCGGCCTGGTCACGGGGGCGATCGACGTCGCGGCCATCCTCGTCGTCTTCGCCAACACCACCACCCTGGCCGGCTTCACCCGCGAGGAGGTGCTGTTCCTGTACGGCGCCTCCGCCGTCTCCTTCACCGTCTGCGACACCTTCGTCAGCAACCTCGACCGCATCAGCCAGCACATCAAGGCCGGCACGCTCGACACGATCCTCATCCGCCCGGCCGCCGCCTGGATCCAGATCGCCGCCGACCGCTTCGCGCCCACCAGGATCGGCCGCGTCGTCCAGGCCGCGGCCGTGCTCGCCTACGCCGTCGCCGCCCTCGGCCTCGACTGGCGGCGGGCCTGGATGATCCCCGTCATGATCGTCACCGGCATCGTCATCTTCACCGCGCTCTGGACGCTCGCCGGCGCGCTGCAGTTCGCGCTGACCGACGCCCCGGAGGTGGTCAACACCTTCACCTACGGCACCCACCAGCTCAGCCAGTACCCCCTCAGCGTCTACGCCCGCGACCTGGTCCGCGGCGTCACGTACGTACTGCCCCTGGCCTTCGTCAACTGGCAGCCCGGCCTCTACGTCCTGGGCCGGGACGACCCGTTCGGCACGCCCGGGTTCATGCGGTTCCTCGGACCGGCCGCCGCGCTGGTCCTCGCCCTGGCCGCCGCGTCAGCCTGGCGGCAGGGCATCAGGCACTACCGATCGACGGGGAGTTAGCGATGATCGAGCTGCGACGGGCGGGACGCTCGTTCAAGGTCAGACGCACGGTCGTGCACGCCGTGCGCGACCTGTCGTTCACCGTGCCGGCCGGCGAGTTCGTCGGCTATCTCGGGCCCAACGGCGCGGGCAAGTCCACCACGATCAAGATGTTGTGCGGCATCCTCACCCCCACCACCGGCTCGGTGCGGGTGGCCGGGCTCGACCCCTCCCGCCGGCGCACCACGCTCGCCCGGCGGATCGGCGTGGTGTTCGGCCAGCGGACGACCCTGTGGTGGGACCTGCCGCTCAAGGACAGCTTCGAACTGGTCCGACACCTTTACAAAGTAGATCGTGCGACCTTCCGGGTCCGGCTGGCCGAGCTGACCGAGACCCTCGACCTCGGCTCCTTCCTGCGCACCCCGGTGCGTCAGCTCAGCCTGGGGCAGCGCATGCGCGGCGACCTGGCCGCGGCGCTGCTGCACGCCCCCGACGTGCTGGTGCTGGACGAGCCGACCATCGGCCTCGACGTGGTCAGCAAGGCGAGCATCCGCGGCTTCCTGAAGCGGCAGAACGCCGAGCGCGGCACGACCGTGCTGCTGACCACGCACGACCTCGGCGACATCGAGCGCCTGTGCCGCCGGATCATGCTGATCGACCACGGCCGGCTGGCCTTCGACGGGACGCTCGCCGAGCTCATGGCCACGGCGCCGGAGCAGGCCACCATCGAGGACGTGGTGACCCGGCTCTACACCGGCACTCAGTAGTAGCCGCCCTCCTGGGTGGTCTCGTAGTCGTCCTCGTCGAGGTCGTCGTGCGGGCGCGACCAGCGGGAGGGCATCAGCACGGGGATGAACAGGACCACGCCGAGCAGGGCCAGCACGCCCGTGGTGAGCAGAACCTTGTCGCCCGCGCCGGCGTCCAGGACGATCTGGTGGACCGACGGCTGGTCGGGGATGAGGGACAGCGCCCTGCCGGTGTCCAGGGCGTAGACGACCGTCCAGGCCAGCAGCACCATCGAGGGCACGAACGTGGCCAGCGGCGAGATCCGGCCGGCCACGACGAGGCCGACGACGAGCCCGACCGCGGCCATGGCGCCGAGGGCGATCCACATCTTCTGGTTGTCGGGCGGCGGCGGGGTGATCGCCGCACTGGCGAGGGCCTGCTGCACGGCCCATCCGCCACCCCCGAGGACGGCCGCCGTGACCACGACGCCGATGAGCAATCCTGCTAAGTGCCGCAACGTTCTCACCTCAAATGTCAACGCGAATGTCAACGCGCTCGGCACGACCCTAGCGACAAATGCCATTTCCGGACCAGGCATCAACCCGCTCGGAAGTTAGGGGTCTCATGCGACGGAGCCTCGTGAGACCATGTGGCACACATGCGTGCGCGACTTCCCCTCCGGCTCGCGCGGACGGCCGCCTTCGCCGCCGTCTGCGTGACCCTCGCTGCCCTCGCCCACGTGGCGGGCGGCGGTGGGCGTCCGGGGCCGTGGGCGGCGGCGCTTGGCCTGGCGGCGGTCTCCGGCCTGGGGCTGGCGCTGTCCGGCAGGGAGCGCTCGGCGTCGCTGATCAACATCGTGCTGGGTGTGACGCAGTTCGGCCTGCACGAGCTGTTCGCGGGCGGCAGCCCGTCCTCCTACGTCTTCGAGCACGGCCACGGCCAGGGGCTGGCCGTCAACGCGGGCATGCTGCTCGCGCACCTCACGGCGACCCTGATGACCGGCTGGTGGCTGTCGCGCGGCGAGATCGTGCTGTGGTCGCTGCTGCGCCGGCTCGGGTTGCGGCTCGTGCCGCCGCTGCTCGCGGTCGTGCCCGCGGTGCGGCCGGGCGTTCCGGTCGTGCACACCAGGGTGGTCCCCCCGCAGCCGGGGTTCCGGCACCGGGTGGCCAGGCGTGGTCCTCCACTTCCCGCCTGACCTGCTGACACCCGTAGACCCCTGTCATTTTCCGAAGTGGAGTTCCGCCATGTCCTTCGTCCGTCGTGCGGCGACCGTGCTCGCCGCCGCCACCGCCCTCACCGCCGGTCTGGCGCTGCCCGCGCTGGCCCACGTCTCCATCAACCCGGGCACCGCCGAGCAGGGCGGGTTCACCAAGGTCGCCTTCCGGGTGCCCAACGAGCGTGACAACGCCTCGACGACCAAGGTCCAGGTCAGCTTCCCCACCGACCATCCGCTGGCGTTCGTGTCGGTCAAGCCCGTGCCGGGCTGGGACGTCAAGGTCACCGAGGGCAAGCTGCCCAAGCCGGTCAAGACCGAGTACGGCGACCTGGAGGAGGCCGTCACCACGGTCGTGTGGTCCGGCGGCAAGATCAACCCGGGTGAGTTCCAGGAGTTCGAGGTGTCCATGGGCCAGTTGCCCAAGGACGTCGACTCGCTGACGTTCCCGACGAAGCAGACGTACTCCGGCGGCGAGGTGGTCGACTGGGCCGACGCGCCCAAGTCCGACGGCACCGAGGCCGAGCACCCCGCCCCCACGCTGAAGCTCGTCCCGGCCTCCGGCGGCGACGAGCACTCCGCCGCGAGCGCGCCGGCCTCGGCCGCCCCGGCCGCCGCCACGGGCCCGTCGGTGGCGCCGGTGGCGGCCTCCTCGGCCTCCTCCTCCGACGGCACGGCCCGCCTGCTGGGCGGCGCCGGGCTGGTCGTCGGCGTCATCGGCGTCGTCGTCGGCGCCCTGGGCCTGCGCCGCCGGACGGCCTGACCCCGCGACGCGGCGTCCCCGGCCGGGCACCTCGCCCGGCCGGGGACGCGCCTCCCGGTCAGGACGTGATGTCCTTGCCGGAGAAGCGCGCCCACGCGATCGAGCAGAACAGCACGATGTAGGCGCCGAAGGCCAGCAGCCCGTCCCGCAGCGCCGACAGGTCCATCGGGCTGCGCAGCACCGCGTCGAAGCTGGTGAACCTGGTCGGCAGCAGGTACGGCGTCACCGCGCTCAGCTCGGGGAAGGCCCGCAGCACCTGGCAGACGACCACCAGCACGAGCGTGGCGGCCACCGCCCCGATGGACACCTCGGTGAACGTCGACAGCGCCAGCGCGACGGCCGCCAGCGCCGCCATGCCGGCCCCGACGTAGCCGACGGCGATGAGGATGCGCAGCAGCCCCTCGCCCATGGAGATCGTCGTGCCCGACAGCAGCGTCACCGGCCCGGCCGGGAACAGGATCAGCCCGGTGACCAGCGCCGACAGCGCCACCACCGCCGTGACGGCGTAGGCGAAGACGACCGCGTTGAGGTATTTGACGGCCAGCAGGCGGGTGCGTCCCGCGGGCGCGGCCAGCAGGTAGCGCAGGGTGCCGCCGCCCGCCTCCCCGGCCACCGAGTCGCCCGCGACCACGCTGACGGCGACCGGCATCAGCAGCAGCACGAGGAACGAGAACGCGACGAACGTGAGCATGAGGCTGTTGCCCGCCACGCTCTGGATGAACCCGCCCATCCCGTCGCGGTCGTCGCCGCCGAACGCGCGCAGGGCGAGGCCGAGGACGGCCGGCACGGAGGCGAGCACGGCCAGCATCACCAGGTTGCGCGGCCGGCGGAAGGTCAGGCCCAGCTCCGAGCCGAGCAGCCGCCAGAACGCCCACCGCGCCCGCCGCGGGCCGTCGGCGGCGTCCGTCCCGGCGCCCTGGGCCGGGCCCGCCGCGGCCCCGGCGTCCCTGGCCGGGTCCGGGTCCGGTGTGCGCCGCTCCACGGTGCGCAGCGTCTCGGTCACGGGCACCAGGCCGGGCATGCGGCCACCGGACCGGCCGTCCCGCGTCTCGGTTGCGGGTGTCCCGGTTGCGTGTGTCCCAGCGTCCGGCGCCGAGGTGTCAGCCGTCGACATCGAAGCCCTCCCCCGTCAGTCCGACGAAAACGTCCTCCAGGCTCGGCCGCAGCACGGCCAGCCCCCGTACGGCGACCCCCTCGCCGACCAGCGCGGCGTTGATCCGCTCCGGCGCGTCGCCGCCCAGCTCGGCCGTCACGTCGGCGTCGCCGCGCCGCACGTCGGCCAGCCCCAGCCCGCCGAGCACCCGCGCGGCGTCGGCCACGTCGGGCGTCTCGACCCGGACGCGCGTGGCCAGGCCGCCGTTCAGCGAGGCGATCGTGCCCTGGGCGGCCAGCTTGCCGGTCCGCATGATCGCCGCGTGCGTGCACATCTGCTCGACCTCGGCCAGCAGGTGCGAGGAGACGAAGACGGTGGTGCCGCCGGCGGCGATGTCCTTGACCAGCGCGCGCACCTCGCGGGTGCCCTGCGGGTCGAGGCCGTTGGTCGGCTCGTCCAGGACGAGCAGCTCGCGCGGGCCGAGCAGCGCGGCGGCGATGGCCAGGCGCTGGCGCATGCCGAGCGAATAGTTGCGGTAGCGCTTGCCGGCCGCGGCCGACAGGCCCACCCGGTCGAGCGCGGCGGCGACGCGCGCCCGCGCGGTGCGGCGCACGGCGGTGGGGTCGGCGGCGTCGAAACGCATCAGGTTGGCCTCGCCCGACAGGTACGGGTAGAACGCCGGCCCCTCCACCACCGCCCCCACCCGGGGCAGCGCCCGCGGCAGCGGCAGCCCGAGCAGGGAGTGCTCCCCCTCGGTGGGCGCGATGAGGCCCAGCAGCATGCGGATGGTCGTGGTCTTGCCCGAGCCGTTGGGCCCGAGGAAGCCGAAGACCGAGCCGCGCGGCACCGCCAGGTCGAGCGCGTCCACGGCCACCTGGCCGCCGCGGAAGCGCTTGGTCAGGCCACGCGTGACGATGGCGTGCTCCCCGGAGGGCGGGGCCGCCCCGAAGGGCGCCCCCGCTTCCTGCGTGACGGCGGTGGTCACCTGACGCCCGCCGCCTGGGTGATCTCCTCCGGGGTGACCGCGCCGACCAGCAGGCGGCCGTCGTCGGTCAGCAGGACGGTGACGAGCTTGGTCTTGATCAGCCGGCCCGAGCCCCACGTGCCGCTCACCGGCGTGGCCGACTTCAGCACGGTGTCGGCCAGCGCCCCCACGTCGGCCTTCGAGCCGTCGCCGGGCGTCGAGCCGCCGTCGCCCGCCGCCGGCCGGTCGGCCGCCTTCAGGTCCTCCGGCTTGAACGGCAGGACGGCCACGGTCGTCCACCCGTCGCCGACGACCTTGAGCTCGCCCGCGACCCTCTCGGCCTGCTCGGCGTGCTGCTCGGCGCGCTTGGCGTCGCCCAGCTCGCTGAGGTCCTTCTCCTCCACCTTGGCGCCCGCGGGCGGGGTGAAGGTGAAGTTCTCCGGGGCCGGGGGCGTGAACGTGACCTGGGTGAAGCCGACCTGGAAGGCCGGTTCGGCCGAGCCCTTGGCGTAGACCTGGACCTGGAGCGGGACGTAGGTCTCGCCGTCGAGCGCGAGCCGCACCTCCTGCACCAGCGAGCCCTCGTCCTTGGGGGCGAGGACGAGCTGGTAGACCGGACGGCCGGCCACCTCCGCGGTGTTGATCACGCGGACCGCGGTGTGCTCGTCGGCCTTGGCCAGCAGCTTCTCGGCCACCTGCGGCGGCGTCAGCTGGGTCGGCGGCGTGCTGGGCAGCTTGTGCTCCTGGCCCGTGCCGGGCTTGATGGTCAACCGGGTCGCGGTGTTGGTGGCGCTCTGCCAGTACCAGCCCTGCTCGCCGTTGACGATCAGGTTGGTCTCGTTCAACTGGGTCGGCATGGCCACCCGGAACCGGTCGGCGCCGCCGTACCAGACCTTGATCTCGTGGGACCCGGACAGCAGGCTCAGCGGCGACTCGCCACCGGTCTGGGGCAGCGACGGCAGGCCGAGCGAGGCCGTCTGCTGCACCGTGCCGGACATGGGCGGCAGGCCGCCCCCCTTGCTCGTCGCCGCCACGGCGTCGGCCAGCAGCTGCTGGGCCGAACGCTCGGGCAGGACGGGCTCGCCGCTGACCGCCGCGATGACCGGTCCGGCTCCGATCGCGCCACCGATCAGCGCCGCCGCGGCGATCGGGACTCCCCACCTCACGAACGTGCCTCTGCGCATCTCACTCCTTAACGGTATGTCGATGACCAGAGCCTGCGGCATGCATCCTGTGGCCGGCCTGAGACTGTCTGAGACGCCTCTCAGCCTTCTCAGCGGCGTCTCAGCTCAGGGACGGGAGAATCAGCACATGAGAGTACTGGTCGTCGAGGACGAGCGGCGGATGGCCGCGGCCCTCCAGCGCGGGCTGCAGGCCGAGGGGTTCGCCGTGGACCTCGCCCACGACGGCGAGGAGGGCCTGCACGCGGCCCGGCAGGGCGACTACGACGTCGTGGTGCTGGACATCATGCTGCCGAGGCTGTCGGGCTACAACGTGTGCAAGCAGTTGCGCGCGGAGGAGAACTGGGTGCCGATCCTCATGCTGTCGGCCAAGGACGGCGAGTACGACATGGCCGACGGCCTCGACCTCGGCGCCGACGACTACCTGACCAAGCCCTTCTCGTACGTGGTGCTGGTGGCCAGGCTCCGGGCCCTGCTGCGGCGCGACTCGGGGCGGCGGCCGTCGGTGCTGGCGGCCGGCGACCTGACCCTCGATCCGGCCCGCCGGAAGGTGCAGCGGGGCGAGACGCCGGTGGAGCTGACGCCGCGGGAGTTCGCGCTGCTGGAGTTCCTGATGCGCCGCCGGGACGAGGTGGTGTCGAAGTCGGAGATCCTGGAACACGTGTGGGACACCTTCGACACCGACCCCAACGTGGTCGAGGTCTACGTCGGCTACCTGCGGCGCAAGGTCGACGCCCCCTTCGGCAGGAACGCTCTGCAGACCGTGCGCGGCGCGGGCTACCGGCTGGCGGGCGACGGTGGCTGACACCCCGATGGCCTGGTGGCGGCGTCAGGGGCTGCGGTTCAGGCTGACGGCCGCGGCGGCCGCCGTGCTGGCGCTGGCGCTGGCGCTGTCGGCCTCGGTGCTGCTGTCGGTGCTCGACCGGGCGCTGATCGACACGGTCGACACCTCGACCCGGCAGCAGGCCCAGACCGTCCGCGTGGCGGCCGACGCCGGGACGCTGACCAGCCCGATCACCACGCATGACGGCACGATCGTCCAGGTGCTCGACCGCAGCGGGCGGATCACGCACGTCACGTACGGCACCGACCGGCTGGTGCCGCTGCTGGACGCGGCGGCCAGGGCCAGGGTGCTGCGCGAGGGGCGGGCGACGTTCCTGGACGGGCGGCCGTACGCGATCCCGGGGCCGCTGCGGGTGGTGGTGCTCAGCGCCGACCACGGGCAGACGGTGCTGGCGGCCAGGCCGATCGGCGAGATCCAGACGAGCCTGGGCGTGGCCGGACGGATCCTGCTGGTCGGCACGCCCGCGCTGGTCGTGCTGCTGGCGGTGGCGAGCTGGCTGATGATCGGCAGGACGCTGCGCCCGATCTCGTCGCTGCGCCGGGTCGCGGCCGAGATCACGCACACGGCGCGGTCCAGGCGGCTGCCGGTGCCGCAGTCGCGTGACGAGGTGTACGCCCTGGCCACCACGCTCAACGGCATGCTGGCCCGGTTGGAGGAGGCCGAGCAGCGCCAGCGCGCGCTGGTCTCCGACGCCGCCCACGAGCTGCGCAGCCCGCTGGCCAGCATCCGGCTCCAGCTGGAGGTGGCGCTCGGCCATCCGGAGGGCCAGGACTGGCGGGAGACCGCCGAGGGCGTGCTGGAGGACGCCCTGCGGCTGTCCAGGCTGGCCGAGGACCTGCTCGCGCTGGCCCGCCTGGACGAGCGCGGCGGCGTGCCGGCCCGCGACGAGCCGGTCAACCTCGACGAGGTGGTGCGCCAGGTCGCCGAGCGGTACGGCGAGGCCCGGCTGACCGCGTGCGACCCCGTGGTGGTGCGCGGGGACGCCCTCGACCTGAGCCGGGTGCTGACGAACCTGATGGACAACGCTGTCCGGCACACCTCCTCGAAGGTCGAGGTGGCGCTGACCGCCGACGGCGTGCTGACGGTGACCGATGACGGGCCCGGCATCCCCGAGCAGGACCGGGAGCGGGTGTTCAACCGGTTCACCCGGCTGGACTCCGGGCGCAGCAGGGACGAGGGCGGTGCGGGGCTGGGGCTGGCGATCGTCCGGGAGACCGTGCGTGCCCACGGGGGGACGGTGGTCCTGCAGGACGCGGCGCCGGGCCTGCGTGCCGTGGTCCACCTTCCGGTGTCCCGCTAGGCGGGCGTCGGCCGGAGCGATCGGCGGGAGCTCGGCGGGGATACCGGCCCGCGCGACGCGTTCGGGGCGCCGGCGGGCTGCGGTCAGTGGCGGGGGCGGTGCGGGGGACGGTGCGGGGGACGGGGACTGCGGGGGATCATGGAACGTTCCTGGTCAGGCGGCTGTGCCCTTCTCCGCGGTGGACAGGAAGTCCTGGGCGATGAGGGGCAGGCGGCGGCGTGCGTGCACCACGGCGATGACGCGCCGCACGGCCGGTTCGAGTGAGCGCACCACCAGGCCCGCCCTGGCGGCCTGGTCGGCCATGCCGCGGTACCACAGCAGCGAGGCCTGGCCGGCGCGGACCGCGTTCAGCCAGCCGTTGCGCTCGTCGGTCTCCAGGACGACCACGGGGGTGACGGCGTACTTGCCGAACATGGCGTCGAGCTCCCTGCGCCGCGAGCTGCCGCGGGCGGGCAGCGCCAGGCGCATCCCGTGGAGCTTGCCCATGGGGACCGGGTTGGGCAGGTCGAGCCCGGGCGGGGAGATCAGCACGATCTCCTGGCGTTCGAGCGGGTGGGTGATGAGGTCGGTGGGCACGGGCAGATCGGTGAGCCCGAGGTCGGCCCGCTGATCCCGGATGGCGCTGACGACGCCGTCGCGGCCGTCGCAGCGCACGATGTGCACGCGTACCCCTGGGTGCTCGGCCGCGTAGGCAGGGAGCAGCCGCCCCGCGAGTCCGGGTTCGAGACTCGGGGTGGAGGCGATGCGCAGTTCGGCCTCCGTCACGCCGGCGTGGTTGGCCAGGCCCTCGATCTCGTGCACGGCGTCGAGCGCCTCCCTCGCCAGCTTGACCACGCGGCGGCCCTGGGCGGTGACCACCACACCGCGGCCGGAGCGGGCGAAGAGCGTCATGCCGAGCTCTCGCTCAAGATCGCGGATCGCGCGGGACAGCGCAGGCTGCGCGATGTAGAGCGACCTGGCCGCGTCGGTCATGGTGCGGTGCTCCGCAGTCGCGACCACATAGCGGAGCTGCTGGAGATTCATGCCAACGAAGCTAGGACACCGCCCTGCTCCGGGACCGGTAGATAGCGGAGATCACCTCGATTGATTTCGGAGCGTGACCGAGTACCGCTACATCCGTGACGGGTGATAAATCAGTATGCTTTTGCCCCAAATTTGGCAAAGATCCTTTGGGGTCTGCCGCAAAGCCGTGCATTGCAGACAAGCGGCTTAACGGGGAGACACGGTGACAGCAAACGGGCAATATCCACCTCCGCCACAAGGGCCCGGGCAGCCCCTGCGGCCCCCTTCGCGACCATGGCCGCCGCCGGGCTACGGGCAGCCGCAGCCGCAGGGCGGTCACCCCTACCCGCAGGCGCCCCCGCCCCCGAACCCGCCGCAGGGCCCGCCGCCCGGTTCTCAGCCCTATCCGCCGCAGCCGCCCCCGCCGCGGGGCTATCCGCCGCAGCCGCCGGCCCCGCAGGGCTACCCGCCGCAGGGCCACCCCCAGGGCCCCCCACAGGGCCCGCCACAGCCCCCGCAGGGCTACCCGCCGCAGGGCCATCCGCCGCGCGGCCCGCAGTATCCGCCGCCGCAGTACGGGCAGCAGTACCAGGCGCCCCCACCGCCGCCGCCCATGCCGACCATGCCCACGAGGCAGTGGCCGCAGCAGCCGAGGAAGAAGTCCGGCATGGGGGTCGCCGGCGTCCTCGGGGCCGTGTTCGGGTCGCTGGCCGCGCTGTTCGTGCTGATCGTCATCGGGGCGGCGATGCTGAAGTCGTCCTCGCACACGGAGACGACCACGCCGGTCGCGCTCCCGTCGTACGAGCCGTCGCGGACCGACGAGCCCTTCCCCAGCCACGAGCCGACGCACGACACCTCGTCGCAGGAGCCGACCCAGGAACAGACGCAGCAGCCGACCCAGGAACCGACCCAGGAGCCGACGCAACAGCCGTCGCAGCGGCCCACCGAGCGGCCGACCCAGGAGACGGTCACGCCGCCCAAGCAGGTCACGCTCAACACCAGCCTGAAGAACAACACCCTCTACCGGGCAGGCAGCCTGCCCCGGGTGAACTGCCGGGCCGGGAACACGAACATCTTCAGCCACAGCCAGCTCAAGGCGCTGATCCTGAAGACCGGCCGGTGCATGGACAAGGCGTGGGGGCCGATCCTGCAGCGGCAGGGCATCGCGTTCAGCCCGCCGAACTACGCCGTGGCGTCCGGGCGCGGACGGGGCGCGTGCGGCGACTATCCGTCGGCCGGGAGCATGGTGCCGTACTACTGCCCCCGCAACAACACGATCTACGCCTCCACCTCGGCGATGTCCAGGGGCAACGGCAACGCCCGCGGCTACGGCCAGATCATCTCCTGGCACGGCGGCATCATCAGCATGATGGCCCACGAGTACGGCCACCACGTCCAGAACATCACCGGCGTGATGGACTCCTGGTGGCAGGGCACCATCAACTCCTCCAGCCAGAGCGGCAAGCTGGCGCTGAGCAGGAAGCTGGAGCTGCAGGCCACCTGTCTCGGCGGCATGTGGATGCGCTCGGTCGCCTCGTCCTACCCGGTGCCGTCCTCGCTGCGCTCGCGGCTGTTCTGGTTCTACGCGCAGGTGGGCGACTACCCCGGCTATCCGCGCGACCACGGCACGCCCGCCAACAACAACCGCTGGTTCCGGCAGGGGTGGGAGCGGGACAAGACGTACCAGTGCAACACGTGGCTGGCGCCGTCCTCGACGACCTCCTGAGCGACACGTGGCGTTCATCTCATGTTGAAGAGTTGTCTCTGATGTCCAGGTATGGGGGCTAGAATCCTGGCAATCTTGTGCCCGACATGGGGCGAACATCATTTTTTGCCTGGTAGGCGTGCGAAGGAGCCGGTGTGAGCAAGCGCGATGGGGGAGACACCGTGCCCGGAGGCGCCAAACGGCGGACTCCACGCCCGCGCAAGGGCTCCTCCCCCGCGCCGCGCTTCGCCAAACCCCTGACGACTGCCTCCGTCATCGGCTGGACGGCTCTGTCCGCCCTGGTGCCCGGCGCCGCGCATCTGCGGGCCGGGCGCCGTCGTACCGGGCTGATCATGGTCGGCGCGTACGCGGTGGTGCTGCTCGCGGCCCTGGCCTTCGGCCTGACCCGGGATCTGAGCAACCTGACGGGCCTGGCCGAGGACGGCGCCATGGTCACGGTGATCGTCATCGCGGCCGCGTGCGCGCTGGCCTGGTTCGCCGTGATCGCCGTCTCGTACGTGGCGCTGGGCCCCAACAGGCTGAACCAGCAGGGCCAGGTGGTGACCGGGATCGTCGTGGGCGTGCTGTGCGTGGCCGTCATGTCGCCGTTCGCGCTGACGGCCAACTACGTGCTGGCCGGGCGGAACGCCGTCAACGCGATCTTCCCGTCGCACCCGGACCCGGAGAACCCCGTCCAGATCAAGAACCCCGAGGACCCCTGGGACGGCAAGACCCGGGTGAACTTCCTGCTGGTCGGCGGTGACGCCGCGGGCAACCGGGTGGGCGTGCGCACCGACAGCATGACGGTGGCCAGCGTGGACACCAGGACCGGCAACACCGTGCTGTTCAGCCTGCCGCGCAACCTGCAGCACGTGCGTTTCCCGCCGTCCTCGCCGCTGCACAAGCACTTCCCCAACGGCTACATGGCCGATCTGCCCAACGGCGGCCTGCTCAACGAGGTCTGGCAGTACGCCAACGACAACCCGCAGCTCATGGGCGGCAAGAACCGCGGCCCGCGGGCCCTCATGGACGCCATCGGCTACACCCTGAACCTCAGGATCGACTACTACGCCCTGATCAACATGTACGGCTTCGCCGCCCTGGTGGACGCCATCGGCGGCCTGAAGATCCGGGTCGAGGAGGACGTCAAGTGGGGCGGCCACTTCGGCACCGCGGGCACGATCAAGGCGGGCTACCGCAAGCTGTCGGGCGAGCAGGCCCTGTGGTACGGCCGCTCCCGCGTCAACAGCGACGACTTCTCCCGCATGGGACGCCAGCGCTGCGTCATCGGCGCCTTCGCCCAGCAGGCCACGCCCGGCGTGATCCTGACGAACTTCACCAAGATCGCCGGGGCGGCCAAGCGGCTGGCCCAGACGAACATCCCGCGTCCGCTCGTCGCGCCGCTGGCGGACCTGGCGCTCAAGGTCAAGGACGCCAAGATCACCAGCCTGCAGTTCGTCCCGCCGGACTTCTACTCGGGCAGGCCCGACTGGATCAAGATCCGGGCGGCCGCGAAGAAGGCGATCGCCGACTCCGACCGCTCCGCCCGCCAGGCCCAGACCGCCAACGTGACCGCCTCCCCCGGCTCCCCGACGGCCACCCCGTCGCGGACCCGTACGCAGGCCCAGACGGGCACGCAGGCGGGCACGCCGACCGAGACCCCGACCCGCAACAGCCAGCGGGGCGGCGCGAAGTCCCTGACGGAGCTGTGCGGCCTGTGATCGTCACCCCCGCCGGAGCCCGGCTCCGGCGGGGGCTCTGACGGCGAGAGGCCGGGCCCGCTCGTTTCAGGTCACTTCGACAGGTGCCCGAGGATCCAGTCGGCGAGCGTGCCGGTGACCGTGCCGTGTTCGGAGTTGTCGGAGTCGCACTGGTAGTCGTCCAGCTCGCTCTGCTCCGGCGACAGGGCGGTGATGTCGGTGTAGAGGTCCACGGTCCAGTCCACGGGGTCGTACTGGAGCGCGACGGCGCTCACGGTGGGGACGAAACAGGCCGACCGGAACCGGCCGGCGATCGGCGCGCCGAACGCGTCGGCGACCATGCCGTAGGAGGCCAGCGTGCCGCCGGGCGCCCCGTCGAAGGGCGCGACGTCGCTGGTGTAGCTGGTGCTGGCCCACAGCGGGACGGCTCGCATGCCACCCACCCGCTGACGGGCGCCCCGGTCCGGCTGGGTGCGCACGGTGGCGCCGGCCAGCCCGTCCAGCGCGGTCCACTCGAAGGCCAGGGCGTCGGGCGGCACGTTCCGGCCGGTGCCGTCGGCGGCGCCGTTGGAGACGCCGAGCTTGCGCGGCCTGAGCGGGAACCAGCCGGCGGCGCGCAGGTCCTCGATGAACGCCAGACGCAGCGGGCTGGCCGTGGCGACCGGCCCGGAGTAGCGCCCGTCCTGGACCCAGCCCCACAGGAGCTGCTGCGCGGCCGGGCTCCTGATCAGGTCGGCCGGGCCGGGCGTGCCGGGGGCGGCCGGCGCGAGGGCCTCGGCGAAGTAGGCGAGCTGTTGCAGGATCAGCGGGATCCAGGCGCCGTTGTGCGGCGAGTCGTAGGACAGGTAGGTCATCGTCTGGTGGTCCTCGCGGCGGCGTTCCATCTCCGCCAGCGCGTAGCGGGTGACCAGGCCGCCCGCACCGAGGCCGCCGACGATCAGCGGCGTGGTGCCGAGCCGCTCGCGGATCGCGCGGCCCACGCACGTCGCCGCGACCCCGGCGTTGGCCTGGATGTGGGTGTGGCGGGCGGCGAAGCCGAGCAGCACGACGTCGATGCCCTGGGCGAGGAGCCGGCTGAGCAGCCGGTCGCCGTGCGGCGGGTACGGCGCGTCGAGCCGCCCCCACAGCCCGGCCAGGTCGCTGGGCCCGTGGCCGAACCCGTCGGCGAAGATCATGGGGCGGACGAGCGCGTCGTGGCCCGGGGCGAGATGGACGGCGGCCGTCCCCGTGGCGAGCCGGCCCTGGTAGGGCCAGGCGGAGGCGAGCTCCCACCGCGCGTCGGGCTCGCGGTGTTCCCCGGAGCCGCCGGGGTCCTGTGTGAAGAACACCCCCGTGGGGAGCGCTCCGGCGACCTGTTCCGCGCGTCCGGCGGGCGCGGGCTCGCACTCCTGTGCCGGAACGCGCTCGACGTCGATCCTGGCCGCCCCTGGTGTCGCCATGACTGTCACCTTTTCTCGTGGGTTACCGGATGTGACCCCCGATTCGCGTGCCCGCCTTTCTGAATATCGTTCGATCTTTTTCCGGATTCGATGACGTCTCCAGCTCACCTCGCCCACGGCGACAAATCAACCCGCGCCGCCGACAATTCACCCTGACCACCGGTCAAGGCATTACAGAAGACCGCGCAGGCCATTTCCATTTGTCACACGAGCGCGGTCTTTCGCGGCATCAGCGCCAGGGCGCCCAGGTAGAGCAGGGCGGCCACGATGAGCAGGCCCTTGTAGCCGATCACCAGCGCCAGGTACTCCAGGCAGCCGCCGACCATCGCGCCGAGCAGGTTCGCGCCGAAGGACGTGGTCGCGTCGGCGGTGTCGGAGAACCGTTTGGCGAAGACCACGTTCGCGGCGAAGATCGGCAGGAACGCCACCGTCACGGCCGCCACGGCGCGCAACGGCACCGGCAGCGACAACAACCACGCGTTCGGCACCAGCCAGGCCAGCAGCAGGCCGGCCAGCAGCACGGCGTACATGACGGGCAGCGGCGGGGTGCGGAAGCGGCGGGTCACCTCGACGGCGGCGAGCACGGCGACCAGCACCCCGGCGAAGACGATCGCGTTGACCACCCAGGTGGTGCCGAACAGCAGCGCGAAGCCCGTCACGCTCTTGGTCTCCAGCAGCAGGAACGCCACCCCGAGCAGGAACAGGTCGGAGTAGGGCTTCATGCGCCCGTAGGGGCCCGCCACGACGCGGACGGCCAGCAGGCTGACGATGAGGATCAGGCCGAGGGTGATGATGTAGATCGGCGGGATCGTCCGGTCCTTCAGGTAGAGGAAGGGGCGGTCGTCGTCGGCGGGGGCCGGGGTGCCGGCGGCGGCGCCGGGCCACTGGCTCGCGCAGCGCTGGTCGGCGGCGGTCAGGCCGGCGGTGATGACGGCCTGCTGGCCGGCGGTGCTGACCACGTCGACGCACGGCCTGTGGCCGAAGGCGGTCTGCATGGTCGAGGCCAGGCGGTCGACCAGCCAGCTCTCGCGGTAGTAGTTGTACATCGAGAACGTGCCGCCCGGCCGCAGGTGGGCACGGGCGGCCTGCATGGCCTCCTCGGTGAACAGGTAGCTCTCCAGGCGCAGCGAGCTGGCCCCGGACACGAGGGTGAGCGAGTCGGGCAGGGCGAACAGGATCAGGTCGTAGCGGTCGCCGCTGCGCTCCAGGAAGGCGCGGCCGTCGGTGATGTGGGTGGTGACGCGCGGGTCGTCGTAGGGCTTGTCGGGGTGCACGCTGCCGCCCAGCTCGCGCAGCTTGGGGTCGATCTCGACGGCGTCGACGTGCTGGGCGCCCTTGGACAGCGCGATGGCCACGTCGGTGCCGCTGCCCGCGCCGACGATCAGCACGTCCTTGGGCGGCCTGGTGGTGCGCTCGTAGGGCAGCCCGTACTGGCGTTCCCACTGCAGGCGGGCGTAGGCGGGCACGGCCTGCTGGTGCGGGATGCCGTTGACGGAGATGTCGGTGACCGGCACGCCGAGCATCTGCATCGCCTTGTAGGTGACCTTGTAGTACGGCGACCACAGCGCCCCGGCCGTCAGCGTCTCCGACAGCAGCAGGCCGGCGACCAGGAGCGAGGGCAGGACCACCAGGCCCAGGTAGAGCGAGCGGGGCCGGGGCACCAGGAGCAGGCCGTAGCACAGGGCCGCGACGACCCCCCAGAACACCGGCGGCGCCGACAGGAACGACAGCGCCGTGAACGCGGCGATGCCGCTGAGGCTGCCGATCAGGTCGTAGCGGTAGGCCTCCAGGCGCGGCAGCTCGGGGAAGCAGCGCCCGACCAGTTCGGCGGGCCCCATGAGCACCGCCGCCGCGGCGACGAAGATCACCGGCAGGATCAGCCAGGCGGGCGGCCCGACGGTGCCCAGGCTCGTCCAGTACAGGACGCCCTCGGTGTTGCGGTCGACCGTCACCGGGAAGGCCAGCACGAGGGCCACCAGGACGAGCAGGACGACCGGCGAGTAATAGGGCTGGCGGCGCGAGCGCCCCACGCGCAGGAATCCGAGCCCGATTCCAAGAAAAGAACCGAGCAGGACAAAATTGGTGAAATAGCTCAGATGAACGATGTTCGAGCCGGTCCACCGGATGAGCGCCAGTTCGAGGAAGAGCATGAAGGCACTGGCGAGGATGAGCCTCGGCCGGACCGGCAGCCAGTGTTGTCTTTCCCCGTCGGAAACCGGCGTCTGCGCCTGGAGCGTCATGATGCATCACCGTAGTGAACAGACCGAAAACAAGGAAGCCTGACGCCCCGGAAACAATTATGGTCCGCTTCGCCAGTTATGCGATGTTTTCGCAGGTCACAACCGCCGTAAGGGGCTGGACGCGCCTTGACGGATGCAGGAATGTTGGGTCGTTCCTTTGCCCCCATTACGTTCGGTGGTGACTCATGCGGGTCCTGATCCAGCTCCGTCCCTCCCCCGATCTGGTCGCGGCGGTCGCCGACCCCGGCCAGACCGCCACCACGGCCGACGTCGCCGACGGCCTGCCCGGCGTCGAACTCGACACGGGCTTCACACCGGTCGCCGTGCCGAGGCCGGTCCCCGCGGCCGGCGGCGATCCCCTCTCCCTCCACCAGCCCCTCGACTTCTCGCTGGCCGCCGAGGACGCCTCCGTGCTCGTCCGCGGCACGATCTCCGACGACGAGCTGACCTCGCGGGTCACGCTGCTGCCCACGCTGCGCCCCGACGTCGTCGGGGTGTTCGCCGACCCGGTGATCGAGTCCAGCCTGACCTGCGGCGGCGATCCGCCGGTGGGCGACTGGCACGACGTCGAGCGCCTGCTGAACGTGGCCGGGCTGCACGCCGAAGGGCTCGACGGCGCCGGGGTGGCGCTGGCCGTCCTGGACACCGGCATCAACGCCGCGCACGTGGCCCGCCAGCTCGGCCGCGGCGTCACGCTGGACGCCGAGCGGAGCTGGAGCCCCTCCGGCGTCACCGGCCGGGCCGGCCAGTTCGAGGTCGACCACGGCACGATGTGCGCCTTCGACGCGCTCATCGCGGCGCCGCAGGCGTCCCTGATCGACGTCCCGCTGCTGCGGTCGGCCCGGCCGGGCGGCTCGGCGCTCGACGGCCTGCTGTCGGACGCGGTGGCCGCCTTCACGCACCTGCGCACGGTGCTGGAGGCCCAGCCCGTGGCGTCCAGGTCGCTGGTGGTGAGCAACTCGTGGGGGTCGTTCTCCCCCGAGTGGGACTTCCCCGTGGGGCATCCCGGCAACTACTCCGACAACGCCGCCCACCCGTTCAACCTGGTCGTGGCCAGTCTCGACCGGGCGGGCGCGGACGTGCTGTTCGCGGCGGGCAACTGCGGCAGGCAGTGCCCCGACGGCCGGTGCGCCTTCCCCAACCGGCCCATCGGAGGCGCCAACTCCCATCCCAAGGCGTTGTCGATCGGCGGGGTCGACGTCAACGGCGAGCGGGTGGGCTACTCCTCGCAGGGGCCGGGGCGGCTGACCGCGCGCAAGCCCGACGTGTGCGCGTACACGCACTTCTCGGGGTCGCGGGCGTTCGGCGACGGCGAGCCGGACACGGGCACCTCGGCGGCGACGCCGGTGGCCGCCGGGCTGGTGGCCGCGGTGCGCACCCGGTGGCCGGCCGCCAAGCTGTCGCCGGCGCAGCTGCGGGCACTGCTGCGGCGCACCGCCGAGGACCGCAGCGAGGTGGGCTTCGACTACGACTACGGCTACGGGACGGTCGATCCGGCGGGCATCCTGGCCGCGCTGCACCGGCGGACCAGAGCCGCGGCCTGAGCGCGGCCCTGGGCACGGGCGGGCGGGCCGTCCCGGAGCGGCCCGCTCACGCGGTCTCCCGGTTGAACACGCGGGCCCCCACGGTCAGGCCGACCGCGGCCAGCACGACCGTGACGGCCACGCCGAGCCCGACCGTGCCGGTGGCGTAGTGGCCGGCGAACAGGTCGCGCAGCGCCTCCAGGACGTACCTGAAGGGGCTGAGGTGCGACAGCGCGTCCAGCCAGCCGGGCGCCATCGACATCGGCAGGAAGGCGCCCGACAGCAGCACCAGCGGGATGACCGCCGTCGACATCACCGGCGCGAAGAGCTGCTCGCCGATGGTCAGCGCGACGGCGTACGACAGGGCGGCCAGGCTCGCCCCCAGCACCACGACCAGCACGAACCCGGCCGCGAGCCCGGCGAAGGGCACCCGCATCCCGAAGGCGAACCCGACGGCCAGCACCATCGCCGTCTGGACGGCCATCGTCACGACGTTGTCGAGCACCCGGCCGAGCAGCAGGGCCAGGCGGCTGGCCGGGGTGACGCGCAGCCGTTCCAGCACGCCGAAGCGCCTGTCGAAGACCACCCCGAACCCGGCCAGCCCCATGCTCATCAGGCCGAGCTGGACGATCAGCCCCGGCACCAGCACCTCCCAGGTGCCGAACGTGGCGAAGATCGGCCCGAACAGCACCAGGAACAGCAGCGGCTGGACGGCGCCGAAGACGATGCCGAGCTTCTGTCGCAGGGTGGCGCGCAGGGAGTGGCGGAACAGCACCCAGGTGTCGCGCAGCATCAGACCCCCGCCTCCTCGCGCAGCGACCGGCCGGTGATGTCGAGGAACGCCTCGTCGAGCGTGCGGCCCGCCTTGAGCTCGGCCGGGGTGCCCGCGGCGGCGATCCGGCCGTCGTCGATGATCAGCAGCCGGTCGCAGAGCGCGTCGGCCTCGTCCAGGTAGTGGGTGGTCAGGAAGATCGTCACGCCGTGCTCCTCGCGCAGGGAGCGGACGTGCTCCCACAGGTTGGCGCGGCTCTGGGGGTCCAGGCCGGTGGTCGGCTCGTCCAGGAAGAGCAGACGGGGGTCGTGCAGCAGGGCGAAGGCGATGTCGAAGCGGCGCCGCTGGCCGCCCGACAACGCGCCGCCCACACGCTCCTCCAGGCCGGCCAGGCCGAGCCGGGCCAGCACCTCGCGGTACCTGGACCTGGACTCGGCCCTGGTCAGGCCGTACAGCATGCCCTGGAGCTCCAGTTGCTCGGCGAGCGGGGCCATGACGTTGACGCCGCCGCCCTGCGAGACGTAGCCGATGCGGCGGCGCACCTCGCGCGGGTCGCCCAGCAGGTCGCGGCCCGCCACGGTGGCGGTGCCCGAGGTGGGGCGGAGCAGGGTCGTCAGCATGCGCATGGTCGTGGTCTTGCCGGCGCCGTTGGGCCCGAGGAAGCCGACGATCTGGCCGGCCTCCACCGAGATGTCGACGCCTTTGACGGCCTCCACGCCGCCGTCGAAGGTCTTGGTCAGACCTGTGGTTCTCAACATGTGATCGCCTCCAAAATTAGGGTAGCCACAATTTTGGAGTCACTGCAAGTTCGGTATCATGGCGACATGGAAGAGGGGCTGCGGGAGCGCAAGAAGCGGGAGACCAGGCAGCGCATCGCGGACGTGGCGATGGGCCTGTTCATGACGCGCGGGTTCGACCCCGTGACGGTGGCCGAGATCGCCCGCACCGCGGACGTGTCCGTCAACACGGTGTTCAACTACTTCCCGACCAAGGAAGACCTGTTCGCCGACCGGCAGGAGCTGGTGACCGACCTGCCGCAGCAGGTGGTGCGCGGGCGGCGGCCCGGGGAGAGCGTGGCACGGGCCTTCCGGCGCGACTTCCTGGAGGCCCTCGACTCACGCCACTGGCGCTACGGCCTCAACGAGGGCGGCGACGTGTTCGCCCGCATCGTCAACGGCAGCCCGTCACTGGTGGCCAAGCTGCGCGAGCTGCACGTCGCGCGGGAGCGGGCACTGGCCCGCGCCCTGGCCGACGAGCTCGACGCCGACCCCGACGACCTGACCCCGCAGATGGTGGCGACGCACATCCTCGGCACGACCAGGATCCTCACCACGCACGCGGTGACCCGGATGCTGGCCGGCGAGAGCTGGGAGACGATCGCGCCCGACCTGCGGGCCCAGGCCACGGCGGCCTTCGACCTGCTGGAGTCGGGCATCGGAGACTACTGCGTGCGGGCCTCAGCCGGAGAAGACGGCCGACAGGACGCCGGCCCCGAGCCCGAGGACCATGAACACGCCCCCGAGGATTAGCAGGATGCTGGCGATCATGCCGCAGATGCGGCCGGCCTGCACCGCGCCGCGGTTGTCGTAGGCGTAGCCGCTGGCGTCGATCTCCTTGAGCGCCTTGTTGCCCATCGACCAGGCGAAGGGGCCGAGGATGCCGCAGACCACCAGGCTGAGGATGCCGAGCACGAGGATCGTGGTGCCGTTGGGGTGACTCTGGGGCGGCGGCCCGTAATAGGACGGACCGTAGTTCGGATACGACATGCCCCTTGCGCCCCCTTGCCCCGGTGACTGTCAGGTGCGATTTATACCACAGGCGCCTCCTTGATCATGTTGCTGCATCATGGAACGGCACATGACCGATCTTTAGGAGCTTGCCCCCGTGCGTGAACGCGTCCGTGCCCTCCTCGCCGACCGGCGTTTCCAGCGCTTCATCGTCGGCGTCATCCTGGTCAACGCGGCCACCCTCGGCCTGGAGACCGTTCCCGCCGTCGTCGGGGAGTTCGGCCACCTGCTGGTCGCGATCGACCACGTCGCCCTCTACATCTTCGTGGCCGAGCTGCTGGCCAAGATCTACGTCGAGCGTTCGGCGTTCGTGCGCGACCCGTGGAACCTGTTCGACACCCTGATCGTGGGCATCGCCCTGGTCCCGGCGACCGGCGGGCTGTCGGTGCTGCGCTCGCTGCGCATCCTGCGGGCCCTGCGGCTGCTGTCGGTGGTGCCGAGCCTGCGCCGTGTGGTCTCGGCGCTGCTGCGCGCCCTGCCCGGGATGAGCTCGATCGTGCTGCTGCTCTCCCTGGTCCTGTACGTCGCCGCCGTCATGGCCACCAAGCTGTACGGCGGCGACTCCCCCGAGCGCTTCGGCAGCCTGCCGACCTCGCTGTTCACCCTCTACCAGACGATGACCGGGGACGACTGGGGCAACATCGCCCGCGAGGTGATGGGCGCCCACCCCACGGCCTGGATCTTCTTCACCATCTTCATCCTGGTCTGCACGTTCGTCGTGCTGAACCTGTTCATGGCGGTCGTGGTCAGCGCCATGGACGAGGAGTCGGCCGAGGAGCGCGCCGCGCTGGAGCAGGACAACAACCTGCACACCCAGCGCATCCTGGAGGAGCTGAGCGCCCTGCGCCGCGAGGTCGCCGAGCTACGCCGGCAGGACGTCGCCGGCTGAGCGCACCTGGTCAGAATGCTCGGAGCCGGTCCGGCCGGGCCGGTAGACCAGCCGCCACAGGGCCACCGCCACCCGGCGCGCAGGGCCACGCCGAGCACGGCCGAGGCGGCGCAGTACAGCGCCAGCCCGCCGCCCAGCACCCACCCGGTGCCGTGGTGCAGGGACTGCGCCGGCTCGGCGGCGACGACGCCGAGCCCGGCCGCCGTGGCCGTCAGCCCGGCGGTCATGGCGAAGTGCGCGGGCAGCGCGACGTACGGCGGCAGGCCGCGCTCGGCGGCCCCCGGCACGGTGGTCAGGCCGTACTGGAAGGTCAGCCACCACAGGGCGACGATCAGCCCGAACCCGGCCGCGGCGGCGACGGCGAGTTCCGGCCCCCACGAGTGGCCCGAGGCCGAGACGACGACCTGCATGACCGCCTCGCCCAGCACGATGATCACGAACAGGCCGTAGCGCGTCGAGCCGTCGGCCCAGATGGAGGCGACCCAGGGGAACAGCCCGGCGCCGAGCTGGGCCGCCGGCCAGGCCGTCATGATCGTGCCGGCGTGCTGGATCGACCGGGAGGCGCTGATCCGGCAGACGATGTACGCCGCGATGAACCACCCGTCGTGCGTGCCGGCCGCCCTGTCGATCTCGTGGGCCACGTCGGGCGCGGCGGCGGCCATCACCGCGATGCCGAACATGCCGACCAGCATGCTGCGCACCCGGGTCCGGCCGGCCCGGACGTTGGAGTAGAGCGTCAAGGACGTCCAGACGCTCCACACCGCGTAGCAGAGCACCACGAACAGGACGACGTTCGTCCAGGTCGGATGCAGCAGCCGGTGGGCGAGCTGGGCGACCGCCACGACGACGACCAGGTCGAAGAACAGCTCCAGCCAGCTCGCGTGGCGCTCTCCCGCTTCAGTCACGGCTAACGAGAATAGAACTCCACCACGAGCTGCTCCTCCACGGGGACCGCGATCTGCTCGCGCTCGGGCCGTTGCAGCAGGGTGACGCGCAGATCGGCGTGGTCGACCGACAGGTAGGCCGCGGTGCGCTCGTCGGCGTACACGCCCTCGGCGGCGGCCACGAAGGGCTGCATCCGGCGTGAGCGCTCCCGCACGGTGATGACCTGGCCGGGTTCGACCAGGTAGCTGGGGATGTCCACCTTGCGGCCGTCCACGGCGATGTGGCCGTGGTTGACGTACTGGCGGGCGGCGTAGATCGACGGGGCCAGGCCGGCTCGCAGGACCAGGGAGGCCAGGCGGGTCTCCAGGATGGTGACCAGCTCGGCGCCCGAGGCGCCCGGCTTGCGCACCGCCAGGTCCCAGTAGCGGCGCAGCTGCCGCTCGGACACGTCGTAGTACCAGCGCAGCTTCTGCTTCTCCATCAGCCGCAGCCCGTAGTCGCCGGTGGTGCGGCGGTTGGTCTTGCGGCCGTGCTCGCCCGGCGGGTAGGGGCGCTGCTCGAAGTAGCGGACGGCTTTCCTGGTCAGCGGGACGCCCGCGCGACGCGACAGTCGCACCTTCGGGCCGGTGTAGCGCACGTTCACCTCAATGTGGTTAGGTAATCCTTACTTAGGTAAGGCTAACCTATCAGTGGATGTGATCTCAATGTTGCCCCTCGCCGAGCGGATCCGTACTCTCGCCTCGACCTCGACGCTGGCCAAGCTCACGGTGGACGGCGCCTGCTCCCCCGCCCGGGGCGGCGTGGACGAGAGCGGCCGCCCGGTTCTGCTGGTCCGGCCCGGCGAACCCCTGCACGGCCTGCGCGAGGACGCCGTGGTCGCGGTGAACCTGACGGCCATGCGGCAGCTCGGCGCGGTGACACATCCGCGGGCGATGATCGAGGTGCACGGGTGGGCGGAGGCCGTGCCGGAGTCGCAGGCCCGCTCCGCGGCGGTGGCGGTGGCCGCGCACAGCGCCGACGAGGGCCTGTTCGAGGCCCTGGAGCGGTACGGCCGCCCCGACGCCCCGCGCCTGCTGCGCCTGGACGTGGCCCAGGTCGTCTACCTGACCGGGCAGGAGTCCGGTCTGCTGGACGCCGACGACTACCTCGGCGCGGCCCCCGACCCGCTGACCGAGACGGCCGAACGGGTGATCGCGCACGTCAACGACTCACACCGGCCGCAGCTCACCGCGGGCGTGGCCAGGCAGCTCGGCGAGGAGCCCGGCGAGGTGTGGTTGTGGGAGCTCGACCGGTACGGCGCCACCGTGCGCGTGGACGAGTCGCTGGTGCGCTTCCCGTGGCCGGTCCCCGCCCGGTCCGGGTTGTGCCTGGAGACGGCGCTGCGCGGGCTGCTGTGCGCCTGTTGATCACGATTGGCACTGAATTTTCCCGCCGGACGTTCGCCACGGGACGACGCATGCCCGCACGTCACTACCATCGGGGTACGTGAGCGGAACCCATCGATCAGCGACGCGAGCCGCATCCTCCTCACCCGAGGGGGGCGCGCGGCGCGGGCGGGCGCTGATGGCCGCCGGAGTGCTGCTGGGCACGCTCATGCTGGCCACCGCGGGGGCGCTCATGGGTGACGCGTTCAACTCGCCGGACCTCGACCCGGTGCACTGGCCGCACGACGCGAGCCGGACCTCCGGGAAGCCGGGGCCCGTCGCCGCCGACTCCTCCCGTCCCGCCGCGGTGCGGTCGGAACGCGCCGCCGTCGCCTCCGGTCCTGTCGCCACCACGCCCGCCAAGACCGCCACGGGGCCCACGGTGGCCGGCGCCGCGCCCACCGCGGGCCGTTCCGGCACCACCGGTTCGACGCCGCCGGCCGTCCATCCGGAGGGCGGGCGGGGGACGCGCCGCCCGCACTCGGCCACCCCGCGCCCCGACGCCACCCCGACGCCGGCGCCCTCGCACGGCTCCCGGCCCGGCCCCGAGCCGACGCCGTCCCGGAGCACGGACCCGGCGGCGAGCACCCCGCCGTCCCACCCGCACGGCACCCCGCCGGGCCACCGGCCGTCCAGGACCCACGGCCCCCGGCGCTGACCCGGCGGAAAACCTCGGGCATGCGCCGGTAGACGGGCGTTCACCCGGTTGTTGATCATCCGTCGCCGGCGGCCCGTAGGGTGGGCTCCCCATCGGGGGGACGGAGGGCGATGACGCGGGAGTTCTGGGCGGACGACACGTCGCTGGCCAACGCGGCGCACGCCATGGACGAGTCCGCGGACCTGTTCGGGCGGCACGTGGACACGCTGCTGGGCCGCCTGGCGGGCGGCGGACGCTCTCCGTGGGGCATCGGCGTGGTCGGCATGGCCGTGGACGAGGTCAACCTCCTGGTCGGCGAGGCGTGCGCGCGGCTGCACGAGAGCATGGCCAGCGCCGGGGCGGGCCTGCGGGACATGGCCGCCGTACGCCGCGCCGCCGAGCGGGCGACGGTGATCGACGCTTCATGACGGTGATGCTGCCGCCCCAACTGGAGATCGCCTTCCAGGCGCTCGGCGTGCCCTGGCCCACGCAGGACGAGGACGGGCTGCGCGCCGGCGCGGCGGCCTACCGTGAATGCGCGGCGGCGCTCGCCGTCCAGGTGACGCCGCTGGTGCGCGAGTCGCTCGGCCGGGCCGCCGGCGGCAACGCGGGCCTGCACATGGAGGCGGTGGCCGCGTTCTGGGACGAGCTGGACCGGGAAGACGACCGCTCCGGCCACCTGTCCAGGCTGGCCACGACCCTGCACGTCCTGGCCGACGGGCACGAGGCCGCGGCGCGGCTGGTGGAGGCGCTGAAGGCGGTGCTCGTCGCGCTCGCCGCCGGGGTGGTCGCCGTCCTGATCTGGGCGGTGGCGGCGGCCGCGGTGAGCGGTGGGGCGGCGGCCCTCCAGGCCAGGTCCGCGCTCCTGTCGCTGCGGGCCGCGGCCACGCGTTTCTGCCGGACCTTCGTCCGCGAGCTGGAGCGCTTCTTCGCCCGCGACCTGGCCACCGGGGTGCGGACGCTCCTGCACCCCGTGCTCCACGCCCGCAAGGCGCGGACCGTGACGAGGGAGCGGGCGGCCGGCCGGCCGGTCGGCGCCGCCGAACGCGACCTGCTGGCCCGGCTGAGCCGGGTACGGGAGAAGGACGTCGTCCCGTACCCGCACGCCGGTGACGACGGCGTCTACCTGATCACCTTCGACGACGGCGGCCACGTGATCTACAAGCTGGCCCCCGCCCGCAGCCCCCGGGAGACGGTGCCCAGGTCGGGCATGCCGCGCCGCGAGGCCGAGTCGTACCGGTTCAGCGAGCGCCTGGGCTGGGACCTCGTGCCGCCCACGACGACCTGGGACGGCCCGTACGGGCACGGCTCGGTGCAGCTGTGGGTGGAGAACGCGCGCGGCGGCCGCATGCGCGGCGTGCCGGAGATCCAGCGCGAGCGCGCGGCCGTCTTCGACTACGTCATCGGCAGCCTGGACCGGCACTCGGAGAACTACCTGACCGACGAGGCCGGCGGCCTGCGGCTGATCGACAACGCGCTGTCCCATCCGCGCTCGCACACCCGGGCCATGCGCTCGCCGTTCCTCGTGGCCTACCGGGACGAGCCGCTCAGCCCCGGGGTCGTCGCCGACCTGCGGGCGCTGGACCTGGAGGAGGAGACCCGGCTGCTGCGCGAGTCCGGGTTCGGGCACCGGGAGATCAGGGGCAGGCTCCGGCGGCTGCAGGAGCTGCGGGAGCACGGCATGATCACCTCGTCGGCGTGGCGCGGTCACATCCAGTCCGGCGACAGCTGGTGACGGCGGCCTCCGGCCGGTTCACCCCTCGCCGGCGTCGGGCGTCATGCCGCGCAGCAGGTAGCCGAGGCCGGTGTTGAAGGTGGCGTCCCAGTCGTGGCCGAGGCCGTGCTCGGCCAGCGCCGGGTAGCTGGCGGCCCGCTCGCGCAGGAACGCGTCGGTGTCGAGCCGGTCGCGGCGCTGCCAGGTGACCTGCATGATGACCGAGCCCATGACGTAGTTGGACAGGCTGTAGGCGGCCTGCGGGCCGTCCAGGCCGGCCCCGGACAGGGTGCGGTAGAGGAACTCGGTGCGTTCCAGGGCGTTGGGGCCCATGAGCGGGCGGTCGAGGATGGTGGCCGACCAGGGGTGGCGCAGCAGGGCGGCGCGCCAGCCGGCCATCAGGTCGCGCGCGGCGGCCCGCCAGCCGGCGTGCCCGCCGGGGAGCGGCACCTCGCCGAAGACGGCGTCGAGCGCCAGGTCCAGGACGTCCTCCTTGGTCCGGACGTGCCAGTAAAGGGTGGTCGAGCCCGTGTCGAGGCGCTCGGCCAGGCGGCGCATGGTCAGCCCGGCCACGCCCTCCTCGTCGAGCAGCGCGACGGCCTCGGCGACGATCCGGTCGAGCGTCAGCCTCGGCTTGGCGTCCTTGCGGGGGCGCACCCATACGTTGTCCACCCGATGGATAATACGTTGTACGCGAACCGGATCGATGGTCTAGTAATAGAACATGGGTCATATCGAGGTGAGCGGCGTGACGTACCTCCTGCCGGACGGGCGTCCGCTGCTGCTGGAGGCGTCGTTCAAGGTGGGCGACGGCGCCAAGGCGGCGCTGGTCGGCCCCAACGGCGCGGGCAAGACGACGCTGCTCCGGCTGATCGCGGGCGACCTGCGGCCCGACGACGGGCGCATCACCACCGGCGGCGGCGTCGGGGTGATGCGGCAGTTCCTCGGCACCGGCAGCGTGCGCGACCTGCTGCTGGGCGTCGCGCCCGCGCGGGTGCGGGCGGCCGCGGCCGAGCTGGCCCGCGCAGAGTCGGCGATCGGGCGGTGCGACGACGAGCCCCGGCAGCTCGCCTACGCCCAGGCCGTCGCCGACTACGCCGACGCGGGCGGCTACGAGCTGGAGGTGGTGTGGGACGTGTGCGCGACCGAGGCGCTCGGGCTGCCCTACGAACAGGTCGCCGGCCGAGGGCTGGCCACGCTGTCCGGCGGCGAGCAGAAGCGGCTGATGCTGGAGGCGCTGCTGCGCGGTCCTGACGAGATCCTGCTGCTCGACGAGCCGGACAACTACCTCGACGTGCCGGCCAAGCAGTGGCTGGAGCGGGCGGTCAGAAGCTCGGCCAAGACCGTGCTGCTGGTCTCGCACGACCGGCGGCTGCTGGCCGAGGCGGCCGACCGCGTCGTCACCGTCGAGGGGCGCGAGGTGTGGGTGCACGGCGGCGGCTTCGCCGGTTACGCCGAGGCGCGCAGGCGGCGCGGCGAGCGTCTGGAGGAGCGGCGGCGGCGCTGGGAGGACGAGCGGGCCCGGCTGCGCCGGCTGGTGCACGTGCTGCGGCAGCGGTCGGCCAACAACGACGCGCTCGCGGGGGCCTACCGGTCGGCGGTGTCCCGGCTGGAGCGCTTCGAGAAGGTGGGGCCGCCGAGCCGGCCGCCGAAGGAGCAGAACGTACGGATGCGGCTGCGCGGCGGGCGTACCGGGAAGCGGGCCGTGACGTGCGAGGATCTGGAGCTGACCGGGCTGGTGCGGCCCTTCTCGGCCGAGGTGGCCTACGGCGAGCGGGTCGGGGTGCTGGGCCTGAACGGCACCGGCAAGAGCCACTTCCTGCGCCTGCTGGCCGGCGAGCCCGTCGCGCACACCGGCGTGGCCCGGCTGGGCGCCCGCGTCGTCCCCGGCCACTTCGCGCAGACCCATCTGCGGCCCGACCTGCACGGGCGGCCCGTCGCCGAGCTGGTGACCGAGACGTTCGCGCTGACCAGGAACGACGCCATGGCCGCGCTGGCCCGCTACGAGCTGGCGCCGGCCGGCGGGCAGCGGTTCGAGACGTTGTCGGGCGGCCAGCAGGCGCGGCTGCAGATCCTGCTGCTGGAGCTGTCGGGGGCGACGCTGCTGCTGCTCGACGAGCCGACCGACAATCTCGACCTGGCCAGCGCGCAGGCGTTGCAGGAGGGGTTGGGCGGCTTCGCGGGAACGGTGCTGGCGGTCACCCACGACCGCTGGTTCGCCGACGACCTGGACCGTCACCTGATCTTCGGCGCGGACGGCGTGGTGCGGGAGAGCCCCGAACCCCGCTGGGACCTCTAGCCGGCGCCGGCCAGGCCGCGCTCGCGGCGCAGCGTCGAGACCGTCATCGTCTCGTCGACCGCCTCGGGCGAGAGCACGGCGTCGAGCACCATCACCGCGCAGCCGCTGATGCCCGCGCCCGCGCCGAGCCGGCTCGGCTCGATGCGCAGCCGCCGGGTGGCCAGGGCGGTGGAGCGGCGGTAGACGACCTCGCGGATGCTCGACACCAGCGGGCCGAACGCCTCGGCCATGTCGCCGCCGAGCACCACGACCGAGGGGTTGAGGATGTTGACCGCCCCGGCCAGCACCTCGCCGATGCGGCGGCCGGCCGTGCGCACGATGGCCATCGTCTCGGCGTCACCGGCGCGCACCAGCGCGGTCACGTCGGCGATGGTCCTGACGTCCTTGCCCGCCTCGCGCAGGTCGCGCAGCAGCGCGGTGCCGCTGGCGACGGAGTCGACGCAGTCGGTGTTGCCGCAGCGGCACAACACGCCGCCGCCGTCGAGCACGGGGATGTGGCCGATCTCGCCGGCCGCGCCGAGCGCGCCGCGCAGGATCTCGCCGCCGGCGATCACGCCCGCGCCGATGCGGGTGGAGACCTTCACGAACATCAGGTCGCCGAGGTCGGGGTAGGCGCCGCGGTGCTCGCCGATGGCCAGCACGTTGACGTCGTTGTCGACGAGCACCGGCACGGGGAAACGCTCGCGGATGATCGGCGGGATGACCACGCCGGTCCACGAGGCCATCACCCGGGCGCTCTCGGTGCGGCCCTGGGCGAACTCGACGGTGGCGGGCACGCCCATGCCGACGCCCCTGACACAGGAGCGGGGGCGGTCGCCGAGCAGCTCGTCCCAGGTGTCCATGAGCAGCGGGAGCACGACGTCGGGGCCCTGCTCGACGTCGATGAAGAAGTCACGGCCGGCCAGCTCGCGGCCGGCCAGGTCGCAGACCGCGACCCGGGTGCGGCTCGCGCCCAGCGCGGCGACCAGGACGACGCCGCCTCCGGCGTTGAACTCCAGCCGGACCGGCGGCCGCCCGCCGGTCGAGGGGGCGTCGGTGCGCTCGACGACCAGGCCGCGGTCGAGCAGCTCGCCCACGCGCAGCTGCACCGCCGGGCGCGACAGACCGGTCACCCGGCCGAGGTCGGCGCGCGTGACGGCCTCACCCGTGCGGATGAGGCGGAGCACCTCGCCACTCGTGGCGAGGGTCGCGGCGGTACGTCGAGGCATCGGCCAAGTGAATCACATGGGCTTCGGTAATGAAAAGTGAAGACTTTTTCATCTCAGATGCCAAAACCCTGCTTGTGCACGACCCAAACTCTCGTTAGTGTCCGTTCTGTCCTTGCTTGGTAGATCAACGGAGCTTCGCCTTGCCCCCCCTCTCGACCGCCAGCCCCGCCCATACCGCCGATCTCGTCGTCTTCGGCGGCACCGGCGACCTGTCCATGCGCAAGCTGATCCCGGCGCTCTACCACAGCGACAGGGACGGCCGGCTGTCCCCCGAGACCCGCGTCATCGCCATGTCCCGGGGCGGGCTGACCGACGCCGACTTCCGCGGCAAGGTGGACGCCGAGGTACGCGACCAGGTCCCCGTGGACGACCCCGCCGTCTGGCAGCGCTTCCTGGGCCGCCTGCACCACGTCTCGGTGGACGTCGGCGGCGAGGACAAGTCGGGCTGGGGCGCGCTGACCAGGCTGCTGGCCGGTCACGAGCAGCGCGACCGGGTGTTCTACCTGGCCAGCCCGCCGATGACGTTCGGCCCCTTCTGCCGCGAGCTGGAGGAGGCCGGCCTGGTCACCCCGCTGTCGCGGGTGGTGCTGGAGAAGCCGCTCGGCCGCGACCTGCCCAGCGCCCAGCGGATCAACGACGAGGTCGGCGCCATCTTCGACGAGCGCCAGATCTTCCGCATCGACCACTACCTGGGCAAGGAGACGGTGCAGAACCTGCTGGTGCTGCGCTTCGCCAACGCGTTCCTGGAGCCGATCTGGAACTCGTTGTGGATCGACCACGTCCAGATCACCGCCGCCGAGACCGTCGGCACGCCGGGACGGCGCGGCTACTACGACCACGCGGGCGCGCTGCGCGACATGGTGCAGAACCACCTGCTCCAGCTCCTCACGCTGACCGCGATGGAGCCGCCGTCGCGCAACGACCGCGAGTCCATCCGGGACGAGAAGGTCAAGGTGCTGCAGTCGCTGCGGCCGATCGTGGGGACCGAGGTGGACCGGTTCACCGTGCGCGGCCAGTACACCGAGGCCGGCGGCATGCCGTCCTACCTGGACGAGCCGGCCTCCACGCCGACGACCGAGGCCTCGCGGCGGGTGGAGACGTTCACCGCGATCCGGGCCGAGATCAAGAACTGGCGCTGGGCGGGGGTGCCGTTCTACCTGCGGACCGGCAAGCGCATGCCGTACCGGCGGTCGGAGATCGTGGTGCAGTTCAAGGACGTGCCGCACTCCATCTTCCCGGGCGGCACGCCGAACCGCCTGGTGTTGCGGCTGCAGCCCGAGGAGGGCATCGAGCTGCACATCATGGCCAAGGAGCCGGGCGCGGGCGAGGTGACGCTGAAGCCGGTGCCGCTGTCGCTCAGCTTCGGCAAGACGTTCACCGCGCGGGTGCCGGAGGCGTACGAGCGGCTGCTGACCGACGTGCTGGCGGGCAACCCGACGCTGTTCATGCGGCGTGACGAGGTGGAGGCGGCCTGGCGCTGGATCGATCCGATCCTGGCAGCCTGGGAGTCCTCCGCCGACCTGCCCGAGCCCTACCCCGCAGGAACCACCGGCCCCGCCGGGGCCCACGAACTGCTCGGCCGCAGCGGTCGCGCCTGGCACGAGGAGGAAGACCTGTGAATTCCGTCATCCAGGAGATCACCGATCGCATCGCCGAGCGCAGCGCGGCCAGCCGTACCGCCTACCTGGCGCGGATCCGGCGCGACGGCGAGGCGGCGCGGGCCAAGGGCCCGGCGCGCGCCCACCTGGGCTGCGCGAACCTGGCGCACGGGTTCGCCGCCGCTTCCGATGAGGACAAGCCCTCGTTGCGAGGCACGGCCAAGCCCGGCGTGGCGATCGTGACCAGCTACAACGACATGCTCTCGGCCCATCAGCCGTACGAGACCTACCCGCCCGAGCTGAAGGCGGCGGTGCGCAGGGCGGGCGGCGTGGCGCAGGTCGCCGGCGGCGTGCCCGCGATGTGCGACGGCATCACGCAGGGCCGCGCCGGCATGGAGCTGTCCCTCTACAGCCGCGACGTGATCGCCATGGCGGCCGCCATCGCGCTGTCGCACGACATGTTCGACTCGTCGCTGCTGCTGGGCGTCTGCGACAAGATCGTGCCGGGCCTGTTCATCGGGGCGCTGCACTTCGGGCACCTGCCGGCGATCTTCGTGCCGGCCGGGCCGATGACCTCCGGCCTGCCGAACAAGGTCAAGGCGCGCACCCGCCAGCTCTTCGCCGAGGGCAAGGTCGGACGGGTGGAGCTGCTGGACGCCGAGGCCAAGTCCTACCACTCCCCCGGCACCTGCACCTTCTACGGCACCGCCAACTCCAACCAGGCGCTGATGGAGGTCATGGGCCTGCACCTGCCCGGCTCGACGTTCGTCAACCCGCACACCGAGCTGCGCCACGCCCTCACCGAGGCGGCCGGCCGCCGCGCGGTGGAGATCACCGCGCACGGCACGGAGTACACGCCGATCGGCGAGCTGGTGGACGAGAAGTCGATCGTGAACGCCTGCGTGGCGCTGCTGGCCACCGGCGGCTCCACCAACCACACGCTGCACCTGGTCGCCATGGCCGCCGCCGCGGGCCTCGTGCTGACCTGGGACGACCTGGCCTGCCTGTCGCGCGTCGTGCCCTCGCTGACCAAGATCTACCCCAACGGCCAGGCGGACGTGAACCACTTCCGCGACGCCGGCGGCATGCAGGTGCTCATCGGCGACCTGCTGGACGAGGGCCTGCTCCACGGCGACGTGCTGACCGTCGCCGGCCCCGGCCTCGACCGCTACCGCGAGGCGCCCTCGCTGGTGGACGGCGAGCTGGTCTGGGAGCCGGTCACGGGCGGCAGCAAGGACCGTGACGTGCTGCGCCCGGTCGCCGAGCCGTTCTCGGCCGACGGCGGGATCCACATGGTCGAGGGCAACCTCGGCCGGGCCGTCAGCAAGGTGTCGGCGGTCAAGCCCGAGCACCTGGTGATCGAGGCCCCGGCCAAGGTGTTCGACGACCAGCTCGACATGCTGCGCGCCTTCGAGGCCGGTGAGCTGGACGGGCAGGACTTCGTGGCCGTCATCCGCTACCAGGGCCCCAGCGCCAACGGCATGCCCGAGCTGCACAAGCTCACGCCGCCGATGGCCGTGCTGCTCGACCGCGGGCAGCGGGTGGCGATCGTCACCGACGGCCGCATGTCGGGCGCGTCGGGCAAGGTGCCCGCGGCCATCCACCTGTCGCCCGAGGCCGCCGACGGCGGCCCGATCGCGATCGTCCGCGACGGCGACGTGATCAGGCTCGACTCGGCCGCCGGGACGCTGGAGCTGCTGGTGCCCGCCGAGGAGCTGGCCCGGCGCACGCCCGAGGGCCGGCCGCTGAGCGACGCGGAGTGGGTCGGCACGGGACGCGAGCTGTTCGCCACGTTCCGCCGCATGGCCGGGCACGCCGAGCAGGGCGCCGGGATCTTCGGGGTGAGCGGCGCCGAGTCGCCGCACCACGGCCCCGGGCTGGGCTTCCCCGCCGAGGCGGGCGCCTCCCACCTGGAGAGCGGCGCGCCCGTGGGCACGCGGGCCGCCGGGCTGGGCCGGTGAGCGTCCGTGGCATGCGTGGTGTCCTTGGCGTCCTTGGCGTCCTTGGCGTCCTTCCGGTGACGGCGGGCGATCTTGGTCTCGCCGTGGGCATCGGAGGTGTGCGATGAGTGCCTTTGACCTTCCCTGGCTGGTCGCCGACATCGGGGGGACCAACGCCCGGTTCGGGCTGGTCACCTCGCCGCAGGCCCGGCCCACGAACGTCGCGGTGCTGGCCGGCTCCGCCTATCCCACCCTGCCCGACGCCGTCGACGCCTATCTCGCCGAGCACGCGGGCGGGGCGCGGCCGGGCGCGGCGTGCCTGGCGCTGGCCGGGCCGATCGACGGCGACCGCTATCGGCTGACGAACTCGGCGTGGGCCGGGTCCGTACGCGACCTGGGCATCCCGTACGCGGTGCTGCTCAACGACTTCGAGGCGCTGGCCGTGTCGCTGCCCCACCTGGAGGGCCCCGACCTGGTGTCCCTGGGCGGGCCCGAGCCGTCCCACGGCGTCAAGGCCGTGCTGGGTCCCGGGACCGGGCTCGGCGTCGGCGGGCTCGTGCCCACGGACCGGGGCTGGACGCCCGTCCCGGGCGAGGGCGGCCACGTCACGGTGCCGGTGATCGACCGGCGCGAGCTGGAGATCGTACGGGTGCTGCAGGCCGAGGGGCTGCCGCACGTCGTGGCCGAGCACCTGCTGTCCGGCCCCGGCCTGGTACGCCTGCACCGGGCACTGGCCAAGGTCAACGGCGTGACCGCGCCCGACCTGAACGCCTCCGACATCGTGGCCCGGCTCGACGACTCGCTCTGCGCCGAGACCGTCGAGGTGTTCTGCGAGATGCTGGGCAGCTTCGCCGGGAACGTGGCGCTCACCCTGGGCGCCCGGGGTGGGGTCTACCTGGGCGGCGGGGTGCTGCCCCGTATCGTGGAACGGGTGCGGACCAGCGGCTTCCGTGCCCGGTTCGTCGGCAACCCCGACATGCCCGGATACCTGGAGGCGATCGCCACCACGCTGATCGTCGCGCCCCAGCCGGCGCTCACCGGCGCGGCCGCCTGGCTGCGCGGGCGGGCCACCACCGAACTCGTGGGCTGAGGCCCACCCTGATCACCACTAGACGGCCGTGACCCCGGCCGATGAGGAGAAGACTCTGATGAGCTTGCTCGACCTCGCCCCCGTGATCCCCGTCGTGGTGATCGACGACGTGGCGACCGCCGTGCCGATGGCCGAGGCTCTCGTGGCGGGCGGGCTGCCCGTCATCGAGGTGACGCTGCGCACGCCGGCCGCGCTCGGAGCGATCGAGCGGATCGCCGCCGAGGTGCCGGGGGCCACGGTCGGCGCGGGCACGATCCGCACCACCGCCGACATCTCGGCGGCCGTGGCGGCCGGTTCCCGCTTCCTGGTCTCGCCGGGCACGACGTTGTCGCTGGTGGAGGCGCTGGAGTCCAGCGGTGTGCCGTACCTGCCGGGCGCGGCCACCGTCTCGGAGGTGATGGCGCTGGCCGAGCGCGGCATCAAGGAGCTGAAGTTCTTCCCGGCCGAGGCGGCGGGCGGCGTCGCGTACCTGAAGTCGCTGGCCGGGCCGCTGCCGGACGTACGTTTCTGCCCGACCGGCGGGATCCGGGCCGAGAGCGCCGCCGACTACCTGCGGCTGCCGAACGTGGGCTGCGTGGGGGGAAGCTGGCTCACCCCCGCCGACGCGCTGGCCGCGGGCGACTGGGCCCGCGTGGAGAAGCTCGCCGCCGCCGCGGCGGCCCTGCCCCGCTAGGCTCCAGGGCCGCCGACGCGGCCCTGTGCTTTCCTGCGTTCGTGTCCTCGTGCCGCGCCTTCCCGGGGGCGGGCGCGCGGACGCGGCAGTTCTCGTGGACGGCGGTCCCGGGCGGTGCCCACCGCCCGGACGCTCGCGACCGGCGGTCGGTCCCGCCGGTGAACCGGCAGTCCTGGTACGCGCCGTCCCCGCGCGCACGTGTGCTCGTCACGGACGACGGCGTCGGCGCGGCGTCGGCGCGGCGTCAGCGCGGCGTCAGCCGGCCAGGAACGCCTCCTGACCGCGCTGGACGCCCGCGCTGAACGCCGCGTTAGACGACCGCGTTCGACGGCTGCGTTGGACGGCCGGGCTGTCCCGGCGACGACGGCCAGTGAACCCGGCGTCCGCACAGGCTTCATGGACGGCCCGCCGGCCGCTCGCACCGTCCACCAGTCGGCGGTGTGCGCAGAGGCTCCAGCCGCTCCGGCGACGCTGCGTGGCCGGAGCGAACACGCGCATGGGCGCCGCCGCCGACGCGCGACCGCCGAGCGGCCGCCGATCGGTCGGCGATCCGTCGGCGAGCAGTCGGCGATCGGCCAGCGAGCGCATATGCCGCAAATCTGGACCTATATCCCAGAACCCCCGCTGAAGTGGCCCTTTCCGGGCCCCCGGAGATCATCAGCCTGCGCCGAACCCGGTATTCGGACGCGCGACGGCGGGGTAGGGCAAGGAATGCCAAGCCGTAGCCCCGGGAAGCCCCATCCGCTCCTCGGAGAGCGAAAGGGAGCACCATGCCGCTGGAAACGGCCCGTCAGGAACACCTCACGCGTCCGGTGACGCCGATCGGAAGCCTGGAGCGGGGCATCGACATCCTCCTCGCGCTGAGCGCCGCGCCCCGGCCGGTCAGCCTGGCCCAGCTCAGCCGGAGCACGGGCCTGCCCAAGTCGACGGCCCACCGGATCCTGGGCGTGTTGTGCGCGCGCGAGCTGGCCCGGCGGGTGCGCACCGGCTATCTGCCCGGCCGGCAGCTGGAGACGATGGCCGGCATCGCCCGCAACCGGATCCCCGGGTCGCGGCGGGTGGTGCTGCCGTACCTGCTCTGCCTGCAGGAGACCACCCGCCAGACGGTCAACCTGGCCGTGCCCGCCGGCCTGGAGGCTCGCTACGTCGAGCGCCTGTACGGCCACGACCGCGTCCGGTCCCGCTCCGACGGTACCGACCTCGCGCCGCTGCACTGCACGGCGACCGGCAAGGCGCTGCTGGCCTTCGACACCGGGCTGCGCGAAGAGGTGCTCGGGCAGGGCGGCTTCGAACGGCTGACCAGCCGCACGATCACCGGCGTGGCCACGCTGGAGCGCGAACTGGCCCAGGTCCGCCGGTACGGCGTGGCCTATGCCCAGGAGGAGTACACCGAGGGCGTGTCGTGCGTGGCCGCGCCGGTGTTCGGACCGGGCGGCGGCGTGTGCATGTCGGTGGGGGTAGCGGCGCCGGGCCCGTCCGCACCGCTGGCCCGGCTGGGCCTCACCGTACGCGGCGCGGCCCAAGCGATCTCGGCCGCGCTGGTGGTGGCCTGAGGTGTTCCGGCTCCTGGAACGCTCCACAGGGCACGGCCCGAAAACGTTCCGCCCAGCGAGACCCCCGCTTGCGCGCCCGGCGGACGGGCGATCGCATGACCCCATGAACTTCCTTCCCGTTCCGGCCACCGAGGAGGCGCCCGCGGCCTACCAAGGTCAGGCCCGGACGCCCCCCGGCACGCGAGCGCCGGCGGGAGACAGGGAGGCACGGACAACCCCAGGCACGCGGGCGCCGGCCGAGCACGCCGAGGCCCGGACGACCCCGGGCACGCGAGCGCCGACCGGGAATGGGCGGGCACGGACGATCCCGGGCACGCGGGCGCCGGCCGGGAACGCGGAGGCCACGCGTGCCTAGAGGCCTGCACAGGGCCACCGTGCTGGAGAGCCTGCGCCTGGCCGGCGCCCTCCTGCCGCCGGGCACGCCGCACGCGACGGCCGGCCTCGACCTGCTGCGCTCCCGTGCTCTGCTGACCGGCCTGCACGTGCGGTACGGCGGCCGTCCCGTGCTCGTCCGCGGCCCGCGCCGCACGGCGCTGGTGGTGCTGTCCCAGCGGGACGCCGAACGCGTGTTGTCGGAGCCCGCCTTCGCCCCCACCGTGCGCGAACGGGCCGCCGGCCTGCCCTACGACGTGCTGCGGCCGGCGTTCGCGGAGGTGGCCCGGCAGGAGGCGACGGCGCTGACGGACGGCGTGATCGACTACGCCCGGCTGGAGTCGTGCTGGCAGCGGGTGGCACGGCGATGCGTCTACGGCGCGGGCGCGGCCGGCGACGAGGAGCTGAGCGCCCTGCTCGCCCAGGTCAGACGGGCGGGCAGGGGGCGGGCCAGACGCCGTCAGGAGATCCTGTCCGGCCGCTACGACGCCCGCATCCTCGACCACCTGCGCCGCGCCGAGCCCGGCACCCTCGCCGGCCTGCTCGCCGAGACCAGCGGCCCGGAGGCGCGCGGCCTGCGGCAGGCGGCGTTCTGGCTGCTCGGCTTCAGCGTGACCGCCGCCAGCCTCATGCGCACCCTCGCGCTGCTGGCCACCTACCCCGTCCAGCGCAAGTGCGCCCGCGCCGACCCCGACTACCTGCGCGCCTGCCTGCGCGAGGGCCTGCGTCTGTGGCCGCCGGTCCCGGCCCTGTCCCGCCTCACCACCGAGGAGACCGACTGGTACGGCGTCCCGGTGCCGACCGGCACCCACGTGATCCTCCCGTTCGCCACCCACCAGCGCAGCCCCCGCCTGCACTACGCCGACTCCTTCGCCCCCGAGATCTGGCTCGACGGCACCGCCGCCGGCGAATGGTGGGCCCTGCCGCGCTGCGACGGCGTGCACCTGATGCTCGGCGTCGGCACGGCCTTCCTGGGCGGGATCCTGGCCTCGGCCCGCCCCAAGGCATCCGGCCGGCCGCTGTCTCCGCACCGCCTGCTGCCCCAGACGCTGAACGCCGCCCGCCTGCGGGTGACGATGCGCCCGCTGAAGCGGCGTCCAGGCCAGAGCTGACCGGGCTTCGTCGCCACCGGGCCGCGGCTTCTCCGTTAGAGTCTGGGGTGGAAAAAGGCGTACCGGCGGAAGAAACGGTTCGGTTTGCGACGGGATGACGACGGCGAGAGGACGGCGACCGTGGGGCGCTCGGCAGGCACTCCGCTGAAGCCTGAGGATCCGCCGGCGATCGGCCCCTACGAGCTGTTGAGCCGTCTCGGCTCGGGCGGCATGGGCACCGTCTACCTCGCCAGGGGCGCCGACGGGGTCAAGGTGGCACTCAAGGCCATCAGGCGTGACTTCACGGCCGACCCGGTCTACCGGGCGCGTTTCCACGAAGAGGTGTCCAACGCGCGCAAGGTGGCCTCGTTCTGCACCGCGCGGGTGCTCGACCACGGCGAGGACCGCGGAGTGCTCTACCTGGTCACCGAGTACATCGACGGCATCTCGCTGGAAGACCAGCTGATCGAGCACGGCGCGCTGCCGCCGTCGGTGCTGCACTCGGCGGCCGTGGGCGTGGCGGCGGCACTGACCGCCATCCACGCCGCGGGGCTCGTCCACCGCGACCTCAAGCCGGCCAACGTCATGCTGACGCTGGCCGGGCCGCGGGTGATCGACTTCGGCCTGGCGCGCTCCACGCACGTCGACTCCCGGCACACGAACGCCGGCATGGTGATGGGCACGCCCGGATGGATCGCTCCCGAGCAGGTCTTCGAGGGGCGCACCAGCCCGGCCGGCGACGTGTTCGCCTGGGGCTCGCTGATCGCGTACGCGGGGCTCGGCGGGCATCCGTTCGGCGAGGGGGACGCGTACGTGATGGCCGCGCGGGCCCGTACCGCGCCGCCGGACCTGCGCGGCCTGCCCGCCCCCCTGGACCGGCTGGTCGCCGCGGCCATCCACCCCGACCCCGCGCGCCGGCCCGCGGCCAAGCAGCTCCTGCTGGAACTGGTGGGCGCGGCCGACGAGCCCGCGGCCCAACTGGCAGCCACCGAACACCTGACGAACGCATGGGACGCCTCGGAGTTCCGCCCCCTCGGCCACACTCCCCCACCCGCCGAACGCACCGGCCCCCCACACCTGCCCCCACCCGCCGAACGCACGGGCCCCCCGCCCCTACCTTCACCAGCGGAACACACGGGCTCGCCACACCTGCTTCCCCCTGCGGAGCGCACGGGGCCCCGCCCTCCGATGCCCTCCCCGTCGGGCTCTCGCCCCCCGATGCCACCTTCCAGCGACCGGACGGGGTCCCGCTCCCCCATGCCCCCCGCGGCTGAACGCACGGGATCCCCCGTTCCGATGCCACCCCCGGCTGAACGCACGGAATCCCACCCTCCGGCGCCCCCCGCAGCCGAACGCACGGGGGCGGGCGCCGCGATGCCGCCTTCCGCCGAGCGCACGGGCCCGCGTCCGCCGCACATGCCCTCCCCAGCCGAACGCACCGGCCCCCGCCCGCCCATGCTCACCCCGGCAGACCACCCCGGGCCAAACACACCGCAGACCCCGCCCGCGGCCGACCCCGCGGCGCCACACGCCGCCCAGATGCCACCCGCAACCGAGCACACCGGCATGCGTCCGCCGCACATGCCCTCCCCAGCCGAACGCACCGGCCCCCGCCCGCCCATGCCTGCCGCCGCGGAGCACATGGACCAGCGGCCACACATGCCCTCCGGCCCGGAGCACATGGGGCACCGGCCCCCGATGCCTTCGGGCATGGAGCACCCCGGGCAGCAGTCCCCCATGCCGTCGCCCGCCGAGCGCACCGGACCGCGTCCGCCGCAGATGCCCTCCCCGGCCGAGCGCACGGGCCCCCGGCCGCCCATGCCCGCCCCCACGGAGCACCCGGGGCCTCGCGCGCCCCAGATGCCGCCCCCCGTGGACCGGACCGGGAACATCCCGCTCCCCCATCACCAGGCCACCGGCCAGGGACCGCTACCGCCGCACACCACGGGCCAGGGACCGCTGCCCGGGTACGCGCCTCCGCGCCGCAAGCGCGGCGTGTTCACCGGCTGCATGACCGCGCTGGTGATCGTGATCGTCCTGTTCGTGGTGGTCCTGGCCACCCTGGCCTGGATCTTCCGCTCCCCCGCCATAGGCGAGGAAGGCCCGGTACAGGACGGAAAGCTGAAGTTCGCGGTAACCGGCACAAAGTGCCCCCAACCCGCGAAGTCCGCCTCCCGTCGCACCTGCCAGGTCACGGTGAAGGTGAACAACGTCGGCCCCGACGCCCGAGTCCTCTACCCCGGCCAGCAGAAGCTGATCGACGAGGACGAGACCCTGCACGGCGGCAGCAAGCTCCTGGACAAGAGCGGCACCGAGATCACCCCGGTCCGTATCGCCCCCGGCCAGTCCTTCACCGGCACGCTGGTGTTCGACCTGCCGAAAAGCGCCGAGCCGGCGGGCCTCGAGGTACACGATTCAGGCCTGAGCGCCGGAGCCCGAGTAGCCCTGAGCTGACCAACAACGCAAACCCGAGCACCAAAACCCAAACAACCCCGGGCCAACCCAGGCGGCCCAGACCTAAGCACCGAAGCCCAAATAGCCCTGGGCAAACCCAGCGGCTCAAACCTGGGCGCCGGAGCCCAAGCAACCCTGGGCCAACCCAGCGGCTCAAACCTAAGCGCCGAAGCCCGAGCAACCCTGGGCTAAGCAAGAACCAATCCTCAGACCCCAGCAAACCGGCCCCCTCTGCACCGCCACGCATCACCACCCCGCACCGACCACCCGCCCCACGCCAAGCCCTCTCCACCGGGCCTTGGTCCATCGACGACGTAATGGCGGCGTCAGTCGAAGGGCAGGACTCCGGACAAGACGGCACGACGCGCGACAAGGGCACTGCCCCCGTTTCCGATGATGCCCAGAGCCCTGCCCCCTCAGAACCCCTGCTCCGGCGACACCACCCCTTCCATCGGGGCGCCGTCGGCGAAGTGGCGCACGTTCGCGGCCACGCGGTCGGCCAGGCCACGCCAGTAGGACGACGGCGGATTCGCCGTATGCGGCGTGATCAGTACGTTCTCCATGTGCCACAACGGGTGCCCGGACGGCAGCGGCTCCGGATCGGTGACGTCCAGCGCGGCACCACCGATCCGCCCCTCTTGTAGCGCCGTCACCAGGTCGTCGGTCACGACTAGCGCGCCCCGGGCGATGTTGACCAGCCAGGCGTCCGTACGCATGAGCTCAAGCTCGGGAACACCGATCATGCCCTTGGTGCTCGGCGTGGTCGCAGCGGCGAGGACGACGTACGCGGCCTCCGGCAACGCCTCCCGATAACGGGCACGGGGCAGGATTCGGTGCGCACCGGGCGCCCGGCCGCTGTCAGTGACCGCGATCACCGGACAGCCGAACGGCTCCAGCATCCTGATGAGCGCACGCCCGATGCCCCCGCAGCCGATGATCGCAACCGTCGAGCCGGCGAACTCCCTCGACTCGTTCCTCCCCCACTCGGTGGCTCTGGCCAGCCGGGGCAGATTGCGGGCCGCGCCCAGCATGAGTGCGAGCGCGTGTTCGGCGACGGGCACGCCGTAGGAGCCGGTGGCGGCGGTGAAGACGGGCTCCTCAGTGATCACTCCGGCCTCGGCGTACCGCTCGACGCCCGCCGCGGGCAGCTGCACCCACCGGATGCCGTCATGGATCATGGACCGCAGTTCCTCGGGGCCGCCGCGCCCGCAGTAGACGATCGCCTCGGCGTCCTCCAGCGGCACGACGCTGCCGCCCGACCGCCGTACGGCGTCGACCAACACGGACACCGGCTCAGGGCCGACGTGGACGGCGACGCTCATCGGGGAACCTCCGTGACGTGCTCTCGGGTGTCTGCCAGGATCTGCTCGACCTCGGCGCGGGCCCGTTCGACAATGTCTGCGGCGGCCTGCGCCGCCTCGGTCGCCCGCCCGGCGGCAACCGCTTCGGCGATCTCGTGGTGGAGTCCGATGGCGGCCGTCTCCAGGCGTTCGGGCAGGAGCAGCAGCTCGCGCCTGGCTTCGAGCAGCACCTCGGTCACCTCGGCGAGCTGGGCGAACATGCCGTTGCCCGACGCGGTCAGCAGCACCCGGTGGAAAGCGGCGTCTGCCCTGACGTAGGCCTGGCTGTCACCCTCGCGAGCGGCGGCGTCCATGGCACGGGCGTGGGTGGCGAGCTCGTCCTGCATGCGGGGGTCGGGCCTGGACGCGGCCAGCGCGGCGGCGGCAGGCTCGACCGCGGCGCGCAGCTCGGCCAGCTCACGCAGCTGCGCCTCACGCCCCGGCGAGGCCAGCCGCCAGCGGATCACCTGGGGATCATAAAGGTTCCAGGCGCTCATCGGCCGTACGGTGACCCCGACACGAGGACGGCTGGTGACCACGCGCTTCGACTCCAGTACGCGGACGGCCTCGCGCGCGACGGTCCGGGAAACCCCGTACCGCTCCTGGACGTCCTCCAGGCGCAGCACCTGCCCCGCACGGATCTCCCCGCCCGCCAGCGACCTGCCGACCGCGTCGAGCACCTGCCCGTGCAGGCCCCGTAGCGTCTCCACGCTCATCGGGCCCTCGCCAGCCCGGCCAGCAGCGCCGCGACGCGTTCCCCCGCGGCACCAGGGCCGCCCGAAGTCAGCGCCGAGCCCATGCCGCAGGCCACGGCGCCGGCCGCGATCCACTCCGGCGCATCGTCCACGGTCACGCCGCCGGTGGGGATCGCGGGCGCCTGAGGAAGGGCAGCCCGCACGTCCCGCAGCCAGGACGGCGAAACACCCGACGCCGGAAAGATCTTGACCGCGTCCGCCCCCTCTTCCAGGGCACGAACGATCTCGGTCGGGGTCGCCACGCCCGGGAAGACCGGCACGCCGTAGCGGTGCCCGGCGCGGATCACCTCAGGCTGCAGGCTGGGCGAGACCAGGAAGCGCGCGCCGGCCTCCACGGCGGCCCTGGCGGCGGCCGGGTCGAGGACGGTCCCCGCTCCGACCAGCGCGTCGGGCCGCTGCTCGGTGAGCCTTGCCACGGCGCTGAGGGCACGGGGCGTGGTGAGCGCGACCTCGACGGCACGCAATCCGGCATCCAGCACGGCCTCGGCCGACGTCAGCGCCGCCTCGGGCGTGGCCGCTCTGACGATGCCGAACACGCGTTGCTCCGTGACAGCCTGGACGATCTCCCAGCGGTACATGACTTCCTTCCTTCGGTTTCCTCGCCGGCGAACGGCTACGGCGAGCCGCCCTCAGTGGTGACGCAAGATCCCCGCCGGCCCCGGCCAACGCCCCGCCCGCATCCCCACGAACCGTCTTCGCCCCGAGCTCGTCAGCTCATGCACGGACTCACCTCTCGCATGCTCGCCTCAGCCCTGAACTCGTCACCTCACGGACGGACCGTCTCGCGCATGCCCGCCTCAGCCTTGAACTCATCGCCCCACAGACGAACCGTTTCTCGCATGCCCACCTTCAGGCGAACCGCCTCCGCCGCACTTGCCGGTCTGCCGTCGGAATGTCTTTCAATCGCGTCAACCTGGAACAGGTCCCTTCGCCCGAGGCTCGCGTCCCTCGGTGGCCGCTTTCCGCATGCACGCTCTTCGAACCAACAGCCCTCCACCTGCTCCCTGCCTCCGGCATACCGTCTTCGGCATACCGTCTTCGGATCCCCCGTTCATCAAGGCGCCGACATGGCGGCCTTCCCCCTATCCGGACAAACCCTCCAGCAGACTCGCGATTCACGTTCGCTCGTCCGCGACGGGCTCTTACGGCGCGAGAGGCCAGTTGGCGCCGGCCCTCGTCGCCGCGCCCATCATCAGCAGGCCGGCATCAGCGTCACGAACCTCCGGCGGCGACGGATTCGAGCTTCGTACCGGACCGTCTTCGACAGGCTCGCGCTTGGTAGCAAACGACTTCGATGAATCAGTGATCAACAGCGGCTGCGCTTCGGCGATTGCACTCTTGGCGGGGAAGAATCTCAGCTGGTTCGCGGACTATCGATGGACCGTTTCGGCGTGCCCGGTGAAGGCGGCCAAGGCGCGGTCCAGGCCCGGCCGGTCCGGAAGGCCGTCGGTGTCGGCGGCGCACTGGACGACGAGTGCCGCGACCGCCGCCGCCTCACGCAGGCACACCTCGTACGACTCGCCGCGCAACATCCCCGACAGGAACCCGGCGGCGAAGCCGTCCCCCGCTCCCACGGGATCGGCCACCGGCACCGTGAACGCCTCCTGCCGCAGGCCCGCGCACGTGGCGGACTTGTCCCGGTGCTTGACCACGGTGAGGCCGGGCAGCGCCGCCGGGTCGACGTGGAGCAGGTCAAGTTCGTCCTCGCCGGCCAGCACAACGTCCGCCCTGGTCAGGAGCGGCGCCACCCGCTCGCGCCACGCCGCGGGCTCGCCCAGCTTGTATCGGATGTTCGGGTCGATGGAGACGAGCGCTCCGGCCTGCCCGGCCAGTTCCAGCAGCCGCAGGGTCGCCAGGTGCGCGGAATCCGACAACATCGGAGTGATGCCCGTGACGTGGACGATCTTCGCACCGCTCACCGTCTCCGGCGTCAGCTCTTCCGGCCTCAGCCTGGACGCGGCGGCTCCGGAACGGTAGTACTGCACGTCGATGGCCCGGAAGGGATGACTGTCGCGGACCAGCAGACCGGTCGGCGCACCAGGGTCGATGATCGCGTGCCGGGTGTCGACGCCCTCGGCTCGGAGCATGGACAGGACCGCCCGACCCGCCGGGTCCGCGCCGACCCGCCCGAGCCAGCGCACGTCATGGCCCAGCCTGGCAAGCCCCGCGGCCACGTTCGACTCCGCGCCCGCGATGGAGCGACGGAAGACCGTGGCACGCTCCAACGGGATGCCGGGCTCGGCCAGCATCAGGAGCATGGCCTCACCGCACACTACGACGCTCATGACTCGCCCATCTCCCGTCGTTCTGGATCCGTCAACGGTGCTATCACGTCATGAATGACAAGAGAAGGACCGATCAGGTCGTCTTGTAGGCGGAAGGCTGGGAGATGTCGATCCTGGATCGGTCGGGCAGAGCCAGCACGGCGGCGAACCCGACCACCGCACCGACGATCATGAAGATGGCTATCGCCTGCCAGCCGTAGTCGTGCAGCAACCATGTCGCGATCAGCGGCGCCGGGCCGCCGGCGATGATCGAGGCGAGCTGATAGCCGAGACCCGCACCGCCGTACCTGAGGCTGGTCGGAAAGCTCTCGGCGATGAGCGAGGCCTGCGGGCCGTACTCCATGGCGTGCTGGATCTGCGTGATCATGATCGTGAGGAAGACCACCAGCACGACGCCGGTGTTGAGCAGCACGAAGTACGGGAACGCCACCACCGCCAGCAACGCTGCGCCGGTCGCGTAGACGAGCCGGCGGCCGACACGGTCGCTCAGGTGCCCGAAGAACGGGATCGCGACCAGCTCCACCGCCGCCGCGCACGTCACCGCTGACAACGCGACCGTTCGGGACAGGCCGAGCTGCTGGGTCACGTACGTGATGGCGAACGTCGTGTAGAGGTAGAACGGCATCTGCTCCGACACCCGCAGCAACGCGCTGAGCACCACCTCCTTCGGATGCCTGCGCAGCACCTCGACAACCGGGAGCCTGGCCACCTGCCCCCGCTCCAGCACCCGCGCGAACATCGGGGTCTCCAGCACCTTCAGCCGCACCCACAGCCCGACCGCCACCAGCACCAAGCTGGCCAGGAACGGGACCCGCCAACCCCAGTCCTTGAAGGTGTCGCCCGTCGTGGCGGCCAGCAGCGACATCGCGCCGGTGCCGAGGATCAGCCCGATGGGCACGCCCGCCTGCGGCCAGCTCGCCATGAGCCCACGCCTGCGCTGGTCGCCCCACTCCATCGACAGCAGCACCGACCCGCTCCACTCGCCGCCCACCGCGATGCCCTGCAGGACGCGCAGGACCACCAGGATGATCGGCGCGGCGATGCCGATGCTGTCGGTGCCCGGCAGCACGCCGATGAGGGCACTGGCCACGCCCATCGTCAGCAGGGTGACGATGAGGGTCGCCTTCCTGCCGATGCGGTCGCCCCAATGCCCGAAGATCGCCGCCCCCACGGGCCGGGCCGCGAAGCCCACGGCGTTGGTCGCGAAGGCCGCGAGCGTGCCCGCGTACGGCGTTGACTTCGGGAAGAAGACCTCGGCGAAGACCACCGCGGCGGCCGTGTTGTAGAGAAAGAAGTCGTACCACTCGATGGCGGTGCCGACCACGCTGGCCGTCGCGGCCTTGCGCACCTGGGCTCTGTGTCCGGCGGTCGTTAATCCGTTGCTGCTCTCGGTCACGCTGCACCTCGAAGGCGTTCCTGGGCCGCGTCCGCGCCAACGGCTGCCTTACCCCTCGCCCGCGACTCGAACCGCCTTCGACCTCCTCCCCCAGCGGGAAACCTCCGGTCATGGCCACGCCTCCCCCCATCGGGACGCCCCCTTCCCCTCCCTGGCTCCACGCGGCTGGCTGCGGAGCCGAGCAGAACTCTAACACTCGTTAACTTGCCCTGCTACCGGGTTCACTGGGCGGCCACATCGCGCGAGGGCATGCCCCAAGGGCAGTCAAGCTGGGGATTCGCCTTCATGGCTCGGGTCGGGCAACCCGGCGAGGACGGCGTCGAGCGCGAATTTGAAGTGTTCGACCTGATCGGCCCGCAGCCGGGCGGCCTCGACCGCGTGATAGTGCGGATACCTGTCGGCCGGCAGCTCGGTCCAGTCCCTTGCGGCGGCCTCGTGCAGGACGAGATGCCCGACGCACACGCGCAGCACCGCCCCCTTCACGTGATCCGCCTGGTCAGGAGGGAAGCCCGCATCCAAGAGGATCCCGAAGATGGCCTCGTGGAGGCTCATCACGGGCGCGCGTCGGGCGTACGTGGTGATGGACCAGACGGAGGCTCTGGGATGTTCCAGCGACTGCCTGACCATCGAAGCCATGAGCCCGCGCAGCTGATCCTTCCATCCCCCTTCACGGGGAGCCTGAGAGACGATCTTGCTGCACACCTCGTCCACGATGGCCTCCAGCAGCGACTCGCGTCCGTCGAAGTAGTGATAGATCGCCGTCGCCGTCACATCGAGACGTTTGGCCAGCTTACGCATGCTGATCCCGTGGGCGCCGTCCGCCTCGAGGACCTCCAGGCCGGCTTCCAGGATCTTGTGACGGGTGAGCATCAGAATTGACCTCGCGCTTAACACATGTTAGAAATCTAACGGCCGTTAACTCCGGACAGCTTATCCGAGGGGAGAGGATCCTTGGCTGCCGTTCTTACGTGCCGTCCAGTCATCCATCAACGATCAGCCGCCCACGGGGAGACACACCTGTGTCCACGACCTCCGAAGTGACAGCGCCGGTGACGGCCTCGCGCCGCCCAAGACGCCGGACCCTGCTCCGAGCCCTGCTTGTGCTGCTCCTGCTCATGGTCCTCGCGGTGGCCGGCGCGGCCTACGCGGTGAACCGGGGCGGAGTCCCACAGACAGCCGCCCACCTGGGCTCCGAGCCCGAGCTCGGGGAGCGCGAGACGTTCCCCATCCCGAAGGTCAACGCCCCCGACGTGGTCGGCTGGCCCTCCGGCAGAGCGCCGAAGGCACCGGCCGGGTTCACGGTCACCCGGTTCGCGGGCGAGCTGGAGCATCCCCGCTGGCTCTACGAGTTGCCCAACGGCGACGTGCTCGTGGCCGAGTCGGCCACCCTGCCCAAAGACCCGGAGTCCCCGATCATGGGGCTGTTCTCCTGGCTGCGCCGCAACGACGGCTCGACCACCGAACGCAGCGCCAACCGGATCACGCTGCTGCGCGACACCGACGGCGACGGCGTGGCCGACTTCCGCAGCGTGTTCCTGGAGAACCTCAACCAGCCGTTCGGGATGGCGCTGCTCGCCGCGTCCGCGCCGTACACGCTCGGCCCGGCGGCTCCGAACGGTACCCAGGCGGCCTTCTACGTCGCGGGCACGGACGGCGTCTGGCGCTTTCCGTACAAGCTGGGTGAAACCCGTGTCACCGCCCCCGGGAAGAAGATCCTCGACCTGCCGGCCGGCGGCTACAACAACCACTGGACCCGTAACCTTGTCGCGGCCCCTGACGGTACCAAGCTCTACGTCACGGTCGGCTCGTCCAGTAACGCGGGCGAACATGGCCTGGAGGCCGAGCGACGGCGCGCCGCCATCCTGGAGATCAACCCTGACGGCAGCGGCGAGCGCATTTTCGCCTCCGGCCTCAGAAACCCCAATGGCCTGGCTCTCGAACCGCAGTCCAGAACACTCTGGACAGTTGTCAACGAACGCGACCTCCTGGGCGACGACGCCGCACCTGATTACCTCACACGCGTACGCCCAGGTGACTTCTACGGCTGGCCGTGGAGCTATTGGGGGAAGCACGTGGACGAGCGGGTCCAGCCACCGCGTCCCGAGATGGTGGCTCGTGCTCTCCGCCCCGACTACGCCCTCGGCGCTCACACGGCTCCCCTCGGTCTGGCCTTCTCCGAGAGCCCCACGTTCCCCGAGGCCTACCGCGGCGGCGCCTTCATCACCGAACACGGCTCCTGGAACCGCGGCGATCCGGTCGGCTACAAGGTCGTGTACGTCCCCTTCAAGAACGGCATGCCCAGCGCCAAGCCCCAGGACTTCCTGACCGGCTTCAAGCCGGCCCCGGACGAGAGCACCACGTACGGCCGACCGGTCGGCGTGATCACGGGCAAGAACGGCCGCCTACTGGTCGCGGACGACGCAGGAAACACGATCTGGCACATCACGCCCCGACCATGACTCCGGGTCAGGCCAGATCGGAAGGCAGAAGGGGCGGTGGGTTCAGGTCGAAGGGAGGAGAGCGCGTTGCCAGCACTTCGCTGTGAGGCCGAGTTCCGTGAAGAGCTCCGCCGCTCTGCGCGCGTCGCCGGCGTCTTCGCTGATGCTGGCCCGCAGGGACAACGCCAGGCCCTCGTGCAGGCGATACCCGGCGGCGCGGGCCAGCGCCAGGGCCAGCCCGGCGTGGCGGAGCGCCGGTTCGCGCGCGCCGCGAAGGCTCTCTCCGGCGGCGAGGCCGAGCAACGCCTTCGTCTCCGGGTAGCGATTGCCCGCCGTCCTGGCCAGCTCCAGCGCCCGCAGGTGGTGGTCGAGCGCGGCGTCCACGTCGCCGAGCGCGAGGTGGACGAGGCCGAGGGTGTGCAAGGTGTCCGCGACGAGCCTGCGGTGTCCGGTCTGGTGGGAGGCGTCGAGTGCCGTGACGGCCAGCTTGAGCGCTTGGTCGAGGTTGCCGTCGTCACGTTCGACCGCGGCCAGGTTGCGCAGTGTGTCGGCCTCGTTGCCACGGTTGCCCACCTCCCGGTGCAGGTCCAGCGCGGACAGGAGGGTGTCACGGGCCTCGGGCAGCCGGTCCAGGCCGTGCAGGACCTCGCCCATGATGGCCAGACCGTTCGCCTCGCTGGCCCGGTGCTCCAACTCGCGGCACAGCGCCAGCGAGCGGTGCAGGCTGGTCTCGGCGTCGTGGAGGCGTCCCATCTCCAGGTAGAGGCAGCCGAGGTTGCCCAGGTTGACGGCCTGGGCGGGGGTGTGGGCGATGGCCTCGTTCAGCATGAGGGCGCGTTCGAGGTGGGCGACGGCCTCGCGCAGCATGCCCAGGTCGGCGTACGTGGCGCCGGCGTTGCACAGGGCCGCGGTGAGCGCCTCGTGCCAGCTGGTCTCCTCCGCCAGGCGCATGGCCTCCGCGTAGTGGTCGAGCGCCTGCTGCTGGCGCCCCTGGAAGCCGTTCAGCCCGGCCAGGCTGAGCAGCAGCGCGACCTGCGCCCGCAGCTCGCCCGCCGCTCTGGCTGCCGCCAGGCCGGTGTTGCCCATCGTGCGCCACTCCGCCACCTGGTGGCGCATGAAGAAGTAGCCGCGCAGGGTGTCGGCGATGAGCCAGGCCGCCTCGTACGGGCCGTGCTCGGCGGTGTGGGTCACCGTGGCGAGCAGGTTGGGCAGTTCGGCGTCGAGCCAGCCGGACGCGGCGGCGTGGTCAGGGAAGCGCTCGGCGGCGGGCGCGACGGGCAACCGCAGGAACTGCGGGTAGAGCGTGCGTGCCGCGGCGTCCGCCTGGTCGAGGTAGTGGCGGTGCAGGCGGAGCAACTCGGCGTGCTCGTCGCGCGCATACTCGGCGGCGCACAGTCTCAGCAGGTCGTGCTGGGCGAACCGGCCTGGTACGTACTCCTCCAACAGGCTCGCCGCGCGCAGGACGGCCGCCAGCGCCTCGGCCTCCTCCTCGGTGGTCGCCAGGAGCGCGGCCATGGCGGGGACGGTGATGTCAGGGCCGGGGATCAGGCCGAGAAGCCGGAACAGGCGTTGCGCGGCAGGCGGGAGTGCGGCGTAGGAGAAGTGGAACGCGGTCCGCACAGCCGATTCGACGTCGCCGGGGATCTGGAGCGCGTCCAGCCGGTTGCCCGCGCGCAAGCGCTGCACGTACCGGGCTATGGGACCGGCGAGCGGGTGCGCATCAGGCGGAGCGAGGGGTCGAGCAGTGGGTTCGGCATTGCGCTCAGCGGTGGGTCGGGCATCGGGCTCGGCGTTCGGCCCGGTGTAGGGATCGGCGTTGGGCTGGGCGTGAAGCTCGGCGTGGGGTCCGACCCTGGGCTGAGCGTGTGGCTGAGTGCTGGGGCCGACGTTGGACTGAGCGTGTGGCTGGGCGCCGGGTCCGGCGTTGGGCTGGCTATGGGGTCGGTGGGTGGGCCGTGCGGTCTGCCTGAGGGCGGTGTGGGTGGCGAGCGTGCTGAGGAGGTTGGCGGCGGCGATGCGCAGGGCGAGCGGGAGGTGGGCACACAGGGACGCCAGCTCGGACACCGCTTGAGGCTCGGCCCTGACCTGGGGGCGTCCGAGCAGACGGCCCAGCAGGTCGCGGCACTCCCCCTCGGTGAGCGCCGGCAGCGGGAGCACCCGGGCGCCGTCGAGCGCGACCAGGCCGGCCAGGGTGTCCCTGCTCGTGATGAGCGTGGCCGGGCCCGCTCCGCCGGGCAGCAGCGGGCGCACCTGACGGGAGTCCGAGGCGTTGTCCAGCACGACCAGCACCCGTTTGCCCGCCAGCATCGTGCGGTAGAGGGCGGCGGCCTCGTCAGGGTCTCCGGGGACCTGCTCGGGCGGCACGCCGAGCGCGTGCAGGAAGCGGGCGAGCGCGTCGAGGGGGCCGAGCGGATGCGCGGCGGCGTATCCACGCAGGTTGACGTAGAGCTGGCCGTCGGGGAACCGGTCGCGGGCGCGGTGCGCCCAGTGCACGGCCAGCGCCGTCTTGCCGACGCCCGCCGTACCGGTGAGGACGGCGACCATGGACGTCTCGTCCCGCCCTTCGAGGAGCCTGTCCAGGCGGCGCAGCGCGGTGGCACGGCCGGTGAAGGCCGCCACGGCGGCGGGCAGTTGTGCGGGTACGGTCACCACTCGTTCCGGCGACCGTCCTGCCGGCACCTCGGGCGGGCGGGTGAGGATGCGCTCGCGCGCTCTGCGAAGGTCGTCCCCCGGCTCCACGTCCAGTTCCTCGGCCAGCCTGGCCCGTATCTCCCCGTACAGGCGAAGGGCCGCGGCTTGCTCGCCCTGCTCGGCCAGCGCGGTCATCAGCCTGGCGGCAAGCCCCTCGTGCAGTGGCTCGTCGTGCACCACCCGCCACAGGGCGGCCACCACCTCCGGCCCAGCGCTGGGGGCGGCATCGGCATAGGCCAGTGCCGCGGCGACCCGCTTCCTGGCGGCGGCGACAGCGACGGGGTGTTCACGCAGACGACTGGGAGAACCGGCCAGCACGGGGCCGCGCCAGCATGCGAGCGCCGCGGCGAGCACGGCGTCCCACGGCGGGATCCGCCGGTCGGCTCCGATGGGAGCGCCGTCGCCACGACGGCGAGCGGTCAGCGCCTCGGGGGTGGTGCTGTTCGGGGAGTCTGGGAGGCGGGCGGTCAACGCTTCCAAGGTCGCCAGGTCCAAGGACGCGCCTGGAAGCGCACCGGCGCGAGCGATCAAGGCCTGCAATGTCGCCGAATCCGAAGGTGTACCCGGCAATGCACCGACACGAGCCGCCAATGCCTGTAAAGCCGCCAGATCCGATGAGGCATTGGTGAGCGCGTCGAAGCGTGCGGTGAGCGCGTCCGTGGTGGCAGGGTCCGGCGACGAGGTGGGGTGAGGGGGCAGGCTTAGCGGCCCCTGGGTGGCAAGGTCTGGAGCGGTGTCGGGCAGCACATCTGGCCCGGCGGTCAACGCCTCCCACGTTGCGGGATCCGGGGAGGCGGCGGGAAATCCAGCGGTGCGGGGCTGCAATGGCTCCCCGGCGGTGAGGGCCGAGGAGGTCGCGGGGAGGGCATCGGGATGGAGGGTTAGCGCCTCCAAGGCGGCGAAGTTCAGAGCGGCACCGCGGTGGGCGGTCAGCGCCTGCAAGGTGGCGACGTCCAGAGCGGCGCCGGGGCGGGTGGTCAGTGCTTCGAAGGTGGTCAGGTCGAGGGAGGAGGTGGGGAGCGCGAGGAGGTAGCCGGCGGGCGTCCGCTGGATCGCCTCCTTGCCCAGCGCCGCGCGCAGCCGGGTCGCGTACACGTGGATGAGGTTGTCGTACGTGCGCGGCGGCCGGTCCTCCCACAGGATGTCCACGATCTCGTCGACCGTGACCGGCCGCCCGGCGTGCAGCGCCAGAAGGCCGAGCAGGGCCCGGGGCATGGCCGCGCCCACGTCCAGTTCGATGCCGCCGCGGCGGACGGAGAGCGGGCCGAGCACGCCGATCCACGGTGGCCGCGGCGCAGCGCGTTCGAAGGCGGCCAGCAGGTCGGCCCGGTCGGGATCCGTCAGAGGCAGGACGGCGACCAGGCGTTCCAGGGAGGCGCGTTGTGGGCGGCTGACGTGTCCGCGTTCGATGTCGCGCAGGGTGCGCACGGCGATCCCGGCGCGGGCGGCCAGTTCGCGCTGGCTCAATCCCGCCGCCACCCGCCTGCGCCGGAGTGCCTCACCGCCCGAGCTCATATGGATCCCGCCGCGATTCCTGCCGTAGTGCCCACCGCGGTACCTGTTGCGACTCCTGCTCTGGCTCTCAGCGTGGCTCCTGCCGTAGTACCCACTGCGGAACCTGTTGCGACTCCTGCTCTGGCTCTCAGCGTGGCTCCTGCCATGGTCCCCGCTTCGGATTCCATCTTGGTTCTCGACGGGGCTCCTGCCGTGGTCCCCACCTGGGTTCTCACCGTGGTAACTACCTGGGTTCTCATCGTGGTCCCCCCTTGGTCCATGCCGTGATTCCCGCCGTGGTTCCTACCGTTGATTCCCATTGCGGTCTCCGCCTTGGTCCCCACTTCAGTCCCCACTGCGGTCCCCGCGTTGGTCCCCACCCCAGTCCCCACTGCGGTCTCATGTAGGTCACCAGTCCGGTCCCCGCCGTGATTCCCACTGCGGTCCCCTCCGTGGTTGCCGCCCTGGTTCCTGTCGTGGTGCCCGCCGTGCTCTCACCGCCATACCTGCCGCGATTTCTGCCGGTTGCCTGCCGCAGGCGCCCCGAGTGCCTGGTGGACATATTGGCAAATAGTTAAGAAGCTTGCCAGTAAATCCGAGGTGCCGGTTTTCTACGGTTCGGCGCATGGACGTTCTCGCCGTCGGATGTGGCGTCGCCCTGGTCGTGGTGTTCGGCGCCGCGGTCGTGGGCAAGGCGCGCGACCTGCCTGCCTTCGCGCGGTCACTGGAGGGGAGCCGGCTCGTCGGCCGGCGGTGGCGGGCGTGGGTCGCGGGTGGGGTGGTGGTGGTCGAGTCGGCGGTCGTCGTCCTGCTGGTGGCTCCGGGGACGACCTGGTACGGGTTCGCCCTGGCGACGGCGGTGAGCGCGATCCTCACGGGGGCCGTCGCGCTCACGGTGGCCCGGCGTACGCCTGCACCCTGCCTCTGCTTCGGAGGCCCGCCGCGCGACCTTGAGCCGGTGCACCTCGTCAGGAATGCGCTGCTCACCGGCGTGAGCGTCCTCGGGCTTGCCACCGGCGCGCCGCCGGAGATGGAGCAGAGCGTCGTCGCGGGGCTCGCCGGAGCCGTCGCAGCACTGTTGCTCATCAAGATCGACGATCTCAGGAGCGTGTTCCGATGACGTACTTGATCATCTTCGTCACCGTGCTGAGTGTGCTGAACCTTCTGCTGCTGTTGGCGCTCGTCGTCCGACTACGCGGCGGCGGCGACGCCCACGGCGCTGGGCCCGCGCCGGGACGGATCCCCCTGCCGGTGCTCCCGCCCGGGGCAGTGCCCTCGTCGTTCGCGGCCACGACGCAGGAGGGCGAGGTCGTGGACGCCGCCGGCGTGCGCCTGGTCGGTTTCTTCAGCCCCGCGTGTTCGCTGTGCGGCGAGCGCCTGCCTGACCTCCTGGACTACGTACGCCGGGGCCGGTTCCGCAGGGACGAGGTGCTCGCGGTGCTCATCGGCGCGCCCGGCGAGGTCGAGGAGCTGGCCGCCAGGCTCCGGCCAGCGGCCAGGGTGGTGGTCGAGGAGGAGGCGGAGGGACCGGTGTGGCGCGCGTTCGGGTTGCGCGGTCTGCCTGCCTTCTACCTTCTGGACGACCGTGGCGTGATCACCGGTTCGGGTACCGAGCCCGCCGCCCTGCCCACCGCGGAGCCGGTGTGAGCCCGAGCGACGGCAGCCTTGGGCGGCCGGAGACGCGGCCGGAGGCACAGTCAGAGGCAAGACCCGAGCCTGCGGCGGAGACACAGCCGGGGCCCGGGGCGGCGCCGGAGCTCGGGCCGAGGTCAGGGGCCGGGGCAACGCCAGGAGGCGGGGCGAGGCCGAGGCCCGGGTCGAGATCACGGTCAGACGCGAGGTTGGTGGCAGGGCGGAGGTCAGAAGGCGGGGCAACGCCCGGTACCGGGGCGGCGCCGGAGCTCGGGGCGAAGTCAAGGTCAAGCGCGAGGTCGGGGTCAGGGGCGGAGGCAGGGGCGAGGTCGGGGTCAGGGGCCGGGACGAGGGCGGAGGCAGGGGCGAGGTCGGGGTCAGGGGCCGGGACGAGGGCGGAGGCAGGGGCGAGGTCGGGGTCTGGGTCAGGGGCGGGGGCGGAGGCGAGGCCGGGGTGGGGGACGGGGTTGGGGGTGCTTGGGGAGGCGGTGGTGGTGGCTTGGGAGGCGGGTCGGTGGTACGTCCTGCTGCAGGCTGTGCTGACCGCGGCGACGGGCATTGCGCCGGTGCTCACCGCATGGTGCACCAAGCTCGTCCTGGACGAGGTGGCTGGGCGGGCGACGACGATGGCGGGGTTGGCTCCGTACGTCGCCGCGCTGCTGGTGCTGGCCGCGGTCGCCGGGACGGGGCCGTACGTGACGGGTTTCGCTGAGGCCGAGTTCGAGCGGCGGGTCGGGCTGCTCGTCCGCGACCGGCTCTACACGGCCGTGAACGCGCTGCCCGGTCTCGCCCGGCTGGAGGATCCCGCGTTCCAGGACCGGCTGCACCTGGCCGAGCGGGCCGGCAGTTCGGGCCCCGGCCGGGTGGTGACCAGCGCGCTCGGGCTGGCGCAGGCCGGGATCATGACGGCGGGGTTCCTGGTCACGCTGGTCGGGGTGAGCCCGGCTGTCGCGGTCCTCGTCGCCGTCGCGGCGCTGCCGTTGCTCCGCGTGCACCTGCGGCTGGGACGGGAGCAGGCCAAGGTCATGCGGAGCACGGGGCACGGGCAGCGCCGGGAGATGTTCTTCGCCCGGCTGCTGAGCATGCCGCATGCGGCCAAGGAGATCCGCCTGTTCGGGCTCGGGGACTTCTTCCGCGAACGGATGCTGACCGAGCTGAGGGCGGTCGACGCCGAGCGGCGGCGGATGGCGGTCCGGCAGCTTCGGGGGCAGAGCGGGCAGGCGCTGCTGGCCGCTGCCATCTGGGGGGCGGGGCTGGTGTGGATCGTGGCGGAGGCGGTCGCCGGGCGGGCGTCGGTGGGCGATCTGTCGGTGTTCGTCGCGGCGGTGGCGGGCACGCAGGGTGGGCTGGCGGCCGGCGTGCGCAACCTCGCCGCCGCGCACGAGGCGCTGCTGCTCTTCGGTCACTACCGGGCGGTGCTGAACACCGTCCCCGACCTGACGCCCCCGACCGGGGCACCGCGCGGCCTGACGCGGCAGCGGCAGCGGCCGACGTCTCGAGAGCGAGAGCGAGAGGGCGAGGGCGAGGGCGAGCCGGAGCAGGGCATCACAGTGCGGGAGCGGAAGCAGGGCGTCAGGGTGGGGCTGCGGGAGCGGGGCGTCACGGTGCCGAAGCCTGAGCCGAAGCCGGGGCCAAAGCGGGGGCCGGAGCGGAGCGACACGGCGCCGGAGCGCGACATTACGGGGCGGGAGCGGGGCGAGACGGTGCCGGAGCCTGAGCCGAAGCGGGGGCCGGAGCGGAGCGACACGGGGCGGGAGCGGGGTGACGTGGTGCCGGAGTTTGAGCTGGAGCGGGGCGTTGTGGTGCGAGGGGTGTGGTTTCGGTACGGGGCCGATCAGCCGTGGGTGTTGCGCGGTGTCGATCTCGACATCCCCGCCGGACGGTCGCTGGCGCTGGTCGGGCTCAACGGGGCGGGCAAGTCCACGCTGGTCAAGCTGCTGTGCCGGTTCTACGACCCCGAGCGCGGCGCGATCTTCTGGGACGGCGTCGACCTGCGTGAGCTCGACCCGGCCGCGCTGCGCGAACGCCTCGGCGCGGTGTTCCAGGACTTCGCCGCCTACGACCTCAGCGCGGCCGAGAACATCGCGGTCGGTGACCTGCGGGCCGGGCGGGGGCGGGTCGAGGCGGCGGCCGTGCGCGCGGGCGCCGACGCGATGGTGCGGGCGCTGCCACGCGGCTACGACACGCTGCTCACCAGGATGTTCTCCGACGACGAGCAGTCCGGTGTCACCCTGTCGGGCGGGCAGTGGCAGCGGATCGCGCTGGCCAGGGGGCTGCTGCGAGACCGTCCCGAGCTGATGATCCTGGACGAGCCGAACGCCGGTCTCGACCCCGCCGCCGAGCACGAGGTGCACACCGTCCTGCGCGAGCACCGCGCGGGACGGACGACGCTGCTGATCTCCCACCGGCTGAGCACGGTACGCGACGCCGACACGATCGCCGTGCTGGCCGACGGGCAGGTCGTCGAGCGCGGCACTCACGAGGAGCTGCTGCGGGCGGGCGGCCGGTACGCCGAGCTGTTCGCGACCCAGGCCCGCGGCTACGCGCCGGCAGGCGTCCGGTGATCGCCGCGCTGACCACCCAGGCCGCTGCTCCGGTGGCGACGGTCCTCAACGCCCTGCCCACGGTGGCGATCCTCAACGCCGTGGCCATGGCGACGATCCTCAACGCCCTGCCCATGGCGACGATCCTCAACGCCCTGCCCATGGCGACGATCCTCAACGCCCTGCCCATGGCGACGATCCTCCACGCCATGCCCATGGCGGCGATCCTCAACGCCGAGCCGATGGCGACGGCCGTTCACGCCATGGCGGCTGTGCCCGGGGGCGCCGTGATCGGAGTCGTCAACGCCGTCGTGGCCATCGTCGGGGGCGTCGTCGTGGCCGGGGGTGTGCTGGTGCTCTTGTTGCGGGTGCGCTTTCTCGCGGTGACCGTGCGCGGGCGGAGCATGGAGCCCACGCTGTGGCACGGCGACCGGGTGCTGGTGCGCCGGTCCTCCCTGGACGGGGTGCGTCCGGGGCGGCTTGTGGTGGTGGCTGCGGAGCCGGGCGCGTCCTGGCTGGTGAAGCGGGCGGTGGCGGTGCCGGGGGATCCGGTGCCGCGGGCCGAGGTGCCCGCGCTGGCGACCCGGCCGGAGCACGTCGTCCCGCCCGGACAGCTGGTCGTGCTCGGTGACAACCGGCCGATCAGCCTCGATTCCCGCAGGTTCGGCTACGTGCCCGCCCGGCAGCTGCTGGGCGTGGTCGTGGGCCACCTGCCGAAGACTCCGCGCCGGCGTCCCGCCGGGCGGTGAGGAAAGGTGAGGAAAGGACAACTGTCATGGTCAAGCTCGCGGAGCGGGTGCTCGCCCGTGTCCTCCCCCGGACGACCGCCGACGCCGGTTGCACGTACCAGACCTGGTGCGACCACTGCGGCGGCAGCTACTACAAGCGGATCTTCTTCTGGTCCGACTGCACGGTGACCTACACCGCCTGCAACAACCCCTGCCCCTGGAACTGACCCGCACCGGAGACCGGGCGGCGGCCCACCGCCGCCCGGCCTCAGGCAGGTCCGATCAAGCAGGGCCGATCAAGCACGGTCCTCTGCCGAAGACGCCGAGGACGCCGAGGACGCCGAGGGCAGGCGTTCCTCGCCGGGAGCGTCCCCCAGCTGAATCCCGCGGACGCTGAGCAGGAACAGCAGCGCGCACCCGCCGGTCAGGGCGATGTCGGCGACGTTGCCGACGAACAGCCCGCCGTAGTCGATGAAGTCCACCACATGCCCCTGGGCGAACGCCGGCGGGCGGAAGAGGCGGTCGAGCAGGTGGGAGGTGGCCCCGCCGAGCAGCGCGCCCAGCACCACACCCCAGGCCGGCGACCGCAGCCGCCGGGACGTGTACAGGATGCCGGCGACCGCCCCGGCGGCGGCCAGGGTGAACACCCAGGTCACGCCCTCTCCCAGGGAGAACGCGGCGCCGGGGTTGAGCAGCAGCCGCAACGAGAGCAGCCGCGGGATCACCGTGATCTCCGCGCCGCCGGACAACGCCGACATCGCCCAGAACTTGGACGCCTGATCGACCAGGAGCACCACCACGGCCAGCACGATCATCCATGCGCGAGGCCGCCCTCCTCGGCTGGTCTCCTGGGGGCCGCGTTCGTCCGACACTCTTGCCTCACAATCCATGGCTTCTCGGCTCGAATCTACCGAATCTTCGGCGCGGCCACGCTCGCTCAGAGCTGGGACGCCCTGCTGAGCAGCAGATTCTCGGTGATCGGGGATTCGTGGGTGCCCTCGACCGTGCACGCGTGCGCGCCGGCGACCGCGCCCAGTCGGACGCACTCGAGGATCGGGCGGCCGTTCAGGAGGCCGTACAGGAAGCCGGAGACGAAGGCGTCGCCCGCGCCGTTGCTGTCGGCCACCGGGCCGGGCAGGGGCGCGGCGGGAAAGGCGCGTACGGTGGCCGAGTCGCGGGTCAGGACGAGGCAGCCGTCCGCGCCCCGCGTGCAGACGACCGTGTGGGCGCGCCCCCTGGCCAGGATGTCGCGCATCGTGGCCGCCGGGTCGGCCAGGGCGGTGGCCGACAGGAACACCAGGTCGGAGCCGTAGGCGAAGTCCTTCTGGTAGTCGGCGACGCCGTCCCAGTCGTGCAGGTCGGTGGAGATGGGGACGCCGTCGAGGTCGGGATAGACGTGCCGGCAGAAGTCCATGATCGAGACGTGCGCGTGCCTGGGTCGCGGACCGGCGTACAGCTCGCGGGGCAGCCGCTCCCCCGGCGTGACCTTGGGATCGTGCAGGGAGGTGCGCCGCCCGTCGGGGCCGACGAGCAGCACGCTGCGCCGGGTGCCCGCCTGCGCCACTCCCCACCTGCAGTCGATGTCGCGCAGGGCGTGCCGGATCAGCGCGCCCTGCGGGTCGTCGCCGACGAGGTCGGCGAACGCGACGCCGAGCCCCAGCGCGTGGCAGCCGAGGGCGACCCCGGCCCCGGTGTTCCCGACGCGGTCGACGACGGGCGGCACGTGGTAGGTGTCCTGGTAGGGCAGAGGCAGCGCGGGCACGTAGACAGTGGTGTCCACCCCGGCCCCGCCGAGGACCAGCACGTCAGGCGTCATCGGTCGGCCGACCTTTCACAGAGAGCGTCCGGGATCAGCGGTTGACCAGCGGCCCGGAACCGGTGGAGCCGCGCACGACCAGCTCCGGCTGGAAGATCAGCTCGACGTGCTTGGCCGGCGCGCCGCTGACCTCCTCCAGCAGCGTCTGCACGGCGGCCGAGGCCATCGCCCCGATCGGCTTGCGCACGGTGGTGAGCGGCGGGTCGGTGAACGCGATCAGCGGCGAGTCGTCGAACCCGACCACCGACACGTCGCCCGGCACCGCCAGCCCCTTCTGCCGGCAGGCGCGGATCGCCCCGAGCGCCATCAGGTCGCTCGCGCACACGATCCCGGTGCAGCCGCGGGCCAGGAGCTGCGCGGCGGCGGCCTGTCCGCCCTCGACCGAGAACAACGAGTGGGAGATCAGGTCGTCGACGTCGGTGGCGCCGAGCAGATGGGCCATCGCCTGCTTGTAGCCCTCGATCTTCCTGATCACCGGGACGAACCGGCGCGGCCCGAGCGCGAGCCCGACGCGTTCGTGGCCGAGGTCGACCAGGTGCTGGACGGCCAGCCGCGCCGCGAGGCGGTCGTCGGGCGAGATGAAGGGCGCGTCGATGTGCTCGCTGTAGCCGTCGACCAGCACGATCGGCAGGCCGCGGTCGATCAGGCGGGTGTAGCGGTCCATCCGGGCGGTGGTGTCGGCGTGCAGGCCGGAGACGAAGACGATGCCGCTGACACCGCGGTCGACCAGCAGCTCGGTGAACTCGTCCTCAGGGGCGCCGCCGGGCAGCTGGGTGCACAGCACGGGCGTGTAGCCGTGCTGGGTCAGCGCCTTCTCGATGGCCTGCGCGAACGCCGGGAAGATCGGGTTGTCCAGCTCGGGCGTCACGAGCCCGATGAGCCCGTTGCTGCGCTGCCTGAGCCGGGGCGGCCGCTCGTAGCCCATGAGGTCGAGGGCCGTCATCACCGCCTGCCGGGTGCCTGCCGAGACGCCGGGCTTGCCGTTGAGCACCCGGCTGACCGTGGCCTCACTCACCCCGGCCTGGGCGGCGATGTCGGCTAGGCGAGCGTGACCGTTCATGGAACACACTTTACTTTCCACCAGGCGGCCGAATCGGCTGCTCCGGGGACATCGGAGGCGAGCAGCAGCTCTCCCCCGACGCCGAAGTCGACGGGGGCGCCGGTCAGGTTGACGGTGCACAGCACGTCGCCGCGGGAGAAGACCAGCGTGCCCTCGGGCGAGTCGTGCCAGACCAGGTCGCCGTCCAGGGAGCGGCGCAGGCGCAGCGCGGCGCGGTAGAGCTCCAGGGTGGAGCCCGTGACGCCGTCCTGGGCCTGGACGCTGAGCCGCGACCAGTCGGCCGGGATCGGCAGCCACGGGTCGCGCCAGCCGAGCTCGCGGGTCCACGGCAGCGGCACGCGGCAGCCGTCCCGCCCGCTGTCGGGGTCGCGCAGCCGCTGCGGGTCCTGGCACATCTCCGCCGGCAGGTCGAGCACCTCGGGAAGGCCCAGCTCGTCGCCCTGGTAGACGTAGGCCGAGCCGGGCAGCGCGAGGGTCAGCAGCGCGGCGGCGCGGGCTCTGGCCAGGCTGCCGTAGCGGGTGACGTGCCGCTTGACGTCGTGGTTCGACAACACCCAGGTGGTGGGCGCGCCCACGGAGCCGGCCGTGGCGAGCGAGGAGTCGATCACCGCGCGCAGCTCGGCGGCGTCCCACGGGGTGAACAGGTAGTGGAAGTTGAAGGCCTGGTGGAGCTCGTTGGACCGGACGTACATGGCCAGGCGTTCGGCGGTGGGCGCCCACGCCTCGGCCACGCCGATGCGCTCGCCGGGGTAGGAGTCGAGCACCCGCCGCCAGGCCCGGTGGATCTCGTGCACGCCGTCGTTGTCGAAGTACGGCACCGGCTCGCGGCCGATCATCCTGGTCTGGTTCGCGTGGCCGATGTCGGGCAGGCCGGCCGGTTTGACCATGCCGTGCGCCACGTCCACGCGGAAGCCGTCCACGCCCAGGTCGAGCCAGAAGCGCAGGATCGACTCGAACTCGCCGCGCACCTCCTCGTCGTCCCAGTTGAGGTCGGGCTGGGCGGGGTCGAACAGGTGCAGGTACCACTGGCCGTCCTCGACCTGGGTCCAGGCCGGGCCGCCGAAGATCGACTCCCAGTCGTTGGGCCGGTCGCGGAAGATGTAACGATCGCGTCGCTCGCCGCGCAGCGCGGCCTGGAACCAGGCGTGCGCCGACGAGGTGTGGTTCGGCACGACGTCCACGATGACGCGCAGGCCGTGGCCGTGGGCCTCGTCGATGAGCGCCTTGGCGTCGGCCAGGGAGCCGAACAGCGGGTCGACGTCCCGGTAGTCGGCCACGTCGTAGCCGAAGTCGGCCATCGGCGAGGTGTAGAAGGGGGTCAGCCAGATGGCGTCCACCCCCAGCTCGACCAGGTACGGCAGGCGATCGCGCGCGCCGATCAAGTCACCGACGCCGTCGCCGTTGCCGTCGGCGAAACTGCGCACGTAGACCTGGTAGATCACGGCGTCACGCCACCACATGCTCATGGATCTCCCCCCGGGTTTCCGCACCATGAAAGCCCTTGCCGCAAGTTTACGCAAGCCCTTCCATGCACCTCGTATCCGGATTTATGGGTATACGGCCGCCTAAAATCCCTGGCCGAAACCCCTGCGGATGAGATTCTTTATGTCAAGGGTGGACATCCAGCGTTAAGGCGCGATGTACTACCTCTTCAATCAGCCTCGTCACAGGTGACACGCGCGCAAGGTGTGGGCCCATGAGCTCGGTCGTTCTCGACAAAGTGACCAAGGTGTATCCGGGCGACTACCTGGCAGTCGACCGGCTGAGCCTGCAGGCCGAGGATGGCGAGTTCCTCGTCCTCCTCGGTCCTTCCGGTTGCGGCAAGTCCACGCTGTTGCGGATGATCGCCGGCCTGGAGGAGATCACGGAAGGCGATCTCTGGCTGGACGGCCAGCTCGCCAACCACCTGCCGCCGCGCGACCGCGACGTGGCCATGGTGTTCCAGAACGGCGCGCTCTACCCCCACCGGACGGTGCGCGGGAACATCGCCTTCCCCCTGGAGATCGCCAAGTCGGACCCAGCGATGGTGCGCGACCGCGTCACCGAGCTGTCGAAGGCGCTGCACATCGACGAGACGCTCGACCGCCGCCCCGGCACCCTGTCGGGCGGCCAGCGGCAGCGCGTGGCGATGGGCCGGGCGATCGTCCGGCAGCCGAAGTTGTTCCTCATGGACGAGCCGCTGTCGAACCTCGACGCGGGCATGCGCACCGAACTTCGGATGGAGATCTCCGCGCTGGTCAGGTCGCTCGGGGTCACCACGATCTACGTCACGCACGACCAGGTCGAGGCGCTCACGCTGGCCGACCGGATCGCGATCCTGAATCGCGGTGTCCTGCAGGACGTCGGCACTCCGGCCCAGATTTACAACGATCCAGCGACGGCGTTCGTGGCGGCCTTCCTCAACTCTCAGCAGTTGAACCTGTTGGCGGCCGGTGTCAGAACGCCGCAGAACCAGTATGTCATGCTCGACTTCGGCCCGCACCGGCTCACGATGCCCTGGAGCGATCCCAGGGCGTACGCGATCTCTCAGCACACGGGCGGCCAGGTGCTGGTCGGCATGCGTCCCGACGGGCTGGCGCCGGTGCCGGAGTCGTACGACGGGCCGTCCTTCTACGGGCGGGTGCGAGCGCTGGAGTACCACGGGCACGAGTGGCTGGCGTACCTGGAGTGCGGCATGCCGGCCGTGCCGGTGCCCGAGCCGCCGGACCCGCGCGCCCGGCTCAACGGCGAGCGCAACGGCGGGGGCGGGCTGACCGGGATGGTGCGGCGGCTCTTCTCGCAGCGCCCGCAGGAGCACGAGGAGCAGGAGCAGGTCGGCCAGAACGTGGGCAGCGGCTTCCACCGCCGCTCCGACCTGATCGTCCGGCTGGGGAACCGGCCGATGTGGCGGGCGGGGGACGCGGCGAAGGTCGCGGTGGACCTGTCCCGCCTCATGATCTTCACCCTGGACGGCGCCCGCATCGACCCGCCGCGCCGCTGACCCCTGGCGCACGCCACCGGGCCCGCCCGCGCGCCTCGAGAGCACAGCGGGATCGCCACCGCCGTCACCGGCGCCGAACGCACCGACCGAACGCCCCGCCGGACTCGCGCCGCACCCCCCGTGCAGTGCGGGCCCGGCCTTCGCCATGCCCTGGCACAGCCGAGCCTTGACCAACCGGACCCCGGTCCGTATTGTTGGCGACACTAAACGGACCACAGTCCAGAAAGGCGTCCGCCATGTCCAGGTTGCTGCACATCTCCGCCTCACCCCGCGGCACGGAATCGATCTCCGCCGCCATCGCCGAGACGTTCGTCCAGGAGTACCTCGCCACCCACCCCGCCCACACCGTGGACCGGTTCGACCTCTGGGACGGCACCCTGCCCGAGTTCGGCCCCGCCGCCGCCCGCGCCAAGATGACGGTCTTCGGCGGCGGCACCCCCGCGGGCGAGGAGGCCGAGGCGTGGGCCGCGGCGGTCAGGACGTTCGAGCGGTTCGACGCCTACGACCGCTACCTGTTCAGCGTGCCGATGTGGAACGCGGGCGTGCCGTACAAGCTCAAGCAGTTCATCGACGTGGTCAGCCAGCCCGCGATGATCTTCGACGTCCACCCGGAGACGGGGTACCGCGCGCTGCTGACCGGCAAGCGGGCGGCCGTCGTGTACACCAGCGCGGTGTGGGGGCCGCAGCTCGGCCCGGAGTTCGGCACCGACTTCCAGTCGACGTTCTTCGGCGACTGGCTGCGCTGGACAGGCATCGCCGACGTGCAGGAGATCCGCCACCACCCCACGCTCACCGGCTCCTACGACGCCGAGCGCAAGCAGGCCGACGAGCAGGCCCGCCGCGTCGCCAGAACCTTCTAGACCGTCGCCGGGCTCCAGCGCGGGCCGGCCGGGGTGTCCTCCACGGTCACGCCGCCGCGCGCCATCGCCGCCCGTAACGCGTCCGCGACCTCGTACCGCCCGGCCCCCCGCAGTTGCGCGCGCAGGTCGAGCAGGGGTTCGACCAGGGGGCGCAGGCCGGCGGTCGCGGCGGACTCGCCCAGCCGGGCGATCAGCAGCCGCATCAGCTCCCGGGCCTGCTCGACCCCGCCGGAGTCCTCCTCGGTGTCGGCCGCCCACGTGACGATCTCCGCCTCCAGGTCGAGCACGAGCCGCGCCGCCGCCACCAGGTCCGGCTTGCCGACCGCGTCCTTGAACAGCTGCTCGCAGGAGCGGATCGTCTCCTCCAGCGTGACGGCGGGTCCCCCGGCGGAGGAGGCGGCGGGCAGCGGCGGCGCGAACGTCCCGGAGGTGGCGCCCGCCGCCAGGTCGCGGACGGCGGCCAGGCTCGTCCGGGTCCCGGCCGGCAGCACGGTCACCGCCCCCGGACGCCGCACGGTCAGGCCGCCGCGCCCGGCCACCTCCACCGCCTCCGACTCCAGGTCGATGATCAGCGCCGTGTGCTCGTCCAGCCCCAGGACGGCGGTCTGCGACGGCAGCTCCCGCTCCATCCGCGACAGCCGCCGCTCGCCCAGGTAGCAGTAGCGGGTGTCGTGGGTGCCGCCCTCGGCGTTGTCGAAGTGCGGGATCAGCACGGCCCGCAGGCCCAGCGGCTCCAGCAGGCCGATCCCCTCGCGCCAGTGGGGCTCGGCGCCCACCTTGTAGATCTCGTAGACGGGCACGGTGGCCAGGCCCGCGGTGCAGGCGGCGGCCGAGGCGAGCACGGTCACCCCTTGTCGGGAGCGCACCCGGGCACGCAGATCGCCGGCCACGCCGGAGGCGGCCCACCGGTCGAGCGCGTACGTGGGGCTGCCCGGCCCGGAGAACACCCAGTCCGCGCCCGTGACCCCGGTGGCCACCTCGACCTCCAGGCCCACGCTGCGGGCGAAGTAGCGGCGGGCGCGGGCGGAGATGTCGGCGGCGTTCTCCTGGAAGGCGTAGGGCGTGTCGAGCAGCACGGCACGGGCCCCCGCGCGCAGGCCGCGGGCCACCGCCCGGTGGACCTCGACCATGGTCGGGCTCGTCTCCCCCGACCCCATGAGCACCAGCGAACCCGGCATGACCTCGGCCCCTCTCCCACCCGCCGGCGACCGCGGGGGCCCCGGCACGCGCCCTGACCAGCCCCGGGCCCGGCGAGAGCCCCGAGGAGGCCGCACGACGGCCCGGCGGGGTCCGCGCCGATGACCCGCACACCATCCTGCCCGCCACGAGCCGGCGGCACGAGCCCGGCGACCGGATCGTGCCGGCCTACGCGGTGTGCCCCGAGCCGTCGCCCTGGCCGCCCGCGGCCGAGGCGCCCGTGACGGGGACCGCGCGCGGCGCGGCGCCGGCGCGTGCGGCGGCGGCCCGCCGGGCGACGCGCCGGCCCAGCGCCTGCATGGGGCGTTCGACGTAGCGGTAGGAGAGCGCGCTGACGGCCAGGATCAGCGCCAGGGCCAGCCCGGCCATCGCGAGCTGGTACGGCAGCGGCGCCCGCCGCAGGTCGCCGGTGACCTCCACGAAGTACTTCAGCAGCGGATGGTGCACCAGGTAGAGCGAGTAGCTGATCAGCCCGAGCCAGGTGAGCACGGCGGGCAGCCGCCGCCCGCGCAGCGCCATCGCGCCCGCGAAGGTGGCCGCCGCCAGCGCGATCGTGGTCAGCCACACGTCGGCCTCGACCCACCACCAGCCGCTCTCGATCGCCCACACCGGAGCCACGGCGACCAGCGCCGCCGTCACCGCGACCGGCCACAGGCCGCCGCGCCCGCGCTCCCAGCGGTGGATCGCCGTGCCGGCGAACATGACCGCGACCACGGCCGCGCCCAGCCACGGCACCCGGCTGCTCAGCAGCAGCAGCGCCAGCGCCATCAGCCCGAGCACGCACGCCGCGGTCCTGCGGAACCAGCCGCCGACCACACAGGCGAGCCCGGCGGCGAACACCACGCACGACACGTACGCCGGCCACCCGCCCCGCAGCACCGCCCCCGACACCACCAGCCCCACCGCGACGGACGCCCCCGCGAACGCCACGGACACCAGCCCGCTGCGCTCGTGCGCCCTGATCAGGAACAGCGCCGTGACCAGCAGGTAGAACACCATCTCGTACGACAGCGTCCACATCGTGTCGGCCACGCCGCCCACGCTCACGACGTCGAGCAGCATGGTCGCGTGGGCCGCCACCGCGCTCCCGTCGCGCGGCACGCCCTCGCGCACCGGCACCCACCAGGACGCGGCCAGCACCAGCGCGATCACGGCCAGGTAGAGCGGGTAGAGGCGGAAGGCCCGGCTGGTCCAGAAGGCCCGCACGTCGCCGTGGCGTTCCAGCGAGGTCGGGATGATGTACCCGCTGACCAGAAAGAACACCAGGATGCCGTAGACGCCGAGGCTGAACCAGTAGGGCCGCAGCGCGGGCAGGAACCACGGCAGCAGGTGCTCGGCGACCACCGCGAGCGCGCCGATGCCGCGCAGGGCGTCGAGCCAGGCGAGCCTGGACGGCGCGCCGGGCGTGGTCGGGTGGGGGGTTGCGGCGGTCGGCACCCGCCCCAACTTACCCGCAGCGGGCTAGGTGATGCGGTGGGTCGCCAGGGACGCGTGGTGGTCGGCTCCGTCGGGGCCGCAGGGGTCGGTGTGGACGGTGGCGGCGCGCAGGCGCGGCAGGTCGTGGATCAGGCGGTGCTCGGCCTCGACCGCCACGGTGTGGGCGTCCACGACCGACATGGCGTGGTCGACCAGGATCTCGACCTCGGCGTACAAAGCGTGGCCGAGCCAGCGCAGGCGCACCGAGCCGACCCGCTCGACGCCGGGGACGCCGGCCAGGATGCGTTCGGCCTCGTCCAGCAGGGCGGGGTCGACGGCGTCCATGAGGCGGTGGTAGATCTCGCGGGCGGCGTCGCGCAGGACGAAGCAGATGGCGACCGTGATCAGCAGGCCCACGACCGGGTCGGCGATCGGGAACCCGAGCGCCGCGCCGCCCGCGCCGAGGAGCACGGCCAGGGAGGTGAAGCCGTCGGTCCTGGCGTGCAGGCCGTCGGCCACGAGCGCGGCCGAGCCGATCTGGCGGCCCACGGTGATGCGGTAGCGCGCCACCCACTCGTTGCCGACGAACCCGGCCAGCGCGGCGGCGGCGACCCAGCCGAGCGCCCGGACGTCCTGGGGCTCGACCAGTCGCCGGACGGCCTCGTACCCGGCGAGCGCGGCCGAGGCGGCGATGAGCACGACGATGACGATGCCCGCGAGGTCCTCGGCCCTGCCGTAGCCGTAGGTGAAGCGGCGGGTGGCGGCGCGGCGGCCGAGCGAGAACGCGATGGCCAGCGGCACGGCGGTCAGCGCGTCGGCCAGGTTGTGCAGGGTGTCGCCGAGCAGCGCGACCGACCCCGACGCCACGACGATCACGGCCTGGATCACGGCGGTGAGCATGAGGACCGCGAAGGAGACGGCCAGCACGCGCATGCCCCGGCTGCTGGACTCCAGGGCGCTGTCGGTCCTGGCGGCGCTGTCGTGGCTGTGCGGCGTTAACACGTGCGCCGCCCTGGCGGCCAGCGCCCTGAACCCCCGCCGCTCCCCCGGCCCGTGACCGTGGCCGTGCCAGTGACCGTGGCCGTGCCCGTGCCCGTGACCGTGGTGGGTATCGGAGTCAGACATGAGCACCCCTTCGCTTGCGCATCTCGTCCGCTCCGACCAGGATATGTAGTCATGTACGCACGCGACAACGTCTCAGGTGCGGACCATTCGCAGGAGCAACCCACTCCCGCCCAGGTCAACGCCGCCGTGGACGCCTTCCGCATGCTCAGCGACGCCACCCGGCTCCGGCTGATGTGGGAACTGTCCGCCGGCGAGCTGGACGTGAACTCCCTGGCCGAGGCGGTCGGCGCGGCACGCCCGTCGGTGTCGCAGCACCTGGCCAAGCTCCGGCTGGCCGGTCTGGTGGACACCCGCAGGGACGGCCGCCGGGTGCTCTACCGGGCCCGCGACGGGCACGTGCGGGCGCTCATCGCCGAGGCGCTGTCCCATGCCGACCACGAGGTCTCGGGGCTGCCCCGGCACGACTAGCTACCAGCCCACCCGGCCCTTGCCGGAGACGAGGGCCCGGGCGATCACCAGCCGCTGCACGTCGTTGGTGCCCTCGCCGATCGCCATCAGCGGCGCGTCCCGGTAGAGCCGTTCGACCACGAACTCCTGGGAGTAGCCGTAGCCGCCGTGGATGCGCATCGCCTCCAGCGAGGCCTTCAGCGCCACCTCGGAGGCGAAGTACTTGGCCATGCCCGCCTCCATGTCCACCCGCTTGCCCCCGTCGGCCTGGGCGGCGGCCCAGTACGTGAGCAGCCGGGCGGCCTGGATCTCGGTGGCCAGGTCGGCGAGCTTGAGCTGGATGGCCTGGAAGTCGGCGATGGGCTGCCCGAACGCGGTGCGCTCGCGCGCGTACTCCAGGGCGGCGTCGTAGGCCGCCTGCGCGACGCCGACCGCGCGGGCGGCGATGTTGACCCGGCCGATCTCCAGCCCGCCCAGTACCTGCTGCATGCCGTGTCCCTCGACGCCCCCGAGCAGCGCCGAGACCGGCACGCGCACCTCGTCGAGCACGACCTCGCAGGTCTCGGTGCCCTTGTAGCCGAGCTTGGGCAGGTCGCGGCTGACGCCGAAGCCGGGCGAGGCCGGATCGACGAGCAGCACGGACATGCCCTTGTGGGCCGGCTCGGTGACCGAGGTCTTGACCAGGACGGGCAGCGGGTCGGCGTGCCGGGCGTTGGTGATCCACGTCTTGGTGCCGGTCACCACGTAGTGGTCGCCGTCGCGGACCGCGCGCGTCTGGATGCCCTGCAGGTCGGTGCCGGCGCCCGGCTCGGTGAGCGCGATGGCGGTACGCCGGACGCCGGCCGCCAGGTCGGCGAGGTGGAGACGTTTCTGCTCGTCGGTGCCGTGTTTGGCGATCATCCAGCAGGCCAGCGAGTGGGAGCCGATCGTGCCGGCCACGCCCATCCAGCCGCGCGCGATCTCCTCGAAGACCAGCGCGAAGGAGACCATGTCGGCGCCGAGACCGCCGTACTCCTCGGGGACGGTCAGCCCGAACAGCCCCATCTGCTTCATCTTCTCGACGATCTCGGTGGGGTAGCGGCCCGAGTGCTCCCACTCGGTGGCCACGGGCAGGATCTCCTTCTCCACGAAGGCACGCAGGGTCTCGCGGAAGGCCTTCTGCTCGTCGGTCAGCTCGAAATCCATGGCCTCAGGTCCTCTGCGCGGGAGGGACGGTCGAGGCTCACGTTATTCGTCTGATGTTTGGGCGGTCAATCGTCCGGGCGCGCGGGCGGCCAGCTTGGCGACGACGTCCACGATGCGGACCGCGCGTTCCAGCTCGGCCCGGTGGAAGACCGGCCCGCCGGCACGGGCGACGACGACGTGCATGCCCTGCGGGACGAGGGGCAGCAACATCAGCCGCAGGTCCGCCGAGTCCAGGGTGATCGCGCGCGGTGGCGGGTCGGGCAGGTTCAGCACCTCCGGGGCGGCCATCGAGGCATGCCGCACGGCTCCGTCCTCGACCGCGACCGACCACTCGGCGCCGCACAGGGCGGGCAGGGCGTCCACCAGCGTGGCCAGCCCGCGGGCGGGTTCCGTCGCCACGTGCATGAGCAGGTCGTAGTCGGGGGCGGAGCCGGGCACGTCGCGGGTGGGCCAGACGCCCTCGACGCGTACGCCCGGCGTCGCCGACAGCCGCTCGCAGACCTCCGTCGCGCTGATCGGCCCCGGCCAGGACACGATGAAGTCGTCCACGGCCCGGCCGGTCTCCCGTTCCAGCACGGTGACCTGCAGGATGTCGGCGCCGAGCGCCCCCAGCGCCTTCGCGACCTGGCCAAGGCCGCCCGGCCGGTCCGGCAGGGACACCCTCAGTCGCAGCAGCATTGGCCGCCCCCTTTCCCAGAGGCTCTCACCGTGCCGTGGACAGGTTTCGTGCATGTTCCACGGATATGTCGCGCATGCTGCGCTTATATCCCAGGATCCGGCGCTAAGTCCGGATTGTCGAACTTGGATGGCGGTTTGAGCAGGTGTTTTCCCAAAAACGACCAAGGATCGTTCAAGGATCAGGCAGACCGATCCCCGCACGTGGGGATCAGGCGAACACGTCCTGCTGGTAGCGGCCGTCCGCCTCCAGGGCGGCCAGCCAGGCCGCGCCGTCCCCGCCGGTGTGCCGCCGGTGGACGTCCAGCAGCGCCTGGCGCACCGCCGGGGCCATGCGCAGGCCGTCGCCGCAGACGTACACGTACGCGCCCTGCTCCAGCAGCTCCCACACCTCCTCGGCGTGATCGGCCACGGCGTCCTGGACGTACCGGTACGGATGCCCGGCCACGGCCGAGAACGCGGTGTGCAGGTTCACCTCCTCGCGGGCGGCCCAGACGGTCACCTCGTCCCGGTACAGCCAGTCGTGGTCGGGGTGGCGGCAGCCGGTGAAGACCTCGGCCCGGCCGCCCGCCCCGCTCAGCGCCCGCTCCTCCAGGAAGCCGCGCAGCGGCGCGAACCCCGTGCCGGGGCCGACCAGGATCACCGGTGTGGCCGGATCGGCGGGCAGCCGGAACGGCGGCGCGGGCACGCGTACGTACCCGTAGAACACCTCACCGGGCCGCAGCCCGGCCAGGTACGCCGAGCACATGCCCTGGTAGGTGCCGCTGCCGGACCAGGCGGGCCCCTCGACCAGCCCGACGGTGAGCCGCACCAGGCCCGGGTCGGCCAGCGGCGAGGAGGAGACCGAGTAGTAGCGCGGCCGGATCGGCCCGGCCATCTCCAGGAACACCGGCAGCGGCAGCTCCACGGCCGGGAAGCGCTCCAGCAGGGCCAGCGGCGAGACCCGCTTGGCCAGGATCTCGTCGGCGTAGTTCGCGGTCAGCTCGGCGAGCTGGCCGCGCGTCCAGGGGCAGCCGGTGTGCGCGGCCAGGGCCTCCAGGTCGGCCCTGGTGGCCACCTCCTGCAGCTCGGCGAACTCGGTCAGCAGCAGGCCGGCCGTCACCGGCGTGTCCACGGGCAGGTGGGTGGCGCCGGCGGCGCGCAGCCGCACCACCTGCTCGCGCGGCACGCGCAGGCAGCGCAGGGCCCACTCGACCAGCTCGGGGTCGTTCTTGGCGAAGACGGCGACGTGGTCGCCCGCGGTGTAGGTGACGCCCTCGGGCAGGCGGGCCACGATCGAGCGCACGCCGGGCCTCGGGGCCTCGGCCGAGAAGTCCCACAGCCCGGCGGGGTCGCCGGTCAGCTCCTCGTTGGACACGACGGTCATCGGCACGGCCCGGTCGGAGACGACGGCCGGCCTGATCTCGCTCTCGCCGAGCACCTCCATCTCGTAGCGCGGCCCGGCCGCGCCCGCCGGGGCGCTGTACTCCTCGGCCAGCGCCGCCCACAGCCGGGCCGTCCACGCCGAGACGTCGCCGTCGAAGTCGCCGTCGGCGTCGGCCTCGCCGCGCTCGACGAGCGGCACGGCCCCGGCGGCGGTCAGCTTCTCGCCGGCCCGGCGCGGGAAGGCCTGGTACGTCGGCCACTGGGAGTTGCCGCAGCCGAGCACCGCCAGGCGCACGCCCGACAGGTCGGGCAGCTCCTCCAGGGCGTCGAAGCGCTGGGCGTTGTCGGGCGCCTTGCCGTTGTAGGAGGAGGCGACCACGACGAGCAGGCCCTGCGACGGCGGCGCCAGGTCGTCCAGGCTGGTCAGGGTGGTGGCGAAGCCGGACCGGCCGGCCCGCTCGGCCAGCCGCTCGGCGATGTCGGCGGCGGTGCCCAGGTTGGAGCCGTAGGCGACGGTGAGCGGCACGCCGGTGACCGCGAGGTCGTGCCGCTCACCCTCCCCTGCGGCCCGGACGTCGGCGGCGGGCGCGGTGCGCTCGTGGGCGCGGCGCTCGCGCACCCGCAGGGTGAACCCGTCGGGCTTGATGGTCAGCGTCTGCTTGATCTTCATCCGGTAGGCGCCGGGGTCGGAGACGGCGAAGCGGCGCAGGATCATGGCCAGGGCGAGCCGGGCCTCGGTCAGCGCGAACTGGCGGCCGATGCAGGCCCGCTCGCCGTTGCCGAACGGCTTGTACGCCGCCGGGTGGTGGGCCTTCTTGTTCTCCGGCAGCCAGCGGTCGATGTCGAACTCCTCCGGCCGCTCCCACGCCTTGGGATGGCGGTGCAGCGACGGCAGCAGCACGGCGATGCTCTGGTCGGCCTCGATCTCGTACCCGCCGATGGTGGTGGCCTCGACGGCGCTGACGGCGAAGGCGGGGATCGGCGACCAGACCCGCAGCGTCTCCTCCAGGATCCGGGGGATGACGTCGAGCTTCATGATCGTCTCGTAGCTGGGCGGCTCGTCGCCGGGCAGCAGGCGGTCGACCTCGTCGTAGGCCCTGGCCAGGGTGTGCGGGTCGCGCAGCAGGTTGTACAGGGCGAAGGAGAGCAGGCCGCTGGTGGTCTCGTGCCCGGCGATGAGGAAGGTGAGCACCTGGTTGCGGATGTTCTCGTCGGACAGGCGGCCGCCGGTCTTCGGGTCGGCGGCCGCCAGCATGAGGCCGAGCAGGTCCTTGGCGTCGCCGGCGCCCTCGGCGCGGCGCTGCTTGATCACGTCGTCCACCAGGGCGCGCATGGTCTCGATGTCGCGGCGGTAGGCGTCCTCGTGGCCGCGCTTCAGCTTGGTGACGAACGGGAGCTGCTGGTTGCGCAGCATCGCCTCGGTCAGCGCGCCGCCCATGGCCTGCAGGAACGGGTGCAGCTCGGGAGAGGCGAAGGAGTCGAACCGGAAGCCGAAGCCGGTCAGCGAGATCGTGTCCAGCGTGAGCCGGGTCATGTCGTCGGCCACGGGCAGGTCCTGCCCCTGGCGGCCGGCCCACGAGGCGACGAGCTGCTCGGCGACCTCCAGCATCTGCGGGTAGTACGCCTTCATCGAGCGCTGGCTGAAGGCGGGCAGCAGGATGCGGTGGGCCTGCCCCCACACCGGCTCGTGCGGCTCGGCGGTGAACAGGCCGTCGCCGCCGAAGTCGCGCACGATCGACAGCGGCGGCTTGATGCGCTTGACGAACCTGCTCTCGTCGCACACCTCCGCGACCAGGTCGGGGTCGTGGACGAGCACGATCGTGCGGCCGGCGACCTCCAGCCGGAAGATGCCCTCCTCGTACCGCTCGGCGACCTTGACGAAGTGCTCCACCGGCGAGTGGGCCGGGATCTGCAGCGTGTTGCCCAGGATCGGCAGGCCCTGCGGGGCGGGGATACGCCTCATGAGTGCTCCCTTCGGGTAGCCATACACCGTATGGCTGACGCTACCATACGCTGTATGGCAGTGAGCGCACGCAGGGGAGCCCCCCTGAGCCTTGACGAGATCTGTTCCACGGCGCTTCGCCTGATCGACGAGGCCGGCGTCGAGGGGTTGTCGATGCGGAAACTGGCCGCCGAGCTGGACGTCAACCCCATGTCGGTCTACCACCACGTCGCGAGCAAGGAGGCGCTGCTGGCCCGCATCTGCGAGACGGTCAGCTCCCGGCTGCCGCTGCCGCCCGACGACGGCACCCCGTGGCAGGACCAGCTCCGGGCCCTGGCCCTGGCCTACCACCGGCACGCCCGGCAACATCCGGCCATGTGGACCTACCTGCACAACCACCCCGAGTTCAGCGAGGACCGGCGGCTGCCGCTGTGGCAGGCGCTCTACCGCATCCTGCGCGCCTCCGGCGTGCCCGAGGAGGAGCTGCGACGGACGAGCGAGGTGCTGCACGCGTTCGTCTCGGGGTTCGTCTTCGCCGAGACGCGGGGACACCTGAGCGGCGAGCCGGAGGAGGTCGAGCGCAGCTTCGACGTCGCCCTGCACATGATCGTCAACGGCCTGGCCGCCCGGTGACGCCTGCGTTGGAAAGTCCAACCCGCTCGCGTTAGAGTGAGTTGGAAATTCCAACGGACAGGAGGCCGCGATGCGCGACGCCGTCATCGTGCAAGCCGTACGCACCCCGATCGGCAAGGGCAAACCCGGCGGCGGGCTGCACGGGACGCACCCCGTCGACCTGCTCGCCCACGCCCTGCGCGCCCTGATCGAGCGCAGCGGCGTGGACCCGTCGCTGGTCGACGACGTGATCGGCGGCTGCGTCGACCAGGTGGGCGAGCAGGCCATGAACACCACCCGCTACGCCTGGCTGGCCGCCGGCCTCCCCGACTCGGTGCCCGCGGTCACGGTCGACCGGCAGTGCGGCTCGTCCCAGCAGGCCGTGCACTTCGCCGCGCAGGGCGTCATGTCCGGCGCGTACGACCTGGTCGTGGCCTGCGGCGTGGAGTCGATGAGCCGGGTGCCCATGTGGTCGAACGTGCCGCCGGGCGCCGACCCGTTCGGGCCCTCGGTGGCCGCGCGTTTCCCCGAGGGGCTGGTCCCGCAGGGCATCAGCGCCGAGCTCATCGCCGCCAAGTGGTCGCTGAGCCGCGAGCAGATGGACGTCTTCGCCGCCGCCTCCCACGCCAAGGCCGCCGCCGCCGACTTCGGCGCCGAGCTAGCCCCGGTCGCCGGCCTGGACCGCGACGAGTCGATCAGGCCCGCCACCACGCCCGAGATCCTGGCCGGGCTGCGGCCCGCCTACGCCGACCCCGGCTACGCCGAGCGTTTCCCGCAGATCAGCTGGTCGGTCACCGCGGGCAACGCCAGCCCGATCAACGACGGCGCGGCGGCCGTCCTGATCACCAGCTCCGAGACCGCCGCGCGGCTCGGCCTGCGCCCGCTGGCCCGGCTGCACAGCTTCGCCGTCACCGGCTCCGACCCGCTGCTCATGCTCACCGGCGTGATCCCGGCCACGGAGAAGGTGCTGCGCCGCGCCGGGCTCGCACTGTCCGACATCGACTTGTTCGAGGTCAACGAAGCCTTCGCGAGCGTCGTGCTGTCCTGGCTGCAGGAGACGGGGGCCGACCCGGCGAAGGTCAACGTCAACGGCGGCGCCATCGCCCTCGGCCATCCGCTCGGCGCCAGCGGCGCCCGCATCACCACCACGCTCGTGCACGCCATGCGCTCGCGCGGCGCCCGCTACGCCCTGCAGACCATGTGCGAGGCGGGCGGCCTGGCCAACGCGCTCGTTCTGGAAAGCGCGAGCTAGGGCTCAGGCGGCGGCCCAGACGGCCTCGAAGGCCGCCTGGGTGATCTCGGTCAGCTCCCAGATCTCCAGCGGCTGGTCGGTGAGGAAGCCGCGATCGTCCTGGAGCCGGCCCCACCAGTAGCGGTGGGCGACGCGGTCGGTGTCGACCTCGATCTGCCTGATCGCCCAGTGTTCGCCGTCGCCCTCGACGCTCTCGAACAGCCAGACGCGCCCGCCGGGGCCGGCGGTGTGCCAGAAGCGGTGGGGCACGTCGGCCTCGGCGAGCTGCTTGACCAGCGGCAGGCGAAGATCCGGGACCATGCCCCGTAGGCTACACCGCTACCGCTGGTAGGCCCCGGCGTCCGGCGCCCCGGACAGCGGCCGGCCCAGCATGTCCTTGCCGAAGGTGGCGCCGCCGTACCAGGTGGGCGACAGCGGCAGGCCGCGGCCCAGCGCCGGGGAGCCCGGACGCAGGCGCAGGTCGGTGCGGGAGACGAACAGCGGGTCGGCCCTGACCGACTTCGGCCCCAGCTTGAAGGTGAGCTTGCGGCCGTAGTAGACGCTGCCGCCGTCGTCGACACCCTTGCCGTCGGCCCAGCCCGCCTCGCCGCCGACCGCGATCACGTTGTTGCGCAGCCTGAGGATGGAGGGGCCGCAGCCGTCGTGGCAGGACCAGCCGATGGTGTCCTTGGCCGGCAGGTAGACCGAGTTCTGGACGGCGATCGTGCCCTTGACCGGGCCGACGACGTGGCCGGGGCCGCGGGTGATGAGGAAGGAGCCGCGGCTGCGGCCGGAGGTGACGACGTTGAAGGCGAAGATGTTGCCGGTGGCCGTCTTGCCCTTCTGGGCGCCCAGCTCGGTGAAGGTCTCGTTGTCGCGCGCGTGGTTGTGGGTGATGCGGTTGCGGTCGCCGTTGAAGATCTCGACGGCGGCGCCGTCGGTGCCGTAGTCGTGGCTCTTGGCGTAGCTGCCGGTGATGGTGTTGCGGGTCACCAGGTTGTCGTCGCCGTTGAGCAGCACGCCGAAGGCGCCGGAGTCGTTGTCGCCGCCCTCGTCGTCGACGCTCATGCGGTTGTTGGCGGTGAGCGTGCTGTCGCGGACGGTGTTGTGCGAGCCGGACGGCGTGACCCACACGCCCGCGACGTTGCCGTCGGCCGCGACGCCGCTCAGCTCGGTGTGGTGGCCGCCGAGCTGGAACCCGGCGAACCGGCAGCCGGTGGCGCGCAGACCGCTGATCTGCCAGTAGGCGCCCTTGACGACCACGCAGTCGCGCTCGTCGCCGCTGATGCGAGGCAGGGCGCCGGAGCCGTGGGAGCGGACGACGATGGGCCGGGCGGCGGTGCCGTTGGCGGTGAGCCTGAGCGGGCCGGTGAAGCTGCCGCCCCGCTTGAGGCTGACGATGTCACCCGGCTTGAGGTCGGCGGAGTTGACCTTCTCCAGCGACCTCCACGGCTTGTCGGGGCTGGTGCCGGCGGCGGAGTCGTCGCCGGCCCTGGAGTCGACGTAGTAGGTGGTGGCCGCCCTGGCTTCCGCGGCGGTCGGTACGACGGTGAGAAGCGATGCTGCGACGGCTACGGAGAGCAACCTCATGCGGGCACACCACTATCCAGTTGGAGACGGTACGGGGCCAGGCCATACCGTAGCGTGATCAGCGTGTGATGCGCCACACACACACCGAAGGACCGTCCCCCGGGATCACGTCGCCGTCCTCGGCGTTGTGGACGCCCTGGGCCTGCGCCCCGATGGGCAGCGCGGCGCCGGGCGCCCGGCGGACGGCCACCAGCAGCGACTCCTCGAACGTCTCGCGCGCGAAGACCAGGCAGTCGGCGTCGGAGTGCAGCCAGCGCAACCCTCCGTGACGCAGCGCGGGCTCGGCGCGGCGCAGCCCGAGCAGCTCGCGGTAGGCCGACAGGGTCGCCAGGTCCTGGTCGTGCGGCCGGTTCCAGGGCATGGGGGTGCGCGAGTGCTCCCCGTTGATCCCGGTCAGGCCGAACTCGCTGCCGGCGAAGACCATGGGCGTGCCGGGCAGCGTGGCCTGCAGGCCGAGGGCCGGCAGGTGGCGTTCGCGCGAGCCGGTCACCGTGCGGATGCGCGGCGAGTCGTGGGAGTCCAGGAGCTGCCAGGAGTGCGTGAGCGAGCGCCAGGACATGTGCGAGGCGAAGGACCTGAACGTGGCCAGGGTGTCGGTGCCGTCGCGCTCGGGCACGCCGCCCGGCACGCCGAGGAAGTGCGGCAGGTCCAGCTCGGGGCCGCGCAGCCAGGCCCAGACCGGACGGGTGAAGCCGCCGTAGTTCATGGTGCCGTGCCAGCCGTCGCGGTCGAGGTCGAGCGAGGCGTCGTGGTTGTGCTCGGCGATGAAGGCGGCCTCGGGGCCGAGCTGCCGGCGCAGCATGGCGGCGACCTCGTGGGTGCGGTCCTCGGCGCCGAGCCTGCCGGTCATGTTGGCGACGTCCACGCGCCAGCCGTCCAGCGGGCCGAGCCACTTCTTCAGCACCGCGCGCATGCTGGAGCGCACCAGCTCGCTGCCCCAGTTGAGCTTGGGCAGCGACTTGACGCCCCACCACGACTCGTAGTCGCCGGTGTCGGGGTCGAAGTAGAACATCTCCCGTTCGAGGGCGTTCACGTCGGAGACGGCGGCGGTGAACCATTCGTGGGCGTCGCCGCAGTGGTTGGTGGTGATGTCGCCGAGCAGGCGCATGCCGCGGGCGTGCAGCGCGCCGGACAGCCGGTGCAGGGCCTCGTCGCCGCCGAGCAGCGGGTCGACGTGCTCGAAGCTCGCGGCGTCGTAGCGGTGGTTGGAGCGGGCCGGGAAGACCGGCGTCAGGTAGACGGTGTCGGCGCCGAGCCCCTGGATGTGGTCCAGGCGCCGGGTGATGCCGTCGAGGTCGCCGCCGTAGAACTGCTGGGCGGTGCCGGGGCCGCTGGGGATCACCGGGTCGCGGTCCCAGTCGCGCGGCAGCGCCCAGTCGGGCAGGTCCGGCATCGGGCCGGAGCGGTCGAACCGGTCGGGGAAGATCTGGTAGACGATCGCGTCCGACATCCACGAGGGCGGCGCCTGGTGGCAGACCAGGCGGAAGTCGCTCGCGTCGGTCACGTCGTGGCCGACCGGGCCGGCCGCGGTCAGCCACAGCTGGCCGCGGCGGGTGTGCAGCAGGAAGCGGTACGGGGTGACCGGGTTGACGGCGGTGACCTCCGCCTGCCACCACACGTCGTCCGCGCCGTAGCCGGCGACCGGCGTGCCGGTCCTGGACCCGTCGACGCGGGCCTCGGCGTAGCGGGGCTCGCCGTCGCAGACGGTACGCACGTGCACCCCGGTGATCCCGGCTGCGCGCGGGGCGCGCAGCCAGAGGGTCACCCGCGAGCCGAGTGCCGGTTCCCGGCTGGAGACGTAGAGAGCTGAGCCGTCGTGGTGCGGCTCGCCGACATGGCGCAATGGACCTATCCCTTGACAGCCCCGGCCGTCAGGCCGGAGACGATGTACTTCTGCAGCCATAGGAACACGCTCACCGTGGGTACGGCGGTGAGCAACGTCGCGGCGGCGAACATGCCGAAGTTGGCGTTGCGGTGGTCGCCGGCGATCATGCCGTACATGCCGACGGCCAGGGTCTTGCTCTCGGGGTCGCGCAGGAACACGTTGGCCATGAGGAACTCGCTCATGATGCCGATGAAGGCCAGCAGCGCGGTGACCGCGAGGATCGGCGTGACCAGCGGCATGATGATCCGCCAGAAGATCTGCGCGTGGGTGGCGCCGTCCACGGTGGCGGCCTCGTCGAGCTCCTTGGGGACGGTGTCGAGGAAGCCCTTCATCAGCCAGGTGTTCACGCCGAGCGCGCCGCCCAGGTAGAGCAGCAGCAGGCCCCAGACGGTGTTGAAGCCGAACGCCGGGTACAGCTCGGTCACCCTGGTGAAGATCATGAAGATCGTCACGATGGCCAGGAACTGCGGGAACATCTGGATGAGCAGCAACGCCAGCAGCCCGACCCGGCGGCCGGCGAAGCGCATGCGGCTGAAGGCGTAGGCGGCCAGCATCGACAGCAGCAGGCTCGCGAACGACGAGACCAGCGCGATGAACACCGAGTTGAAGAACCACCGGCCGAACGGATAGTCGTCGGAGGCGAGCAGGTTGACGAAGTTGTTCAGGCTCGCCCCCGACGGCACCAGGTCGGTGGAGGCCAGCGTGCCCATCGGGTTGATCGCGGCCGAGACCACGAACAGGATCGGGAACAGCGCGAACACGCACACCGCCAGCACGAACACGTGCCTGAGCGCGATCCTCATGCGTAGACCTCCTCCTGCTTGCGGGTACGGCGGAAGGCCACGGCCGAGATGACCGCCACGATCGCGAAGATGAACACCGAGATCGCCGCGGCGAACCCGAACTGCGCCCCGCCCGCGCCGAACGCCAGCCGGAAGGTGTAGGTGATCAGCAGGTCGGTGGCGCCCACCTGCGGGCTCTCGGCCGGGAACGGCCCGCCGTCGGTGGTGAGCGCGATGGCGTTGAAGTTGTTGAAGTTGAACGCGAACGACGAGATCAGCAGCGGCGTCAGCGCGACCAGCAGCAGCGGCAGCGTCACCCGGCGGAACGCCTTCCACGGCGTGGCGCCGTCGATGGAGGCCGCCTCGGTCAGCTCGCGCGGGATCGCCTGGAGCGCGCCGGTGGTGACCAGGAACATGTACGGGAAGCCGAGCCACAGGTTGACCAGGATGACCGCGAAGCGGGCGGTGACCGGCTCGCCGAGCCAGTCGACGCTCAGCCCGAAGAACTGGTTGATCAGGCCGAAGTCGCGGTTGAACATGTCCCGCCAGACCAGCAGCATGGCGAAGGCCGGCATCGCGTACGGCAGGATCAGCGCGATCCGGTAGATCTTCGTGCCGCGCATGCGCGGGTGGTGCAGCGCCAGCGCCACGGCCATGCCCAGCCCGAACGTGCCGGCCACCGAGGCCAGCGCGAACACCAGGTTCCAGCCCAGCACGCCGACGAAGTAGCCGGAGATGGTGGGGTTGGTCAGGACACGGGCGAAGTTGTCCAGGCCGACGTTCGCCTGCCAGCCCTGCGCCAGGTGCTCGCCCTGGGCGTTGACGAAGTAGCCCTGGGCCTCGTCGGCCGTCCAGGTGCCGCCGTTGCCCTTGACGCAGTCGCAGGCGGCGTCGTAGACCAGCGCGGCCTTGCCCTCCACGGCCCGGCTGAGGCCGTTGGCCTTGATCGCGCCGCCCTGCGTCGGCACGGACAGCGCCGAGATCTCCTGGCCGCGGGCGGCCGCCTCGGGCGCCTTCAGCACGGTCACGCCGGGGGCCGACAGCACCTTGCCGGTGAGGCCGACCTGGGCGCCCGCCAGCGGGGTCAGCCCTTCGGCGGTGCCCAGACGCACCTGCTTGGTCTTGGGGTCGACCAGCAGGAACACCAGCTCGTCGCCGCGCAGGGCGGCGGTCAGGCCGTACTCGGGCGAGCCGGGGGCCTGGCGCACCGAGCCGGTCTCGATGGCGGTGACCGCGTCGGCCTTGTCGCCGCGGTGCCCGTCGCCGAAGTTCGTGAACGCCGTGGTCACCGTGTAGAGCACGGGCAGCACCTGGAAGGCGATCAGGAAGAGGGTGCCGGGGACGAGGTACTTGGCCGGGATGAAGCGGCGGGTCAGGTACAGGTAGGCGATGGCCGCGGCGGCCGACGCCAGCAGCGCGAGCGAGATCCACGACTCCGCGGCGACCAGCGGCGGCACGGCGTAGAGCAGGATCGCCGCGGCCACGGCCAGCACCGCGATCCTGCTCACCACGAACGCCGTGGTGAGCTCCCGGCGAGGCCGCGGGGACACGGTGGTCCCCACGGCCTCGTGCACGTCCTGGGTCATGTCAGTTCTTGAGCGCGCCGTCGATGGCCTTCTGCGCGGCCGCGGCGGCCTTGGCCGCGTCGCCGCCCTTGACCACGGCCGTCTCCGCGATGCCGAACGGCTCCCAGATCGCGGCCATCTCGGGGATGGCGGGCATCGGCATGCCGCTCTTGCCGGCGTCCATGAACTTGGCGGCGTCGGGGTCGGCGGCCTGGACCTCCTGGAGGGCGGCGGTCAGCGCCGGGGGCCGCGGGTCGGCCTCGTACAGGGCCTTGGCGACGTCCTTGTTGGTGACGTAGTTGGCGACGAACTCCTGGGCCAGGGCCTTGCTCTTGCCCTTGGCGGCCACGAAGAACGACTGGACGCCGACGAACGGCGTGGCCGGCTTGCCGTCCTTGAACGCCGGGACGGGCGTGATGTCGTAGGAGATGCCGCCCTTCTTGACCTCGCTCATGGCCCACGGGCCGGAGATCAGGTAGGCGCACTTGCCGGCGGCGAAGTTGACGATGTAGTTCTCGTTGGTGACCGACGTCTTGAGCGCGCCGTCACCCTTCTCGCCGAGCTCCTTCAGCTTGCCGAACGCCTTGACCGAGCCCTCGGAGCCGAGCAGCACCTGCTTGGGGTCGGGGTCGCCGGCGGCGGTCCGGCCGAACAGCGCGCCGCCCGCGGAGGCGAACAGCGGGTAGGCGTGGAAGGCGTCGCCCTTGACGCCGACGGGCAGGCAGAGCACCTCCTTGACCTTGCCGGCCTTCTTCAGCTCCTTGCCCTTGTCGATCATCTCGTCGATCGTGGCGGGGGCGTCGGGGGCGAGCTTGGTGTTGCGGATCAGGGCGATGTTCTCCACCGCGTACGGGGCGCCGTACACCTGGCCGTTGAAGGTGACCGCCTTCATGGCGATCTCCGAGAAGGCCGCCTTCTGCTCGTCGGTCAGCGTGACGGGGTCGATGGCGCCGTTCTGGACGAGGTTGCCGATCCAGTCGTGCGCGCCGATCATGATGTCCGGGCCGCTGCCCTGCTGGGAGGCGGTCAGGAAGGTCATCTGGTTGTCCTTGCTGATCTCCTTCACCTCGACGGTCACGCCGTTCTCGGTGCCGAACCGGTCGGCGAAGGGCTTGAGCGGCTTGACCCGGCTCGGGTCGGCCCAGATGACCAGCGTGCCACCCGCCGCCGGGGCCGGAGCCGAGGCCGAGGCCGAGCCGCTGGGCTGCGCCGACGGGGCGGTCGAGCCGGAGTCACCACAAGCCGTAGCGGCGAACGCGAGGGTGGAGAGGGCGGCCACTCCCAGGACCCGTACACGCATGAGACCTCCCGAGGTCATGGAGGAGCGGCGACGCCTGCGTGCGCCGCCGCCGAAGATCGTTATCCGCCGCTGTTCACGGCTTACGTTTCCGGGACGTTAGCGGCTCTTTGCAAGAATTGGAAGAACTTGCGAAAGAGCGTTACCGGAACCACATCCGACCCAGGACGCGCTGACCTCGCCGCACCCGCGATAACGGCCGTACGGGGAATCTGCAACTTTCCGAAACTTGCACTTGACCTGTCGCAAGGACGCGCGACATCCTGCACCAGACATCACGGACATCGGGGGAAGGAAAGCCATGCTCGGCAACGACGACTGGTGGCGGGACGCCGTCGTGTACCAGGTCTACCCCCGGAGCTTCGCCGACGCCGACGGCGACGGCACCGGCGACCTGAAGGGCGTGCGGGAACGCCTGGGCCACCTCGCCGGGCTGGGCGTGGACGCGATCTGGCTGAGCCCCTTCTACACCTCGCCCATGGCCGACGGCGGCTACGACGTGGCCGACTACCGGGACGTGGACCCGATGTTCGGCACGCTGGCCGACTTCGACGCCCTGGTCGCCGAGGCCCACGAGCGCGGCATCCGGGTGATCGTGGACCTGGTCCCCAACCACTCCTCGGACCGGCACCCCTGGTTCCAGGCCGGCCTGCGCGACCGTTACATCTTCCGCGACCGGCCCAACGACTGGGAGTCGATCTTCGGCGGCCCGGCCTGGACCCAGGTCGAGGACGGCCAGTGGTACCTGCACCTGTTCGCGCCGGAACAGCCCGACCTCAACTGGGACAACCCTGAAGTGCGCGCCGAGTTCCGCGACGTCCTGCGCTTCTGGCTGGACCGGGGCGTGGACGGCTTCCGCGTGGACGTGGCCCACGGCATGGTCAAGGCCGAGGGGCTGCCCGACGTGGGCCCGAAGGAGGGCCGCCAGGCCGAGATGCTGGGCGACGAGCAGGTGCCCTACTTCGACCAGGACGGCGTGCACGACATCTACCGGGAGTGGCGGCCGATCCTCGACTCCTACCCCGGCGGCCGGATGGCCGTCGCCGAGGCGTGGGTGTCCTCGCCCGAGCGGCTGGCCCGCTACGTCGGGCCGGACGAGCTGCACCAGGCGTTCAACTTCGAGTTCATGATGGCCGACTTCCACGCCAAGTCGTTCCGTACGGTGATCGAGAAGTCGCTGGCGGAGGCCGAGCTGGTCGGCGCGCCCACCACCTGGGTGCTGTCCAACCACGACAAGCCCCGCCACGTCACCCGGCACGGCGGCCTGGCCCGCGCCCGCGCGGCGACGCTGCTCATGCTGGCCCTGCCCGGCTCTGCCTACCTCTACAACGGCGAGGAGCTGGGCCTGCCCGAGGTCCTCGACCTGCCCGACGAGCTGCGCCAGGACCCGGCCTTCCGGCGCACCGGCGAGAGCCGCGACGGCTGCCGGGTGCCGATCCCGTGGACGAGCGAGCCGGGCTGCGGCTGGCGCGACCCGTGGCTGCCGATCCCGCCGTCGTGGACGCTGCTGTCGGCCGAGGCCCAGGAGCACGACCCCGACTCCACGCTGAACCTCTACCGGGCCGCGCTCCGGCTGCGCAAGCAGCACCCGGCGCTCGGCGGCGGCACGCTGCGGTGGCTGGAGGCTCCCGAGGACGTGCTGGCCGTCCAGCGCGACCCGGGCCTGGTCGTGATGCTGAACACCGGCGAGGACCCGGTCGCCCCGGTCGTGCCCGGCACGGTGCTGCTGGCCAGCGGCCCGCTGGCGGCCGACGGCTCGGTCCCGCCGGACACCACCGTGTGGATCCAGCGTTGAGGTTGGGGGAACCTTTCCCTTGACGCGGCATTTGGCGGCAATGACGGTTAGTAGTCTCGGGGAGTGCCACCCCTGTGGGCCCGCTCCCTGCGCGGACGCGTCACCCTCATCGCGACGGCCGTAGCCGCCCTCGTGCTGATCCCCGTGGGCATCGCCGGGTGCATCGTCTCGCGCTCCCTGGTGACGGCCGGCGTCTACCGGGACACCCGGGACACCGCCGAGCGGGTGGCCTCGGAGATGCGCGCGGGCGGGCTGCCGCCGCAGGGCACCACGATCCCGGTGCCCAACCCGTCCATCGACCTGATCCAGATCGTCGGCACCGACGGCCGCGTCCTGGCCAGCAGCGACGCGGCCAGGAACCTGCCGCCGCTCAGCGACGTGCGGCCCACGGCCGAGAGCCGGGTGGTCAACACCACCAACTGCCTGCCGACCGAGTGCGTGCACCTGTCGGCGGTCAAGGCCGGCATGTCGGAGGACTCCCCCATCGTCTACGCCGGCCGCAGCACCCCGGAGGTGCTGGCCTCGCAGACGCTGGAGGTGATCGTGTTCTCCCAGGTGGCGGTGCTGATCGCGCTCACCGCCTGGGCGACCTGGCTGGTCACCGGCCGCGCGCTGCGCCCGGTGGCGACCATGCGCGCCGAGCTGGACGCGGTCAGCGCCGGCGACCTGAGCCACCGGGTCACCCAGCCGGGCGGCGAGGACGAGGTCGCCATGCTGGCCAAGGCCGTCAACAACACGCTGGCCCGGTTGGAACGTTCCGCGTTGCAGCAGCGCCAGTTCGCCTCCGACGCCTCCCACGAGCTGCGCACCCCGATCGCCGGGCTGCGCGCCCAGCTGGAGAGCGCCCAGCTCTACCCGGAGGACACCGACGTCGAGGCGCTGGTGGACAGCGCCCTGCGGGACACCGACCGGCTGGAGGCGATCATCACCGACCTGCTGCTGCTGGCCAGGATCGGCTCCCGGGTGGACGTCGCCAGGGAGCCGGTGGACCTGGCCGGGCTCGTCCGGCAGGAGCTGGCCGTGCGCAGCGACAAGCTGCCCACCCGGCTGGAGCTGACCGACGGCGTGGTCGTCGAGGGCGTGCGCCTGCAACTGGCCCGGGTGCTGACGAACCTGCTGGACAACGCCCAGCGGCACGCCGAGACCATGGTGCGGGTCGTGGTCACCAGGGAGGCGGGCCCGGCCAGGGGCGGCACGGCCGTGCTGGCGGTGGAGAACGACGGCCAGGAGATCCGCGAGGCCGACCGCGAGCGCATCTTCGAGCGGTTCACCCGCCTCGACGCCGCCCGCAGCCGCGACTCCGGCGGCACCGGGCTCGGCCTGGCCATCGCCAGGGACGTGGCGATGGCCCACCGGGGCAGCGTCCGCGTGGAGGACCGTCCGGGCGGGGCGCGGTTCGTCCTGCGGCTTCCCGCCATCTGATGTCGAAAGCGTAGATTTCCGGCAGCCAGTTAGTGGATCATGCCCTCATGACGCAAGAAGTCCCCCAGGGCGTGGATCCTCACATCCCCAACACCGCGCGCATGTACGACTACTTCCTGGGCGGAAAGAACAATTTCCCGGCCGACCGCGAGCTGGCCGAGCTGGTGCTGAGCGCGATGCCGGAGGTCAGGGACGGCACGCGGGAGAACCGGCTGCTGATCGGCCGGGTGGTGCGGTACCTGTGCGAGCAGGGTGTCACCCAGTTCCTCGACCTGGGCTCCGGCCTGCCGGCCGCCGAGAACGTGCACGAGGTGGCGCTGCGGTACGCGCCGCAGGCCCGCGTGGTCTACGTGGACAGCGACCCGGTGGTGGCCGCCCACGGGCGGGCCCTGCTGGCCGGCCCCGAGCAGGTGGCCATGCTGCACGGCGACGTCCGGCGCCCGCGGGAGGTGCTGGACAGCCCCGAGGTGCGCGGACTGCTGGACTTCGACAGGCCCGTCGCGGTGCTCATGATGTTCCTGCTGCACCTGATCCCCGACACCGACCGCCCGCAGGGCTTCGTGGCCGCCTACCGCGACGCGCTCGCGCCCGGCAGCTACCTGGCCCTGTCGCACGTCGGCACCGACCACGCGCCCGAGCGTGTGGCCCGCGTCAGCCAGTTCTACCGGCGGGCCAACGCGCCGTTCTGCCCGCGGCCGGGCAAGGAGATCGCCGCCTTCTTCGGCGACTTCGAGCTGATCCCGCCCGGTCTGGCCACGGGCAAGGGGCCGGAGCTCGGTTTCCCGTTCACCGACCCCGAGAGCCCGCCCTTCTACGACGAGGACTTCGCCCGCATGGGGTACGCGGGCATCGGCCGCAAACCCTAGACGCGCACGGTCCGCCGCTCCGGCTCCGGCTCGGGGCGGTCGTCCTCCTCGTCGATCAGCGTGGACTCGTCGAACGGCGCCCGCCCGGCCAGCACCTCGGCGGCCCGCTCCCGGTCGAAGTCGCCGGTCCAGGTGCCGACCACGACGGTGGCCACGGCGTTGCCCGCGAAGTTGGTCAGCGCCCTGGCCTCGGACATGAACCGGTCGATGCCGACGATGAGGCCGACGCCGTCCACCAGTTCGGGGCGGTGCGACTGCAGGCCGCCGGCGAGCGTGGCCAGGCCCGCCCCGGTCACGCCCGCGGCGCCCTTGGAGGCGATCATCATGAACAGCAGCAGCGAGACCTGCTCGCCGACCTGCAGCGGCGCGCCGGTGGCCGAGGCGATGAACAGCGTGGCCATGGTGAGGTAGATGGCGGTGCCGTCGAGGTTGAAGGAGTAGCCGGTCGGCACGGTGATGCCGGCCACCGTCCGGCTCACGCCGAGGTGCTCCATCTTCGCGATCAGCCGCGGCAGCGCCGTCTCCGACGACGACGTGGACAGGATCAGCAGGAACTCCCGGCCGAGGTAGCGCAGCAGCGACCACAGGTTGACCCGGGCGACCAGCCACAGCAGCGCGCCCAGCACCACGCCCACGAACAGCAGGCAGGTGACGTAGAAGGCGATCATGATGATGGCCAGGCTCTTGAGCGCCTCGATCCCGGTGGCGCCGACCACGGCCGCGATGGCCCCGAACGCGCCGACCGGCGCGGCCCACATGACCATGGCCAGGATGCGGAACACCAGCCGCTGGACGTGCTCGACGCCGCGCAGGATCGGCGCGCCGCGCTCGCCCATGGCCTGCAGCGCGAACCCGGCCAGCAGCGCCACCAGCAGCGTCTGCAGGACCGAGCCCTCGGTGAAGGCCGACACCAGCGTGACGGGGATGATGCCGAGCAGGAAGTCGACCCCGCCGGTGGCCTCGCCCTTGGCCGCCTCGGCCTCGGCGGCCTGCCGGGCGGCGTCGGTCAGGTGCAGCCCGGAGCCGGGGTCGATGACGTTGCCGACCAGCAGGCCGATGACCAGGGCCACGGTCGACATCACCATGAAGTAGCCGAGCGCGAGGCCGCCGACCTTGCCGACCTTGGCGGCCTGGCGTACCGAGCCGATGCCGAGCACGATCGTGCAGAAGATGATGGGGCTGATCAGCATCTTGATCAGCGCCACGAACCCGGTGCCGAGGGGTTTGAGCTCCTTGCCCGCCTCCGGCCAGACGAACCCGACCAGGATGCCGAGCAGGACCGCCACGATGACGGCCAGGTACAGGTAACGAGAGCGATCACGCATGAGGGGTCTCCACCGCTTTGGAAAAAGGGGCCGGTCGTGCGACTATGCGGCTCGCTGTGACCCACGTCACGATTGAGTAAGTTTCGTTCACGCAAGGGGGGCTCATGCGCCGCTGGAGCCTGGCGGGCCAGATGCTGGTCCTGCAGCTGCTCGTGGTCGCGGTCGCCGTGACGGGCTGCGCGGTGCTCGCGCTGGTGCAGGCCCACCGCCTGCTCACCGAGGAGGCGGGCGCCACGGCCAGGGCCGTGGCGGTCAGCGTGGCCGCCGCGCCGGGCGTGGCCGCAGCCCTCGACGGCCCCGAGCCGACCCTGACCCTGCAGCCGTACGCCGAACGGGTGCGCAAGGAGACGGGCGTCGACTTCGTCACCATCATGAAGCCGGACGGCACGCGCTACACCCATCCGAACCCGGCCGAGATCGGCCGGCGCTTCCTCGGCCACACCGGGCGGGCCCTGGCCGGCCAGACCTTCGTCGAGACCTACACCGGCACGCTCGGCCCCTCCAAGCGGGCCGTGACGCCCGTGTGGTCCGGCGGCCGGGTCCGGGCCCTGGTCAGCGCGGGCATCACGATCGACCGGATCAGCGCCCGGCTGCGCGACCAGGTGGCCTGGAGCGGCCTGGTCGCCGCCCTCGCGCTCGGGCTCGGCGCGGCCGGGACGTGGCTGGTCACCGTACGGCTGCGCCGCCAGACCCACGGGCTCGGCCCGGTGGAGCTGGGCCGCATCCACGATCACCACGACGCCGTCCTGCACGCCGTGCGGGAGGGCCTGCTGCTGGTCGGCGGCGACGGCACGCTGACGCTCTGCAACGACGCCGCCAGGCAGCTCCTGGACCTGCCGTCGGACGCCGAGGGCCGGCACATGGCCGAGCTGGGCCTGTCGGCGCTGCTGGAGGGCCATGAGGAACGCGTGCACCTGGCCGGCGACCGGGTGCTGGCGGTCAACGGCGCGGCCAGCAGGCTCGGCACGGTGGTGACCGTACGCGACCACACCGAGCTGCAGGCGCTGGCCGGGCAGCTCGACGCCGAACGCGGCTTCGCCGACTCGCTGCGCTCGGCCGCGCACGAGGCCGCCAACCGGCTGCACACCGTGATCACGCTGGTCGAGCTGGGACGCACCGAGCAGGCCGTCGCGCTGGGCACGGCCGAGCTGCGCGCGGCGCAGGAGCTGACCGACCGGGTGGTGGGCGCGGTGCGCGAGCCGGTGCTGGCCGCGCTGCTGCTCGGCAAGAGCGCCGAGGCGGCAGAACGCGGCGGCGAGCTGGTGCTCACGCCCGACAGCGACCTCGACGACCTGGGCCTGGACCCGCGCGACCTGGTGACGATCGTCGGCAACCTGGTCGACAACGCCCTCGACGCGGCCACCAGGGTCGAGGTGCAGCTGTGCACGGACCGGGACGGGGTGGTGATCAGGGTGGCCGACGACGGGCCGGGGCTGACCGCGCCGGAGGCGTTCGCGAAGGGCTGGACCACCAAGGGCGACGGTCACGGGCTCGGCCTGGCGCTGGTCGGGCAGGCGGTGCGGCGGCTGGGCGGCACGATCGAGGTGGCCGGGTCGGCGTTCACGGTGCGGCTGCCGGTCCCGGAGCGGGTGCGATGAGCAGGCCGGACCCCGGCCCCGGAGCGGGCGCGCCGGTCTCCGTGCTGATCGTGGAGGACGAGGAGATCACCGCCGAGGCCAACCGGGTCTACGTCGAGCGGGTGGCCGGCTTCGAGGTGGCCGGGGTGGCGCGTTCGGGCGGCGAGGCGCTGCGGTTCCTGCGCGGCCGGCCGGTCGACCTCATCCTGCTCGACCTGTACCTGCCCGACATGCACGGCCTGGAGGTGTGCCGCGCGGTGCGGGCCGGCGGGCTGCTGTGCGACGTCATCGCCGTCACCTCGGCGCGCGACCTGGCGACCGTGCGCTCGGCGGTGTCGCTGGGCGTCTCCCAGTACCTTCTCAAGCCGTTCACCTACGCGACCCTGGCCGAGAAGCTGGCGCGTTACGCCCGGTTCAGGCAGGACACCGGCGTGATCGTCGCCCAGGGCGACGTCGACCGGGTGCTCGGCACCCTGCGCGGCAGCTCCGAGCTGCCCAAAGGGCTGGCCCGCGACACCTTGGACACCGTGTCGGCGCGACTGCGCGAACGGCCCGGCGGCAGCTCGGCGCAGAGCGTGGCGCAGGCCGTCGGGGTGTCGCGGGTGACCGCCCGCCGCTACCTGGAACACCTGGTCGAGCTGGGGATGGCGGTACGGGTGCCGCAGTACGGCGGGGTGGGCCGGCCAGAGTTGCTCTACCGGATCCCCATGGAAAGTTAATGGCGGTGACGCTGCCCGTTCAATCCGGGCCTCTAGCTTCTGGGTGCGATCCGATGCACTGAGGAGAAGACACTTGCGAGTCCTGGCCGTTGTTCCCGCCCGCGGAGGTTCGGCGGGCGTACCCCTGAAGAACCTCGCCCTGGTCGGGGGCGTCCCGCTGGTCACCCGAGCGGTACGGGCATGCCTGCGGGCCGAGCTCGTCGACCAGGTCGTGGTCAGCACCGACCACCCGCAGATCGCCGAGACCGCCCGCGCGGCGGGGGCGACCGTGGTGACGCGGCCCGAGGAGCTGAGCGGCGCGACCGCCTCCAGCGAGTCGGCCGTGCTGCACGCCCTGGACGCGCTCGGCGCGGACCCGGACGTGGTCGTCCTGGTGCAGTGCACCAGCGCGTTCATCGACCCCGATGACCTGTCGGCGGCCGTGCGCAAGGTCCTGGACGGCGAGGCCGACTCGGTCGTGTCCGGGCTGCCGACGCACGAGTTCCTGTGGACGGCCGCGGGCGCGGGCGTCAACCACGACCCCGCCGTCCGGCAGCGCAGGCAGGACCGCGAGCCGCAGTTCCGCGAGAACGGCGCCTTCTACGTCATGCGCACCGCCGGCCTGCGCGAGCACGGCCACCGCTTCTTCGGCGAGGTCGCCGTGCAGCCGGTGCCGCCGCAGCACGCCATCGAGGTCGACGACCCCGAGGACCTGGAGCTGGTGCGGGCCCTCGCGCCGTTCATCGACAAGCCCGAGCCGATCGACGTGGACGCGGTCATCACCGACTTCGACGGCGTGCACACCGACGACCGCGCCTACATCGACTCCGACGGCCGGGAGATGGTCCTGGTCAGCCGCTCGGACGGGATGGGCGTCTCGCTGCTGCGCCGCTCCGGGGTCAAGGTGCTGGTGATGTCCACCGAGCAGAACCCGGTCGTCGCCGCCCGCGCCCGCAAGCTGGGCGTGCCCGTGCTGCAGGGCCTGGCCGAGAAGCGCATCGTGCTGCGCGACTGGCTGGCCATCGAGGGCCTGGACCCGGCGCGCGTGGCCTACGTCGGCAACGACGTCAACGACCTGGGCCCGATGGCCGAGGTCGGCTGGCCGATCGCCACCCCCGACGCGCACCCGCGCGTGCGCGCCGCCGCCCGCGTGGTGCTGACCAGGCCCGGCGGCTCCGGCGCGGTGCGCGAGCTGTGCGACCTGGTGGTGGCCGCCCGGCCCGAGCCGCCCGTCGCCGAGGCCAAGGCCCGGCCGCGGCTCGGCCCGGTCGCGATCGGCGACGTGCTGGTCGGCGACGGCGAGCCCGTGTACGTGATCGGCGAGATCGGCATCAACCACAACGGCGACCTGGACCTCGCCCGCCGGCTCATCGACGTGGCGGCCGAGGCGGGCTGCCAGGCGGTCAAGTTCCAGAAGCGCACCCCCGCGATCTGCGTGCCCGAGGAGCAGAAGGGCCAGATCAGGCAGACGCCGTGGGGCGAGATGACGTACCTGGAGTACAAGGAGCGCACCGAGTTCGGCCACGACGAGTACCGGCAGATCGCGAAGTACTGCGACGAGCGCGGCCTGCACTGGTTCGCCTCGCCGTGGGACGTGCCGTCCGTGGAGTTCCTCGAGGACATGGACGTGCTGACGCACAAGATCGCCTCGGCCAGCGTCGCCGACCACCAGCTGCTGCGCGCCCTGGCGGCCACCGGCAAGCCGCTCATCCTGTCCACCGGCATGTCCACGCTGTCGGAGATCGACCAGGCGGTCGAGATCCTCGGCACCGACCGGCTGATCATGATGCACGCCACCTCCACGTACCCGCTGCCGCCGGAGGAGGCCAACCTGCGCACGATCACCACGCTCAAGGAGCGCTACGGCGTGCCGGTCGGCTACTCCGGGCACGAGCGCGGCCTGCAGATCTCGCTGGCCGCGGTCACCCTGGGCGCGGTCTGCGTCGAGCGGCACATCACGCTCGACCGCACCATGTGGGGCTCCGACCACGCCGCCTCGCTGGAGCCGTCCGGGCTGGAGCACCTCGTCCGCGACATCCGCATCATCGAGCAGGCCATGGGCGACGGCGTCAAGCGCGTCTTCCCCGGCGAGGAGGCGCCCAAGGCCCGGCTGCGCCGGGTGACCGTCTGAGTCATGACGCCGACCACTCTCTCCGTCGTCGTGCCGGTGCGGGACGGTGAGCGCTTCATCGCCGACGCGCTCACCTCCCTCGCCCGCAACGCCCGGCACGACTTCGAGTTCATCGTCGTGGACGACGGCTCCGTGGACGCCACCCCGGACATCATCGCCGACTTCGCCCGCGACCTGCCCGGCCTGGCCGTGCTGCGCAACCCCGCCCCCGTGGGCCTGGCCGACGCCCGCAACACCGGGCTGTCGGCCGCCTCGGGGCGGTTCGTCACGTTCATGGACGGCGACGACTGGCTGGCGCCCGGCTACCTGGCCGGGCTGGTGGCGGCCATCGACGGGCTCGGCTGCGACTTCGTGCGCGTCGACCACGTTCAGGTGGAGGGGCGCAAGCGGGTGGTGCACCGGGCCCCGCTGTCGCGCCGCGGCGTGGTGCTCGACCCCCGCTCGGCGATCCTGCCGGCGGGGGTGCGGACCATGGTGGACTACCCGTACGCGTGGGCCGGGGTCTACCGGCGTTCGCTGCGGGACCTGCTGCACTTCCCCGGCTCGCTGCACACCGCCGAGGACCGGCCGTGGATCTGGCGGCTGCACCGGGAGGCGGCCACGTTCGCGGTGGTGCCGATGGCCGGGGTGTTCTACCGGCGGCTGGTGTCCGGGTCGCTGACGCAGGTCGGCGACGAGCGGCAGCTGCACTTCTTCGACGCCTTCGAGCTGGTCTTCAAGGACCTGGAGCCGGAGTTCCTGCCCAAGGCGGTGCGCAACTTCTGCGCGCTGCTGGCCCACCACCTGGAGCTCGCGGGCCGGTTCACGCCCGCGTTGCGCGCCCGGTTCGAGGAGCGGGGCGCGCAGATGGTCCGCGGCCTGCCGCCCGCCCTGGTGGCCGACGCCGTGTCGCGGATGGCCGTCGAGCGGGAGGCCGTGCTGCGCGCCCTGGTGCCCGACATTCCACCCAGCCCCCACGTCCGGATCCGCCGGGATCGGGAGGACTCCTGATGAAGGTCTTCTACGCCTCGACGCTGTTCGGCGCGATGTCCCTGGCCGCGGCCGTCGACGACGGCCGCTTCGGCGCGGGCCGGCGCGTGCTGATCGTGTCGAACAACGCGGCGATCCCCGAGGTGTCGGTGCCGCTCGACGGCACGCCCGGCTTCGCCGCCCTGCGCTCGCGCTTCGACGAGGTGCACTCCTGGAACGAGCTGATCGCCCCGCTGCACCCCTCCGACTGGCGGGCGCGGGTCATCGAGGTGCCGATGTTCGAGCGGCTGATCCGCTCCCACCTGGCGCTGGACGACGTCGAGGAGCTGGTGCTGGAGTCGATCGCGGTGCCGCCCGCGCGCACGATCGCCGGCCTGGTGCGCGACTGCCCGATCACCGTCTACTCCGACGGCCTGATGAGTTACGGGCCGACCCGCGACCCGCTGCCCGCGGAGATCTTCCGCCGCATCGAGCGGCTGCTCCACCTGGACCTGGTGCCCGGCCTGACCCCGCTGCTGCTCAGCGAGTACGGCGTGCCGCCCGTCGTGCTGCCCGAGGAGCGCTTCCGCGCGGTCGTGGACGAGGTGGCCGCCACCGCGCCGGACCTGCCCGGCGGCCAGGCGGTGATCCTCGGCCAGTACCTGTCGGCGCTGGAGATCGTCACGCCGGAGGAGGAGGCCGGGCTGCACGCCTCGATGCTGCGCGCGCTGTCCGCCCGCGGCTGCACCGACGTGCTGTTCAAGCCCCACCCGGCCGCCGGACGCCGGCACGCGCAACTGCTGCGCGCGGCGGCCGGGCCGCTGGGGGTGCGGCTGACGGTGGCCGGGGAGAGCGTGCCGGCCGAGGTGTGCTTCGCGGCGCTGCGGCCCGAGCTGGTCGTCGGCTGTTTCTCCACCGGCCTGGTGACCGCCCGGCGCTACTTCGGCCTGCCGGTCGCCTCCTTCGGCACCGGCCTGGTGCTCGACCGGCTCACGCCGTACGAGAACAGCAACAGGGTGCCGGCCACGATCGTGGACGCGCTGCTGCCCCGGCTGGGCGCCGACGGCGTGATCGACGAGCCGCCGCGCACGGACCTGCCCGCGCTGGTGCGCGCGGTCGGCTACTGCATGCAGGCCGACGCCTATCCCGAGCTGCGCCCGTCGGGCGGCACGTTCGACGGGCGCTACTTCAAGCGCAAGCGCCTGGAGACGCTGGGGCTGGCCGAGCCGCCCTCGGCGCTGTCCAGGCTGCGCAGGAAGATCAGGTCAGCGATCTGAGATAGCGGCGCACCCGCCGCTTGGCCCGGTAGCCCGCCCGCAACATCGTGGGCGGCACCTCCACCCGCAACCTGGCCCGGCGGCGGGCCGCGGCGTGCTCGGGGCCGTCCAGCAGCGAGCGGGCGGGCGGACGTGTCCCGTCCGCGGCCAGGCCGGCCAGCCGGGCCGCCCAGTCGTCGCGGCCGGCCGGGTGGAAGTAGTTGGCCTCGCACCACCGCGGCTCGGCCGTGCGGAAGTCGCCCAGGGCCAGGTCGTCGAGCGTGCCGAGCAGGCCGCTGCCCTCGAACACCAGGTTGATCATCTCGGCGCTGACGCCGAAGTCGCTCAGCACCAGCGACGGCACGCCCATGGCGACGGCCTCCAGCGCGGCCGTCGAGCTGACCGTGACGAACCCGGCCGCCCGCGACAGCTGCTCGTGCATCGACCCGGCCGCGAACGTCAGCCTGCCCGGCTCGCCCATCTCGCGCCACAGCCGCTGGTAGTGGTGGCGTTCGTTGTGGGTCTGGCGTTCGTGCTCCAGGGCGCGCAGCTTGACCACGACCTCCAGGCCGGGCCGGCGTCCGGCCAGCTCGGCCAGCGCCGTGAGCACCCGCTCGCGCTCCTCCCGCGCCCGCGGCACCTTGGCCTGGGTGGCGAACACGACCCGGTCGCCGCCGCCGGACACCGCGCCGGGCCGCAGGAACGGCAGCCGGGCCAGCCCGACCGCCCCTCCCCCGCCGAGCCGGCCGGCGATCGCGGCGAACTCGGCCACCTCGCGCTCGCTGTGCACCACGAACAGGTCGCAGCCGCTGCGGAACAACCACGCCTTCTCCGTGGCCGGCACCGAGATGCCGGGCAGCCCGCTGACGAACACCGGTCGTGCCCGACCCGCAGGCCGCAGCCCGGCCAGCACGTCGGCCACCAGGACGTCCACGACCGGGCCCGTGCAGCCCACCAGGATCGCGTCGGGCCGGGTGCGCTCGGCCAGGCGGCGCAACGACCGCGCCGACAACACCGGGGGCGCCACGCGCCCGCCCACCGCCGCCGCGATCTGCTCCGGGGAGGGCGCGATCGGGGTGCGCACCACCACCAGCTCGCTCTCGCAGCCCGCGGGCAGGTCGTCGAGCAGGCAGGCCGCCCACTTCAGATACGAGTCGGAGTCGGCTACCGCCAGCACCCTCACCTGGAAGCTCCTGTCAAATGCGATCGCAGGCCGGGGGCCGCCCTGCTCGTCCACCAGTCGTCGGGAACGTCCACCGGCTCGACCTCGACGCCGCGCGGGCCGAGCAGCACCCGCAGCGAGGTGATCGCGGTCGAGGGCAGGCTGAGCACCCGCTGCCCGGCGTCGAGGCCGCGCAGCGTCAGCTCGGCCGGCACGCCCGCGTCGTGCACGGTGATGCCGGGACGTTCGCTGATCAGCGCCAGGTCGACGGGGTCCTCGCGGCGGTGCGGGTAGTAGGCCAGCGGCTCGCGCCCGGCCAGGTCGGTCAGCCAGCGCAGGTAGTGGTCGCGGTGGACCAGGCCGTTGCGGACCAGGGAGGTGCCGAGGACGACCGTGCGCTCGGCGGGCCCCTGGGCGCTCGGCGGCTGGGCGCGCAACCAGGCGAAGTCGTGGCGGACGAGGTCGACCCCCACCCCCCGGACGGCGGCGGCCAGCTCGTCGGGCACGGGCAGGGCGGTGAAGACCGAGACCCGGCTCATCCGCAGCCGCACCGCGGCGGCCAGGCCGAGCAGGGCGCGCGCCCGCGAAGGGGTCGCCCGCGCCCGCAGCAGCGGCCGGAACGGCCCGGCGGCCAGCAGTTCGAGCAGCCTGAGCGTGGCCAGGCCGTCGTCCACGACGACGATGTGGCCGGGATCGGAGGTCAGCCAGCGCATCTGGACCTTGCCGGAGAACGCGTCGCCCACGGCCTGGACGCGGCGCGGCATGCGCTCGCGCGGCTCGTCCAGCACCAGGCCGGCGGGCAGGTCGAGGCGGCGCAGCTCCTTGCGGGTGGCGCGCAGCGGACGCAGGCCGGCGCGCGGCACGACCACGGTGTCCGGGCCGAGCAGCCCGGCGTGGTGGGCCTCGACGGCGCACAGCATCTGGAGCGGAGACTCCACCCAGGCCGACGCCTGTCTCACCACTCTGTTTCCCCCAGCCGGTGGATGGCCTTGCACGACCCGCCTCAAGGTAGCCCGGCCTGCTTAAGCCGCAAGAAACGACACGTGAACAATGGAGGGTATGAACTCGCTGATGCTCAACACCGACGGTGTGCAGATACCACAACTCGGCTTCGGCGTCTGGCAGGTCTCTGCCGACGACGCCGAGCACGCGGTGGGGACCGCGCTGCGCGCCGGATACCGGCATGTCGACACCGCCGCCGCCTACGAGAACGAGGAGGGCGTCGGCCGGGCCGTGCGCGCCGCCGGGGTGCCGCGGGAGAAGGTGTTCGTCACCACCAAGCTGTGGAACGCCGACCACGGGCGCGCCGAGCAGGCCTTCGACGAGAGCCTGGCCCGCCTGGGCCTCGACTACGTAGATCTTTTCCTGATCCACTGGCCGGCCCCGGAGCAGGACAGGTACGTGCAGGCCTGGCGGGCGCTGGAGAAGATCTACCGGGACGGCCGGGCCAAGGCCATCGGGGTCTCCAACTTCACCGTCGCCACCCTGACCCGGCTGATGGACGAGACCGACATCACGCCGTCGATCAACCAGATCGAGCTCCACCCGTACTTCCAGCAGCGCGAGATGCGGGCCTTCCACGAGGCCAACGGCATCCTGACCGAGGCGTGGAGCCCGCTCGGGCAGGGCAAGGGGCTGCTGGCCGACCCGGCGCTGCGCGTGCTGTCGGAGAAGTACGGCAAGACGCCCGCGCAGATCGTGCTCCGCTGGCACCTGCAGCTCGGCAACGTGGTGATCCCCAAGTCGGTCACGCCGTCGCGGATCGAGGAGAACATCGACGTGTTCGACTTCATCCTCGACACCGAGGACATGGCGGCCATCGGGGCGATGAACGCGGGGCGGCGGATCGGGCCCGACCCCGACTCGTTCAACCTGACCTGAGCGCTCTACGATCTCGGTCGTGCGAGATTTCACCTGGGGAATAGCGGCGACCGGCGGCATCGCGCGTACCGTGGGGGCGGCCATCGTGGCCGAGCCCGGCATGCGGGTGGCCGCCGTCGGCTCACGGAGCCCGCTCAGGGCGCGGGCGCTGGCCGACGAGCTGGGCGCGGAGTCGGCCTACGGCTCCTACGAGGCGCTGTGCGCCGATCCGGCCGTCGACGCGATCTACGTCGCCACGCCGCACGCCCAGCACCTGGAGGTGGCCGAGGCCGCCATCGCGGCGGGCAAGTCGGTGCTGTGCGAGAAGCCGCTGGCTGCCGACGTGGCCGACGCCGAGCGCATGGTGGCGCTGGCCCGCGCGGCCGGGGTCTTCCTCATGGAGGCCATGTGGATGCGCTTCAACCCGCTCATCCAGCAGGTGGCGGCCGATCCGCGCTTCGGTGAGATCCGGTCGGTGCGGGCCTCGTTCGGCTTCGCGCTGCCCTACGACCCCGCCCACCGGTTGTGGGCACCGGAGCTGGGCGGCGGGGCCCTGCTCGACCTGGGGATCTACCCGTTCGGGCTGGCCCAGCTGCTGCTCGGCATGCCCGCGGAGCTGCGCATGGCCGGCTCGCTGGCGCCCAGCGGCGTCGACGCCGAGGCCGGCGGGCTGCTGCTGTACCCGGACGGGCGGCGGGCCCTGGTGGACGTGTCGCTGCTGGCACATCACGCCAACGACGCGAGCGTGGTGGGCACGTCGATGCGGGCCGACATCCTGGCGCCGTTCTGGGCGCCGCGGCGGGTGCTGCTGTCCGGGCCGTCGATGGAGACGGAGGAGCTGGTGCTCGACCCGGCCGACAACGGTTACGCGGGTGAGCTGCGCGAGGTGCGCGCGGCCACGATCGAGGGCCGGACGGAGAGCGCGGTCATGCCGCTTGACGAATCCCTTGCCATGATGGGGCTTCTGGCCGAGGCGAGGGCCCAACTCTCCTAGCTGGACCTTTAGGCATTTGCCTTGCTCTTGCCCGATGTATTACCTTGTGGGGCATCTCGCGGCAGACGTCCGGTTTGTCCGGCTTTGTCCAACCATCGCAAGACATTTCACAGGATCGTCCTGTGACCGCTGAATCCGCCTCCGGGCGGAACCGGGGACCCACGTCCTTTGGGGTGAATCGGCACTTCGGTGCCGTAGGGCAGCTTCCACGTCCGAACCCGTCAGCTAACCCGGTAAGCGGCATGGAAGCAAGGAGTAATGCCCTCGATGGCCAAGCACCGTCCCATCCGTGCCCCGAAGATCAACTACGCCCACGCCGCGCTCGGCGCGGCCATCCTCGCCTCCGCCATCGGCGGCCACGCCACCGCCGCCGCCGCCGACAGCACCGGCCCCGCCGCCGCGACCGGCCACTCGGCCGTCGCGCCGCAGGCCGCCGCCCAGACCCGCAAGGCGGAGGAGACCCAGGTCAACGTCACCGCCGAGCAGGTCCTGGCCATGGCCAAGTCCCAGGTCGGCACCTCCGAGAACGCCTACGGCGGCGGCACCAAGTTCCAGAAGTGGTACGCCGACTCCAAGCGCGCCGCCGAGACCATCGCCCGCGACGGCGGCACCCGCGCGATGTACCTGAACGCGCCCTGGTGCTCGATCTTCGTCTCCTGGGTCGGCGAGCAGACCGGCGCCCGCCCGCAGGTCGGCTGGGACGCCTGGACCGTGGCCCACGCCAAGTGGTTCGCCGCCAACGACCGCTGGGGCGCCGAGGCCAAGCCCGGCGCGGTGGTCTTCTTCTCCTGGGGCGGCAGCAAGAGCCTGGACTCCATCCAGCACGTCGGCTTCGTCGTCAAGGACAACCACGACGGCACGATCTCCACGATCGAGGGCAACACCGGCAACGGCAAGGTCGAGGAGCGCGTCCGTCCGAAGTCGCAGGTCGTCGGCTACGGATACCCCCAGTACGCGAGCTGACCTCCCCCGCTCCGAGCGCGCGTCCCGCACGAGGGACGCGCGCTCGCCGCGTCTCAGGGCCGGACCGCCACCAGCGAGTAGAGGATCGGCAGGTGCGAGTCCCCGAACGGGAACCGGTACCGGCCGTCCGCGCCCTCGGCCAGCAGGCCGCGCGGGTCGATGTCGGTCTCGACGTGCTCGCCCAGCTCGGCCACCGTGAGCCCGGCCCGCGCCGCCGCCGTGACGATCTCGCCCACCGAGTACGGGTACTCGACCGCCTCGTGGGCCTCGGTCACCACTCCGGCGTCGGCGTACGTGCCGGTCACCGTCTCCCGGTGGGCCTGGCCGCCGCCGTAGGGCCAGTCGGCCACCAGCGGGTCGAGCGAGGCCACCGTCTGGTAGGCCGGATGCAGGTCGACCAGCACCAGCCGCCCGCCGGGCCGCAGCGCCATGGCCGCGCCGCGCATCCAGGCGCCCAGGTCGCCGATCCAGCACAACACGCCGTACGTGGCCACCGCCACGTCGAAGCCGCCGGCCAGCGACTCCGGCAGCCGCTGCGTGTCGGCCTCCACGAACGTGGCCGCCAGCCCGGCCCTGGCCGCCAGGTCTCGGGCGCGCGCGACCGCCACCGGGGAGAAGTCAACGCCGGTCACCCGCGCTCCGAGGCGTGCCCAGCTCAGCGTGTCCAGGCCGAAGTGGCACTGCAGGTGGAGCAGGTCCCGGCCGGCGACGTCGCCGGCCAGGCGGCGTTCGAGCGCGTAGAGGGTCTGCCGGCCGGCGAGGAAGGCGTCGACGTCGTAGAACCGGTCGGCCGAGGTGGAGCCGTGGACGCGGGCGCGCTCGTCCCAGAGGGCCCGGTTGGGGACGGGGGCGTCTTGTGCGGGTCGGGGCATGGGGCGAGGATGGCACATCGGCCAGGCGGCCGCACGACCGGTACGGTGCCCTGGGAACGGACGGGTCCGCGTGTCGATCCGGCCGGCGCCCGTTCGACGCTTCAGCGAGGCCGGCTCCGCCCGGGGGCCGCGGACGGAAGGGACGTGCAGGATGAAATTCATGATCGTCGGCAGGGGCAACGCGGAGACCGAGGCCGGGGCGCTGCCCAGCCAGGAGCTCGTCGACAACATGCACGCCTACAACGAGGCGCTGGCCAAGGCGGGGGTGCTGCTGGCCGCCGAGGGGCTCTACCCGAGCTCGCAGGGCGCGCAGATCGCCTACAGCGGCGGCCGGGCCACGGTGATCGACGGCCCGTTCGCCGAGGCCAAGGAGCTGATCGCGGGGTTCTGGCTGATCCAGGTGAAGTCCAGGGAGGAAGCCCTGGAATGGGCCATGCGGGTGCCCGTCCCCGAGGGCCACGACGGGACCGGGCTGCACGTGTGGCGGGTGTACGACGCCTCCGACGCGCCCGACGCGGCCTCGTCCGACCCGGCGGAGATCGAGCGGGAGAAGGCCATGCGCCGGCGCCTGGGCGGGCAGGAGAGCTGACCCCGGCTTGCGGACCGCGGACGGTGCTGGTGTCATGACCCGGTGATGGCTTCCGACACCCACCGGGCGATCGAGGCGGTCTGGCGGATCGAGGCGCCGCGGCTCATCGCCAGCCTGGCCGGGCTGGTCCGCGACGTCGGCCTGGCCGAGGAGCTGGCCCAGGACGCGCTGGTCGCGGCCCTGGAGCAGTGGCCGGGGTCGGGCGTGCCACGCAACCCGGGCGCCTGGCTGATGACGGTGTCCAAGCGCCGCGCCGTCGACCTGATCCGCAGGAACGAGCGGATGTCCCGCAACCTGGCCGAGCTGGGTCACCGGCTGGAGACCGCCGGGGAGCCGCCCGAGCCCGACGAGATCGAGGACGACCTGCTGCGGCTGGTCTTCACCGCCTGCCATCCGGCGCTGTCGATGGAGGCGCGGGTGGCCCTGACACTGCGGGTGCTCGGCGGCCTGAGCACCGACGAGATCGCCCGCGCGTTCCTGGTGCCCGAGCCGACCGCCGCCCAGCGCATCGTGCGGGCCAAGCGCACCCTGGCCGACCGGAAGGTCCCGTTCGAGGTGCCGCAGGGCGCCGAGCTGGCCGGACGCCTGTCGTCCGTGCTGGAGGTCATCTACCTGATCTTCAACGAGGGGTACTCGGCGACGGCGGGCGACGACTGGATGCGGCCCGGCCTGTGCGAGGACGCGCTGCGGCTGGGCCGGGTGCTGGCGGGGCTGATGCCCGCCGAACCCGAGGTGCACGGGCTGGTCGCGCTCATGGAGATCCAGGCGTCCAGGGCGGCGGCCCGGGTGGGGCCGTCCGGCGAGCCGGTGCTGCTGCTGGAGCAGGACCGCACCCGGTGGGACCGGCTGCTCATCGGGCGCGGGCTGGCGGCGCTGGCCCTGGCCGAGAGACTGGCCGAGGAGCGGGCCGAGGAGCCGGCAGGCGCGGCGGGGCCGTACACGCTGCAGGCCGCGATCGCGGCCTGCCACGCCCGTGCGTTCGACCCCGGCGACACCGACTGGGTGCGCATCGCGAGCCTGTACGAGTCGCTGGCCCGGCTGGCCCGCTCCCCCGTCGTCGAGCTCAACCGCGCGGTGGCGCTGTCGATGGCCTACGGCCCGGCCGTGGGCCTTGAGCTGCTCGACCAGATCGTGGACGAGCCGTCACTCAAGGGCTACCACCTGCTGCCGAGCGTCCGCGGCGACCTGCTGTTCCGGCTGGGCCGGCGCGGCGAGGCGCGGGCCGAGTTCGAACGGGCGGCCTCGATGACCCGCAACTCCCGCGAGCGCGCCCTGCTGCACGAGCGCGCCGCCGCCTGCTGAGCACCCCCTCCCCATCGACCGCGCGCCGCGCCCGGCCCAGGGCCGAGCACTGGGCCGGACACAGGGCCGAACGCCGCGCTGCGCGCTGTGCTGGGTGTGGGGCTGGGTGTGAGGGCTGAGCGTGGGGGCCGGGCGTGGGGGGCCGGGCGTCGGGGCCGAGCGTGGGACCGAGCGTGGGGGCGGTGCTGGAACGTGCCAAGCAGCCGTCACGCTGCGTGACAGACGGGCCTGACCGGGAGCAAGCCCGGAGGGTCCGGGCGACATGCCCTTGATGCGGCACGAAAGATGTCTCTTGAGGTGGGAGCGCTCCCAAACAGCCCTTCACGCCCTTTATCCCCTTAAATCCCGATCCAGGGCGGCAAAACGCACGATTGGTAACGGTTCCGTTTCGGCGGATTGACGGACACAGCCGGTAAGTGCACCCTTTGTGGGAGCGCTCCCAAAGACTCCCACCGCGGCGGAGCGCGTGCCGCGGTGCACCTCCCATCAGTCACCCGAGAAGGGGTCCCCCATGATGATCAGCAAGCGTCGCGGTCTGGCCGCGGCCTCAGCCCTGGCCGCGGCGGCGCTGACCGTCGCGTCGTGCGGCAGCGGCGACACGCCGACCGCCGGCAACAGCCCCGCCTCCTCCGCGGCGGCGGCCGAGCCCGTCACCATCCGGGTGCAGACCTTCGGCGGCGGCTCCAACTTCGGCTACAAGAACGCCATCGAGAAGTGGAACGCCGAGCACAAGGACATCCAGATCAAGGAAGAGCACCTGACCGACCAGTTCGAGCAGCAGTACTGGCCGCAGATGATCCAGTGGCTGCAGTCCGGCAACGGCGCGGGCGACGTCGTCGGCATCGACGAGGGCGGCATGGGCCTGGCCAAGGCGCACCCCGAGTGGTGGGCCGACCTGAAGGAGTACGGCCTTGAGGGCCGCAAGGCCGACTACCCCGCCTGGAAGTGGGAGAACGGCGTGACGGCCGACGGCAAGATCTTCGGCCTCGGCACCGACATCGGCGGCATGAGCCTGTGCTACCGCGCGGACCTGTTCAAGAAGGCCGGGCTGCCCACGGACCGCGAGAAGGTCGCCGCCCTGTGGCCGACCTGGGACGACTTCATGAAGGTCGGCCAGCAGTTCCAGGCGAAGGTGAAGGACACCAAGTTCACCGACGGCACCAACACGCTCTACAACGTGGTGCTGTACCAGGAGGCGGCCAAGAACGGCAACGTCGCCTACTTCGACAAGGAGAACAACCTCATCGTCGACAAGAACCCGGCGGTGAAGGCGGGCTTCGACTTCGCCTCCAAGCTCAGCCAGTCCGGCCTGACGGCCAAGCTGCGCAACTTCACCGACGAGTGGGCGGCGGGCACCCAGAAGGGCGCCTTCGCCACGGTCGGCTGCCCGTCCTGGATGCTCGGCGTGGTCTCGGGCAACGCCGGCGACGGCATGAAGGGCAAGTGGGACGTCGCCTCGGTGCCCGGCGGCGGCGGCAACTGGGGCGGCTCGTGGGTGGCCGTGCCCAAGCAGTCCAAGCACCCGAAGGAGGCCGCGCAGGTCGCCGACTACCTGACCAGCGCGCAGACCGAGGCGAGCATCTTCACCGACTTCGGCAACATGCCGAGCAACAGCAAGGCCCAGGCCGACACCGCCGTGCAGGGCGCGAAGAACGAGTTCTTCAGCGACGCCCCGATCGGTGAGATCTTCGCCAAGTCCGCGGAGAGCCTGCAGCCGGTCTTCCTCGGGGTGAAGCACGCGCAGGTCAAGAACGCGGTCGAGTCGGTCATCCAGGGCATGGACGACGGCTCGGTGGCCTACGACAAGGCCTGGCAGCAGCTGGTCGACGACGCGGTGAAGGCCGCGGGCTGATCTTCCCCCGCCCGGCCCGCGCCAGCGGGCCGGGCTTGCCGCTGAAAGGTCTGTTATGAGCCTCGACACCCTTCCGCGGGCGGCGCGGAACAACCATCGCCGCGACCGCCCGCCCGGCCGCCTCTGGCGTTCTCGACTCGACGTCAAGGCCATGCCGTACGCCCTGGTGTCCCCGTACTTCCTGCTGTTCGCCGCCTTCGGGCTGTTCCCGCTGGCCTTCACGCTCTACTACTCGCTCTACGACTACGACCTGGCCGGCGACACCAAGTGGGCCGGGCTGGGCAACTACGCCGCGCTGCTGGCCGACGAGGACTTCTGGAACGCCGTCACCAACACCGTCGGCATCTTCCTGCTCGCCACGGTCCCGCAGATGCTGATGGCCCTGTTCCTGGCCAACGCGCTGAACAAGAAGCTGCGCTGGCGGCTGCCGATCCGCATGAGCGTGCTGCTGCCGCTGGTCACCTCGGTGGTCGCGGTCGCGGTGGTGTTCACGCAGCTGTTCGCGCGCGACTGGGGCCTGGTCAACTGGGTCCTGGGCTGGTTCGGCGGGGACAAGATCAACTGGCGGGCCGAGCGCCTCCCGTCCTGGCTGGCCATCGCGGCGATGGTCGACTGGCGCTGGACGGGCTACAACGCCATCATCTTCCTGGCCGGCATGCAGACGATCCCCAAGGACCTGTACGAGGCGGCCGCCATCGACGGCGCGTCCCGGCGGCGCCAGTTCTGGCAGATCACGCTGCCGATGCTGCGCCCGACCATGATCTTCGTGGTGCTCAACTCCACGATCGGCGGCCTGACGCTGTTCTCCGAGCCGACCACCTTCTACAACGGCAACGTGGACGGCGGCTCCCAGGGCCAGTTCCAGACGGTGGCGATGTTCGTCGTCAAGCAGGGCTTCCGCGAGTTCGACTACGGCTATGCCGCGGCGGCCGCCTGGCTGCTGTTCCTGCTGATCCTCATCGGCGCGGCCGTCAACTTCCTGTTCGTCCGGCGGATCGGAGGCGCCAAGTGACCGGCTGGAAACCGACCGTCATGACGCGGGTCATGCTCGGGGTGGCCATCTTCCTGTCGGCGTTCCCGCTGTACTGGATGCTCGTCATCGCCTCGCGCACGAACTCCGACGCCGTGTCGGTGCCGCCGAAGTTCCTGCCCGGTGGCAACCTCGGCGAGAACATCGTCGCGGTGCTGGAGAACGAGGACGCGCACTTCCTGCTCGGCCTGACCAACTCCTTCGTCAGCGCGGCGATCGTCACCGTGTCCGTGGTGATCATCTCCACCCTGGCCGGGTTCGCCTTCGCCAGCCTGCAGTTCAAGGGCCGCAACATCCTGCTGCTGCTCGTGCTGCTGACGATGGCGGTGCCGCTGCAGCAGATGGGCGTGGTCCCGCTCTACCGCATGATGGTGAGCCTGGAGTGGACCGGCACGCTGAAGGCCATCATCCTGCCGTACCTGCTCAACGGGTTCGGCGTGTTCCTGATGACGCAGTACACGCGCCAGGCCGTGCCGAACGAACTGGTCGAGGCGGCCAGGGTCGACGGCGCGGCGACGCTGCGGATCTGGTGGAACGTCGTGCTGCCGGCCGTGCGTCCCGGCATGGCGGTGCTCGGCATCAACACCTTCATGCTCATGTGGAACGACTACATGTGGCCGCTGATCGTGCTGACCCCGGACAACCCGACCGTGCAGATCGCCATCAACTCGCTCAACGCGCGCTACTCGACCAGCTACTCGCTGATCTTCGCGGGTACCGCGCTGTCCATCATTCCGCTCATCGCGGTATTCGTCGCATTCGGCCGCCAGATCGTCGGCGGACTCATGGAAGGTGCGGTCAAGGCGTGACGACACAAGAGGAACAGATCCGTCCTGGGCTGCGCTTCCCTCCCGGTTTCGCGTTCGGCGCGGCCACCTCGGCGTACCAGATCGAGGGCGCGGTCACCGAGGACGGGCGCGGCCCGTCCATCTGGGACACCTTCACCAAGACCCCGGGGCGGGTGCTCAACGGGCACCACGGGGACGTGGCCATGGACCACTACCACCGCTACCGGCAGGACGTCGCCATCATGGCGGACCTGGGCCTGACGGCCTACCGCTTCTCGGTGTCCTGGCCGCGGATCCAGCCGACCGGCTCGGGCGCGGTCAACCAGAAGGGCCTGGACTTCTACAAGCGGCTCACGGACGAGCTCCGGCAGAACGGCATCGACCCCTGGCTGACCCTCTACCACTGGGACCTGCCGCAGGAACTGGAGGACAAGGGCGGCTGGCCCAATCGCGACACGGCCTACCGCTTCGCCGAGTACGCCACGATCGTGCACGAGGCGCTGAAGGACCACGTCCACACCTTCAGCACGGTCAACGAGCCGTGGTGCGCCGCGTTCCTCGGCTACGCCTCGGGCGAGCACGCCCCGGGCCGGCGTGAGCCGCGCAACGCGATCAGGGGCGCGCATCACCTCAACCTCGCCCACGGTTTGGCCGTCCAGGCGATGGACGCGCGCCGCGCCGGCGGCTGCGTCAACCTGTACGCGATCTCCCCCGAGACCGGCAGCGAGGCCGACCTGGACGCGGCCCGCCGCATCGACGGCCTGCAGAACCGGTTCTTCCTGGACGCGCTGCTGACCGGCCGCTACCCCGAGGACGTCCTGAACGACATCCCGATCGACGACGACCTGGTGCGGCCGGGCGACATGAAGATCATCAACGCGCCGATCGACGTGCTGCTGGTGAACTACTACAGCCGCTTCACGGTCTCCGGCGCGCCCGGCGGCAGGGCGTCGGCGGCGGCGGCCCCCACGGACACGGCCTCGCCGTGGGTGGGCAGCGAGCACGTCTCGTTCGTCAACGGCGGCCGGCCGGTCACCGCGATGGGCTGGGAGATCGACGAGGACGGCCTGGTGGAGGTCCTCACCCGGGTGGCGCGGGACTACCCGCCGATCCCGATGGTGGTCTCCGAGAACGGCGCCGCCTTCGACGACGTGCTGGCCGACGGCCGGATCCACGACGCGCAGCGGCAGGCGTACGTGGAGGCGCACCTCGGCGCGTGCCGGCAGGCGATCGACGCGGGCGTGCCCCTGCAGGGCTACTTCGCCTGGTCGCTGATGGACAACTTCGAATGGGCCTGGGGCTACGGCAAGCGTTTCGGCCTGGTCCACGTCGACTTCGACACCCAGGAGCGGCTGCTGAAGGACAGCGCGCACTGGTACTCGGAGATCATCCGGCACAATAGGCGACATGAACCGACCGACTCTTGAGGCAGTCGCGGCTCGGGCCGGTGTGGGCCGGGGCACGGTGTCGAGAGTCATCAACGGCTCGCCGAACGTCAGCGCCAAGGCCCGCGAGGCCGTCGAGCTGGCCATCCGCGAGCTGGGCTACGTGCCCAACAGGGCGGCGCGTGCCCTCGTCACGCGCCGCACGGACACCGTCGCCCTGGTGGTGTCGGAGTCCCAGTTCCGGGTCTTCGACGAGCCGTACTTCGCCGGCACCATCCGCGGCATCGGCTCGGCGCTGGCCGAGACCGGGCTGCAGCTGATCCTGGCGATGGCGCGCTCCCCCGAGGAGCACGAGCGGCTGGAGACCTACCTGACGGGGCAGCACGTCGACGGCGTGCTGCTGCTGTCGCTGCACGGCGCCGACCCGCTGCCGGGCAGGCTGGAGGAGATGGGCGTGCCGACCGTGCTCGGCGGCAGGCCCGTCGGCCTCGACCCCTACAGCTTCGTGGACATGGACAACAGGGCGGGCGCCCGGCAGGCGGTCAAACACCTGCTGGGCCTCGGCCGGGGCGCGATCGCCACGATCGCCGGCTCCCAGGACATGGGCGTGGGCGTCGACCGTCTGGCCGGCTACCGCGACGCGCTGCTGCCCTCGGGCCTGCCGGAGATCGTGGCCTTCGGCGACTTCTCCGAGGAGAGCGGCGCCACCGCCATGCAGGAGCTGCTGGAGAGCCATCCCGATCTCGACGCGGTCTTCGCCGCCTCCGACCCGATGGCCCTGGGCGCGATGCGCGTGCTCAAGGCCGCGGGCAAGGCGATCCCGCGCGACGTCGCCGTGATCGGGTTCGACGACTCCAAGGCCGCGCTGCACGCCGATCCGCCGCTGACCACCGTCCACCAGCCCACGGAGGCCATGGGCCGCCAGATGGCCGAGCTCCTCGTGGCCCGCATCAACGGCGAGGAGCTGCGCCAGCCCGTGGTGATCCTCGACACGCACCTGGTTCGCCGAGAGTCTGCCTGACCAGGCGTTATCCTGGCCCGGCTGCTCGCACGCCCGACGAAAGGACCTTCTCCCGTGCCCCAGCTCGAAGGCGGCGGCTACACCGCGCAGATCAGCCCGCGCGGCGCCGCGCTCAGGACGCTCAGGCACGGCGGGCGCGACCTGGTGACGACCTGGCCCGAGCAGGGCCCGGTCCCCTACTTCGCGGGCACCGTCCTCGCTCCCTGGCCCAACCGGGTGGGCGGCGCCCGCTACACCTTCCAGGGCCGCTCCCACCGGCTGGAGGTGACCGAGCCCGACCGCGGTCACGCGCTGCACGGCCTGGTCGCCGTGGTCGACTGGAAGGTGGCCGAGGCCGAGGCCGATCGGGCGCGCCTGACGTACGAGCTGGCCGAGGCGCCCGGTTACCCGTTCGCGCTGGCGTTGTCGGCCGAGCACCGGCTCGACGCCGGCGGCCTGACCACGACGGTCACGGCCCGCAACACCGGCGAGGCCGACGCCCCCTACGGCTGCGGGCCCCACCCGTGGCTGCTGGGCGAGGAGCTGGAGCTGCCCGCCGCCCGCTACCTGACGACCGACGACCGGCTGCTGCCGGCCGGCCTGGCCGACGTCGCCGGCACCCCGTACGACTTCAGGAAGCCGCGCCCGGTCGGCGACACCGTGATCGACCACGCCTTCACCGGGCTCGACCGCGGCGAGGTGCGGGTGGGCGCGGTGCGCGTCGGCTGGGACCCGGCGGTGCTGCCGTGGGTGCAGGTCTGCACGAGCCGGCAGCTCGGCTACGAGGGCGTCGCGGTCGAGCCGATGACGTGCCCGCCCGACGCCTTCAACTCCGGCACCGACCTGGTCGTGCTGCGGCCGGGCGACGAACACGTGGCGAGCTGGACGATCAGCGTCGCCTGAACCCGGAAGGGGCCTTGCGTGGACAGCAGGACCAAGCGCCGCTTATCGCCCGCCGAGCTCGACGCGCTGGCCAGGCGGGCCGTGGGGGCGGGCGTCTTCACGGCCACCGAGCTGACCGACGGCTACGCCAACGCCGTGTGGCGGCTGACCCTGGAGGACGGCCGCGAGGTGGTGCTCAAGCTCTCCCCCTCGCCCGACCTCGACCAGCTCAGCTACGAGCGCAACCTGCTGCGCATGGAGGCCGCCGCCTACGAGCTGGCCGCCGCGGCGGGCGTGCCGATGGCCGAGCTGCTGGTGGCCGGGTTCGACGACCCGGTGCTCGGCGGCGACTACCTGATGCTGACCGCGCTCGACGGCGTCTCCTGGAACGACGTCAAGCCCGAGGGCGAGCAGGCGCTGCGCCGGGAGCTCGGCCGCCACCTGGCCGCCTTCAACGCGGTGACCGGCGAGGTGTTCGGCTACCCGCACGCCGGGATCGTCGGCTCGACCTGGCGGGTGGCGTTCCTGGCCATGGTGGGCGCGCTGCTGGCCGACACCGAGCGCTACCCGGCGCCGCTGCCCCGCCCGGCCACCGAGATCATGGCGGTCTTCGAGCGGGCCGCGCCGGTGCTGGACGAGGTGACCACGCCGTGCCTGGTGCACTTCGACGTGTGGGCCGGGAACGTGTTCCTCGACCTGACCGGCGAGCCGCGCATCCAGGCGATCATCGACCACGAGCGGGCGTTCTGGGGCGACCCGATCGCCGAGTTCGTCACCCCGACGATCTTCGACGAGCTGCGCGAGGACGACCCGCTGCTGGCCGGCTACCGCGAGGTGACGCCGCTGGAGCTGACCTCCTCGGCCCGCGTCCGGCTCGACCTGTACCGCGCCTACCTCTACCTGATCCTGCTGGTGGAGAACGGACCCCGGCAGTACCCGGAGTCCGAGTACGCCAGGGTCCGCGATCTGGCCGTCAGCTCACTGGCGGACGTCCTGGACCGCCTCGTACGGCTTCCCCTTGACGCCCGCTGACAGCTTGCCGCACTGACCGCCGCCCGCGCCGTTCACCTGGTTCGGCACGCCGAGGTCGGCCGGCCCGGGGGTGTTGCCGGTGCAGGCGAGGGCGCCCTTGACCGTGGCGCCCGACAGGATCGGCGCGGTGTTGCCGGTGAGCACGGCCGCGCCGCGCAGCTCGGCGCCCACGACCGTGAGCCGGGCCGCGCCGGTGACGCTGAGCGCGCCGTCCACGCGAGTCCTGATCAGGTGCACGGCGGCGGGCCTGGCGGCGGTGAGCGTGCCGCTGATCCGGCCGCCGTCGGTCACCAGCGAGGCGCCTGCCTTGACCGTGACCGGGCCGGTGACCTGGGCGTCCTTCAGGCAGGTGACGCCGTCGGCCACGGTGAGCGGGCCCCGGTGCGCGCCGGTGACCGTGCGGTCGCAGGCGGGCGGCGGGGCGATGGTGGTGACGGTGAAGCTCCTGGCCTGCCCGTAGTTGCCGGCGGCGTCGATCGAGCGGTACTCGACGGTGTGCCGGCCGCGCGGCAGCTTGCCGTAGACCAGGGAGTCGATGACGGTGCCCTCCTCGGTGAACGTCCAGGGCAGCGCGGAGGAGGTGGGCCAGCCGAAGTAGTTGAACCAGCCGTCGCCGTCCACCCGGGACTCCGAGACCACGTAGCCGTCGCGGTCGTCGTCGCCGGTGAGCTTCATCGTGAACGGGCCGTTGTAGACGTAGGTGTCGCCGGAGCGGGCGAGCGGCTCGGACAGCTCGTACCCGGTGGTGGGCGCGGAAGCGTCGACCTGCCAGGTCAGCGTGGTGCCGCCGAGGGCGGCGGTGAGGGTGTGGGCGCCGGGCGCCAGATCGGCCGCGCCCAGGTCGAACTCGGTGCCGGTGCCCGCCTGCCGGCCGTCCAGCGTCCAGGTGACGGCGGGGACGGACGCCGCCGGGTGGGTGGTCTCGACGTACACGACGGCGTCGCGTCCGGCCGGGCGGTCCGTCGGCGTGGACGACACGATTGCGGCCTGGACGCCGTCGGGCGGCGTGGTGAGCGTGGTGTCCACGGTCCAGGTGCGGGTCCTGCTCATGGCGGTCCGGATCGCCGGGTCCCGGACGAACTCCGTGGGGTCGGCGACCGTGGCCGTGACCGTGTGCGTGCCCGCGGCCAGGCCCAGCGTGCGCAGGTCGAGGACGTCGCCGTCGCCGGGCAGGTTCTTGCCGTCCACGGCCCAGGTGGTGGTCAGCGAGTGCCCGGCCGGGCGCATCGGCTCGATCCAGAGCACCCGGTCGGCCCCGACGGGCGCGGCGGTGGGCGTGGAGTCCTGGATCAGCATGGTCTTGGCGGTGATGCGCTGGGTCATGACCTCGCGGCTGACCTGGTCGAAGTAGTAGCCGAGGGTCTTCATCATGGAGTGCCTGCTCGGCCGCCACACGCCGCTCGTGTAGTACATGCCGCCCTCGTAGCGGGCGATCGGGCCGCCGGACTCGCTGTCCTCGCCCAGCCACCGCCACCACTTCCGGCGCTGGTCGAGCATCTGCTGCTCGGTCAGCAGGCTGTGGTGCGCGCTGGAGGGCTCGGAACCGCCGTAGGTCCCGCCGGGGACGCCGCGCTGGTAGTAGTCGTACTCGTCCTGGAGGCCGCCGAGGGAGTGGCCGAGCTCGTGCGGGCTGATCAGGGCGGACATGGAGTTGCTGCCCGAGGCGGTGGCGTAGCTGCCGCCCGCGCCGCCGTAGGTGCCGCTGTTGGCCAGGGCGAGGATCTGCCGGTTGCCGGACGTCGTCCCGGTGACCAGGTTCGCGAACCGGGTGGCGGCGGAGTTGTCCATGGTGATCAGTCGCTGCACGCTGCCGGGGTTGCAGCCGCCCCAGAAGCCCATGCTCAGCGGGGTGGTACGGCGGGGCGCGTCCAGGCCGGGGTCGCAGCTCACGCCGGACTCGCCGGAGACGATGTCGATCCGGTAGACGTTGATGTAGTCGCGGTAGGTCTTGAACGGCTCGATCGACCACATCACGTTGAGGTGCCGGTCCACGTCGGCCCGGAACTTCGCCTGCTCGGCCTCGGTGTAGCCGTCGCCCATGACGATCAGGTTGAACCGCTTGGCCGGGGCGCCGGTGACCTGGACCGGCACGACCGTGGCCGCGCCGGGCCCGTCGGCGGCCGCCGACGCATGGGCGGATGGGACATATAGGACGGCGGCGGCCAGTACCAGGGCCGCGAATCTACGCATGTCATGCACTATCGGCCCGATGGATGCGGCAGTCTCATCCCATAAGGGCATAACTCCGGAGTGATAGCTTCTGCGGGATGCAGCTCGAACTGAGACATCTCAGGACGCTGCGCGCCATCGCCGACCACGGCAGTGTGACCAGGGCCGCGGCGGCGCTCGGCGTCTCCCAGCCCGCGCTCACCGCCCAGCTCGGACGGATCGAGCGCCTGCTCGGCGGGGCGGTCTTCACCCGCGACCACCGCGGCGTGGCGGCCACCGCGTTCGGGGAGTTCGTGCTGGCCAGGGCGCGGGTGGTGCTCGCCGGGGTGGACGACCTGCTGGCGGCGGGGCCGTACGAGCTGGCCGGGCAGGCGATCCGGGTGGGCGGCTTCGAGAACCCCGTCGTCGTGCCCCTCGTCGCGAACCTGGCCGGCGCGCTGCCCGAGGCGCGGATCACGCTGCAGACCGAGCACTACGTCCGGGTGCTGGTGGACATGGTGGCCAACGGGCGGCTCGACGTGGCGCTGGTGGCCGACTACCCCGACCACGAGCTGCGGCTCGGCCCTGCCATGGGGATGGGCGTGGTGGCGGTCGAGCCGGTGTTCGTGGCGCTGCCCGCCGCCCATCCGCTGGCCGGGCGTACCGAGGTGGAGCTGGCCGAGCTGGCGGGCGAGCCGTGGGTGCTGCCGCCGCCCGACGGGATGGGCTGGCCCGAGCACCTGCTGGAGGCGTGCCGGCGGGCCGGGTTCACGCCGCGGGGGCGGTACCAGCTCGTGGAGGCCGGGGTGCGGCGGGAGCTGATCGCGGCCGGGCACGCGGTGTCGGCCTGCCAGGCGCTCTACGACCCGGGCGAGCGGGTGTCGGTGCTGCCGCTGCGCGGGAACCCGCTGTGGATGCGTCAGGTGCTCATCTGGCGGTCGTCGTTCGCCGCGCACGCGCCGGCGCTGCTGGAGAGCGCCCGCGCGGCCCACGCCGCCGTGGCGGCCCGCAGCCCGGTCTACACCTCCTGGACCGCCCGCTACGGCCGCCCGCCCCTGCCCTCCTGACCCTCGCCCCCCACGGCTGCGACGCCTCTCCGGCATGCCGGAGAGGCGCGGGGGCTTGCTCATTTCCGGGGACGTGACACAATCTCATTGGGTGATGAATTATGACTTGTGTGATAGCCGGAGGCGGCCCCGCCGGGGCCGTGCTCGGACTGCTGCTGGCCAGGGCCGGCGTCGAGGTCACGCTGCTGGAGAAGCACGCCGACTTCCTGCGTGACTTCCGCGGCGACACGATCCACCCCTCCACCCTGCGCGTGCTGGCCGAACTCGGCCTGGTGGAGGACTTCCTGAAGCTGCCCCACCGCAAGGCCCACGAGCTGCGGCTGGTGACCGACACCGGCGACATCAGGCTCGCCAGCCTGCGCGGCCTGCCGGGCGGCTACGACTACATCGCGTTCGTGCCCCAGTGGGACTTCCTCAAGCTGGTCACCTCGGCCGCGAGCGCGTACCCGAACTTCCGGCTGCTGATGAACGCCGAGGCCCACGACCTGATCCGGGAGGGCGGCGCCGTGCGCGGGGTGCGGTACCGCGACCCGTCCGGCGAGCACGAGCTGCGGGCCACGCTGACCGTGGCGGCCGACGGACGGCACTCGGCGCTGCGCGCCCGCGCCGGCCTGGTCCCCCAGGACCTGCACGCGCCGATGGACGTCGTCTGGTTCCGGCTGCCCCGGCACGACGACGACCCCGACGACACGTTCCTGCGCATCTCCAGCGGCCACATGATGGTCGCCATCAACCGGGAGACCTACTGGCAGCTCGCCTACCTGATCCCCAAGGACGGCTTCGGGCGGCTGACCGAGCAGGGCATCGACGCCCTCAGGCGGCCGGTGGCCACGCTGCTGCCGTACCTGGCCGACCGGGTCGGGCAGATCGAGGGCTTCGACGACGTCAGCGTGCTCACGGTCGCGCTCAACCGGCTGCGCCGCTGGCACCGCCCGGGGTTCCTGTGCATCGGCGACGCGGCGCACGCCATGTCGCCGGTCTTCGGGGTGGGCATCAACCTGGCCGTCCAGGACGCGGTGGCCGCCGCCAACCTGCTGGCCGCGCCGCTCGCCGCGGGCCGGCCGATCCCGGAGTCCACCCTGCACCGGCTGCAGCGGCGGCGCATGCTGCCCACGCGGGTCACGCAGGCGGCCCAGCGGCTGGTGCAGAACCAGGTGATCACGCCGGCGCTGGGGCGGCGGTTCGACGCGTCCAGGATGCCGCGCGACGTGACCAGGATTCCGCTGCTCAACCGGCTGCCGCGGCGTTTCATCGGCCTCGGGGTGCTGCCTGAGCATGTGAAGTCTCCCGAAAGCTGATAAATGCATTCTCACAACGTGGACAAGGGGGTCGGTGGGGCCGGGTCAGTGGAATACCCTCGTATCTCGTGAGCAGCAATCTCGTGGATCTCGATTCCTGGCGAGCCCTTCCCGCGGCCCAGCAGCCCGACTGGCCCGATCGCGGTGAGCTCGACAAGGTCGTCGCCGAGCTCGGCGGCCTGCCCCCGCTCGTCTTCGCCGGCGAGTGCGACCAGCTCAAGAGGCAGCTGGCGGCCGTCTCGCGCGGGGAGGCGTTCGTCCTGCAGGGCGGCGACTGCGCCGAGACCTTCTCCGGCGCGACCGCCGACAACGTGCGCAACAAGCTCAAGACGTTGCTGCAGATGGCGATCGTGCTGACCTACGCGGCGAAGGTGCCGGTCGTGAAGATCGGCCGGGTGGCGGGCCAGTTCGCCAAGCCGCGGTCGAAGGGCACCGAAATCCGCGACGGCGTGGAGCTGCCGGCCTACCGGGGCGACATGGTCAACGGGTTCGAGTTCACCCCCGAGTCGCGCGAGCCCGACCCGTGGCGGCTGCTCAAGGCCTACCACTCCTCGGCGGTGACGCTCAACCTCGCGCGCGCCTTCACCAAGGGCGGCTACGCCGACCTGCGCCAGGTCCACGCCTGGAACCAGGACTTCGTGGCCGAGTCGCCCGCCGGGCGCCGCTACGAGCAGCTGGCCCGCGAGATCGACCAGGCGCTGGCCTTCATGCGGGCCTGCGGGGCCGAGCCCGAGGAGTTCCACACGGTCGAGTTCTACTCCTCCCACGAGGCGCTCATCCTCGACTACGACCGGGCGCTCACCCGCATCGACTCGCGCACCGGCCTGCCCTACGACGTCTCGGCGCACATGGTCTGGATCGGCGAGCGCACCCGCCAGCTCGACGGCGCGCACGTCGACTTCTTCGCCGGCATCCGCAACCCGATCGGCGTCAAGCTCGGGCCGACGACCTCGCCGGAGGAGGCGCTCGCGCTGATCCAGAAGCTCAACCCGGACAACGAGCCCGGCCGGCTCACGTTCATCACCCGGATGGGCGCGTCCAAGATCCGCGAGCACCTGCCCACCCTGGTCAAGGAGGTCACGGCCTCCGGCGCCCAGGTGGCCTGGATCTGCGACCCGATGCACGGCAACACCTTCGAGGCGCCGAGCGGGCACAAGACCCGCCACTTCGACGACGTGCTCGACGAGGTGGCCGGGTTCTTCGAGGTGCACCGCGCGCTCGGCACCCACCCGGGCGGCATCCACATCGAGTTCACCGGCGACGACGTCACCGAGTGCGTGGGCGGCGGCCACGAGATCGTCGAGGGCGACCTCGGCACCCGTTACGAGACGGCCTGCGACCCGCGGCTCAACCGCGGCCAGTCGCTCGACCTCGCCTTCCGCGTGGCCGAGCTGTACCGGGGCTGAGCCGTACCGCTGAGCGCGGCGTCCTTCCAGGGTGAGCCGGTTCCGCGCGGCGCGTGTTCGTGACGCGCCGCGCGGGCAACCGAACCGAATTCCGGTACGGGTGGGGACAGCGAGGCTATGATCACCCGAAGGACCGAAATTTCGGGAGAAATCGTGGACAGTGCCCCTGAGGGGGTCGACCCCAACGTCCCCAACGTCGCGCGGATGTACGACTACTACCTCGACGGCAAGGACAACTTCGCGGCCGACCGCGCCGCGGCGGAGCAGATCCTCAAGGTGTTCCCCAACACCAAGGAGGCCGCCCGCGCCAACCGGGCGTTCCTGCAGCGGGCCGTGCGGCATCTGGTGGACTCGGGGGTACGGCAGATCGTCGACCTGGGCGCCGGGCTGCCGACGCAGGGCAACACGCACGAGATCGCGCCCGAGGCCCGCGTGGTCTACGTCGACTACGACTCGGTGGTGTGCGTCCACGGCCGGGCGCTGCTGGCCCGTACGGACAACGTCGACATCCTGCAGGCCGACATCCGCGAGGTGGACGTCCTGCTGGACAAACTGGGCGCGCTGGTCGACTTCGACCAGCCGGTGGCCTTCCTCATGCTGGCGATCCTGCACTTCATCCCCGACGAGCAGGCCCACCCGATCGTGGCCCGGCTGCGCGAGGTCAGCGCCCCCGGCAGCCACCTGGTGATCAGCCACGCCATCGACGCCAGGCCCGACACCACCCCGCAGGCCGTGAAGGTCTACAACCAGGCCACGGCCGCGCTGAGCCTGCGGACCGACAAGGAGATCCTGGCCTTCTTCGAGGGCTACGAGCTGGCCGACCCCGGTCTGGTCTTCCCCCAGGACTGGCGTCCCACCGAGCCGGCCGCCCTGACGAACGGCACCGACGTCGGCTACGTCGGCGTCGCCCGCAAGCCCTGACGGACGGCCCGATCACGGCCTGCGGTAGGGGCCCCGGTCAGGGCAGGGCCGCCAGGAGCTGCCGCACCCGGGCCGTCGGCGGTCCGGCCGGCACGGCGAGGTAGGTGCGCACCTCGGGCTCGTCCAGGCCGGCGTAGGCCACGCCGCGGATCGGCGGCAGCTCGTCGAAGACCGGGTAGAACAGCGTCCACGACGGCGGGCCCGAGGCCAGGTCGATGAGCGTGTCGTGCAGGCCGGTGAAGGCCGGGCCGCGCGGCGGGTCCACGCCCGCCCCCGCCAGGGCCCCGGTGACCAGGTCATGGAAGGGCGGGTTGCGCTCGCGGGGGGCGAGCCGTACGGGCAGGTCGCCCAGTTGGGCGAGGCTGAGCGTGCCGGAGCCGGCCAGTGGATGGCCGGCGGGCAGCGCCACGACCAGCGGCTCGGTCCAGGCGGGGAAGAACTCCAGGCCGGGCGCGGCGTCCACGAGACGCACCAGGGCGGCGTCCAGGTCGCCGGAGCGCACCGCCGCCAGCCGCTCGGCCAGCCCCTGCTTGCTGAGCCGGACCCGCAGGCCGGGGTCGAGCCGGTCGAGCATCGGGTACAGGCGGGTGCCGGGCGCGGCCGACACGCCGAGCCGCAGGGTGGCCTCGGCCAGGTGGCCGGTGACCGCCCGGCGGGCCCGTTCGGCCGCGGCGAGCACCTCGCGGGCCTCGGGCAGCAGCCGCTCCCCCGCCTCCGTCAGCCGTACGTGCCGGGTCGACCGGTCGAACAGGCGCGCGCCCAGCTCGCGTTCCAGCCTGCTCACCTGCTGGCTGACCGCGGGCTGGACGATGTGCAGCCGCTCGGCGGCCCGGCCGAAGCCGCCCTCGTCGGCGACGGCGACGAAGTAGGCGAGCTGCCGCAACTCCACTGTGTCTCCATTCATCATGATCTGTGATGACTGTCCAGGAGAACGTCTCCTGGTTCGCCCGCTCTTCCCGCGATGGACTGACCCGCATGAACGGGAGTGGATCGATCGGGATCAGGCTGGGCGCGCTCTTCGGCCCGGCCGTGTTCGGCGTCACGGCGGCCGGGGTCGCCCTGCCGGACGTCGCCGCCGCCTTGGGGGCACGTCCTGGCGCGGTGGTGTGGGTGCTGACCGCGCACGCGCTGGCGCTGGGCATCGGGACGGCGCTGTTCGGGCGCCTGTCGGACGCGTGGGGGGTGCGCCGCACGCTGCTGCTCGGCTCGGCGGTGCTGGCGTCGGGCGCGCTGGCCTGCCTGGTGGCGCCGTCGCTGGGCGCGCTCGTGGCGGCGCGGGCGGTGCTGGCGGCCGGGTCGGGCGCGCTGTCGGCGGTCGCGCTGAACCTGGCGGCCACGGCCGAGCCGGAGCGGCGCCAGGCGGTGCTGGCCTGGTTCGGCAGCGCGATGGCGGTCTTCTCGGCGGGCGCGACGCTGGCCGGCGGGCTGGTCACCCAGGCGTTGTCGTGGCGGCTCACGCTCGCGCTGCCCGCGCTGGCGCTGGTGGCGGTGCCGTTCTGCCTGCCGGTGGCGCGGCGGGCGGGGTCGGGCGGCCGGGTGGACGTCGTCGGCGCGGGGCTGCTGGCGGCGGGGGTGTCGGCCTTCCTCGTGCTCGTCCAGTCGGCCAACCTGGGGCTGACCTGGCCGGTCGCGGCGCTGGCCGGGGTGGTGACGGTGCTCGCGGGGGCCGCGCTGGTCCGGCGCACCCGTACGGTCGCGGGCGGGTTCGTCCCCCGGGACCTGCCGGCCGACCGCGTCTTCCGCGGGGCCGCCCTGATCGGCGTCGGCGTGTACGGCGGCCTGTTCGCCACCATGTGGGCCGCTCCGCAGCTCCTGGCCGGCGTGCACGGGTGGAGCGTGCTGACGATCGGCGCCTGGCTGCTGCCGGGCGCGCTGGTGGGCGTGGTGCTGGCCAGGATCGCGGGCACCCGGTCGTGGCTGCTGCCCGCCGTGGCCGCGGCGTTCGCGCTCTGCCTGGTCGCGGCGGGGCTCGCCGGAGCGCTCACCGGCGGGCCGGGCGCGCCGGCGGCGTGGGCCGCGGTGCTGCTGGTGGTGGCCGCCTCGCTCGGGTTCCCGGCGTTCTCGCTGGCCCAGGTGGTGATCACGGCCCGGATGTCGGCGAGCTATCCGGTGGAGCGGCGCGGCGGCGCGATGGGCCTGCTGAACCTGACGTTCTTCGTCGGCGGCGGGATCGGGCTGGGCGTGGCGGGCGCGCTGTCACGCCTGGCCGGGCTGCCCGGCACACTCATGGTGATCGCGCTGTTCCCGCTGGCCGCCGCCCTCGCGCGGGCCGGGGGACGCGAGGGCCCCACCGTGCAGGCGGGGCCCGCCGGGGTCAGTTCTGCTCGGCGTTCTTCAGCTCCTCGCTGAGCTCGGCCCTGATCGCGTCCATGTCGAGGGCGCGGACCTGGCGGATGAGGTCGTCCAGGGCCGGGGCCGGGATCGCGCCGGCCTGGGCGAAGACCACGATGCCGTCGCGGATCGCCATCAGCGTGGGGATCGAGGTGATGTCGAAGCCCTGGGCGAGCGCCTGCTCCGCATCAGTGTCGATCTTGCCGAAGGTGATGTCGTCGTGCTTGTCGGAGGCCGCCTCGAAGATCGGCCCGAACTTCTTGCACGGCGGGCACCACGTCGCCCAGAAGTCGAGCAGCACGATGCCCTTGTCGGCGATGTCGTTGAAGTTCTTCTCTGTTACTTCGATGGTCGCCACAAGTGGCTCCTCGCTCCTCGGTGAAATTGCAACCGTGTCAACCACGTACCCCCCACCAGCATTCCATGCCCCTGGAGGCCCGCAAGCCCGCTGCGGCGGGCGATCCGGAACGCCGGAAGGCGCGGCCCGCGGGCCGCGCCTTCCGCGGGGGTCAGTGGCCGCCGGGCAGGGTCAGGCCGATCACCAGGGGGTCGTGGTCGGAGGAGCGGTAGGCGTCCGGCTGGTAGAGGCCGGGCGGGTTGAACTCGGTGTTGTAGTCGCGGATGCGCGGCTCGTCGGAGTTGATGTGCCAGATCGTGGTGCTGGTCACCCGCTTGAGCAGCTGCTTGCCGGCGAAGGCGTGGTCGAGCTCGCCGGCCAGGCCGTCGAACAGGTAGCTGTAGCGCTGCGCCTCGGGCACGAACCGCTTGGTGAGGCTGCTCAGGCCGCCGGCCTCCAGCGTGTCGATCGGGTCCTCCTCGCCGTAGGCGTTGAGGTCGCCGAGCACGAGCGGGTTGGGCAGGTCCTGGTCGCCGATGATCCCGAGCAGCGCCTGAGCCTGCTTGACGCGGGTGGGGTTCCAGCAGCTCTGACCGTCGCCCTGGTCGGCGTCGGGGCCGTCGGCCGGGCAGCTGCCCTTGGACTTGAGGTGGTTGACGATCATGGTGAACGGCTGGCCGCCGCCCTTCCTGCGGAAGGTCTGGATCAGCGGCGGACGGCTGAAGACGGGGTCCTCCGAGGCCCTGGTCTCGCCGACCGGGGTGAGCTTGCCCGGCTTGTAGATCAGGCCGACCTGGATGAGGTCCGTGCCGGGGTGGGGGTGGCTGAGCGCCGCGTACGTGCCGGCGCCGACCTCGGCGTTGACGGCGTCCACGAGCGCCTGCAGCGCGGTCTGGCCGTTGTTCTCGACCTCCATGAGGGCGACCGCGTCGGCGTCCAGGCCCTTCAGCGCGGCCACCAGCTTGGCGAGCTGGCGCTGCTGCTCGTTGGCGTTGCTCGCGCCGCGCGAGCCGATGGTGGTGAACCAGTTGAGGGTGTTGAACGAGGCCACCTTCACGTTGCCCACCACCGGGAAGGGGCGCGGCGTGCGCGGGTTGGCGTTCAGGTAGGCGATCGGCTTGGTGGGCTGGAGGCGGTACTCGCCGAAGCCGTACCCGAGCACGCCGGTGACGCCGGCGGCCACGGTGCCCGCCCGCGTGACGGGCGGCAGCGTCGCCGGGTTCTCCCGGTTGGAGCCGTCGTCGATGAGCAGCGAGCGGCGCGTGTCGGCGGCGGGGTCCACGCCGGGCCGGTCGGTGGGCTGGTACAGCCGGCCGTGCGCCGACACCGTGACCTCGCCGAAGCGGCCCAGGTTGTAGTTGTCGTCCACGGTGAGCGGCTGCGGGAAGGTGAGCAGCATGTTCTCGACGGCCTCCAGGCCGTCCGCGGCCGGGGGCAGCGTGTACGGCTGCGCCGCCACGCTGCCGGTGCCGCAGACGTCCACGGCGGTGACCGGGGACAGCTCGGTCCAGCCGTTGAACTCGGTGGCCTTGCCGGTGACCAGGACGCGGTCGCCGGTCTTGACGTCCTTGAAGGACTCGCGGGCGAAGACGAACAGGCCCTCGGAGGTCCTCGGGTCGGCGTCCGGCCGCGGGTCCTGGAGGAAGAAGCCGCTGAGCTGGTCGGTCCGCTGGAAGTCGCCGGTCACGACGCCTTCGACCCGTACGGTCTGGCCGGTCAGGGGGCCGGTGTCGCCGCTGCCCTGCACCTCGGCGACGCGGCGGTCGGCCGGGGTGTCACAGGGCGCCGCCGCCGTCTCGGCGAGGGCCGGGGTGGCGGTCAGGGCGCCCGCCACGAGGGCAGCGAGTACTGCTCGGGATAAAACGCGCATGACCGGCACTTTAGAGGGATTATTGCCCGCATATTTCCACACAAAAGTGGATAGAACATTAAATCATCGAACCTTGACATTGGCGGCACGCGGGTATGACCAGTGCATGGACTGGGTCACCTGCGCGTTTTCTGCTGCCTGCCCCGGAATCGCCCAACAGCCGTCCGGCCTGTGCCTGGCGCATCTGCCGGCCGAGGACCTGCCCGCCGTCCTCGCCCGGTTGTCCCCCGGCAGGCTGCTCGACCTCCGCGGCACCACCGTCGACGGCGACCTGCTGGCGCGGGTCCTGGAGGCGACGAGTTGCAGACCGGGCCGCGCCCGGCTCGACCGGGCCAGGTTCACCGGCGACGTCAGGCTGTCGGGCGTGACGTTCGCCGGGGACGTGTCGCTCGACGGGGCCAGGTTCGAGCGGCTCGCCTCCTTCTTCGGAGCTCGATTCGAGGGGAACGTGTCGCTGGCGGCGGCCAGGTTCACGCGCGAGCTGTCCTTCCACGGCGTACGCGTCCGGGGGCACGTCTCGCTCGACCGGGCCGTGATGTCCCGCGACGCGCTGTTCGGCCAGGCCGTCTTCGAGCACGGGCTCTCCTGCGAGGGCGCCCGGTTCGACGGGTACGCCACCTTCGACGACGCCCGTCTGGGCACCGGCGCCACGTTCCGCGGGGCCAGGTTCGGCCGGACCCTGTCCTTCCGCAAGGTGCGCGGGCAGGCGGGGTTCGACTACGCCCACTTCGCCGGGGACGCCTACCTGTCGGCCTCCGGCAGGCTCTCGGCCGCGCGGGCCCGCGCCGACGGCCTGCTCGACGTGACGGTCGCACGCTGCGGGGTGGACCTGCGGCGGGCCGAGGTCTTCGGGGCCGCCACCGTGCGGCTGACCGACTCCAGCGCCGACCTGGAGGGCGCCGTGCTGCACGGGCCCGCCTCGGTGACCGGCAAGGGCCTGTCGATGCTGAGCTCGCTGCGCCAGGTGGACGCCGCCAGCCTCACGCTGACCGGCCTCGACCTGTCGGGATGCGGCTTCGCCGGGCTCACGCACCCGTCCGGGGTGCGGGTCAGGAACTGCACGTTCGCGCTCACGCCGCGCGGCGTGCGGGTCAGCCTGCGCCGTCCGATGCTGCGCTGGATCTCGCGGCGCAGCGCGCTGGCCGACGAGCACGCCCTGCGCGGCTGGGACGCCTCCGGCGGCTCGCCCACCACCCCCGACCTGCTGGCCGCACTGTACGCCGGGCTGCGCGGCCGGATCGAGGACCGCGACACCTCGGCGGACTTCGCCTTCGCCGCCATGGAGATGCGCCGCCAGGCCGGTGAGCACTGGTGGCTGTCGCTGTCGTGGCTGCTGTGGGGGTACGGCATGCGGCTCGGACGCGCGGTGGCCTGGTGCACGCTGCTCGCGGCGCTGACGGCGGCGGCGGTGTTGTGGAGCTCCACCTCGCACGCGGCCCGCCAGGCGGTCCACCACAACCCGGTCGTGCACCAGTAGCCGGGCCGAAATGCGGTGGCAGGGGGCGGACCGGGCTCGCTAGGGTCGCGCCGGTGAGTACCGATCCGCTGCCGCTGCTCTGGTTGACCGGCCCCACGGGCGCCGGGAAGTCCTCGGCCGGGTGGGAGATCTTCGCCCGGCTCGGCCGGAGCGGCGTCAGGGCGGCGTTCCTCGACGCCGACCAGATCGGCCTGTGCCATCCGGCGCCGGAGGGCGGCACGCATCGCCTGCGGGCGCGCAACCTGGCGGCCCTGTGGCCCGGGTTCCGGCGGGCGGGGATGCGCTGCCTGGTGCTGGCCGGTTTCGTGGACACGCCCGAGGAGGTCGGCGAGTACACCGCGCTGCTGCCCGGCGCGGCGTTCACCGTGTGCCGGTTGCGGGTGCCCCACGCGGTGCTGAGGGAGCGGTTCCTGGGGCGGGGCTGGCGTCCCGACCTGGTGGAGGACGCCGTGGCCGAGGCGGTCGCGCAGGACCGCAGCCGCTACGCCGACCTGTGCGTGGACACCGGCGGCCGGACGGTGGCCGAGACGGCCCGGCTGGTGCTCGACCGGCTGGGCGGATGGCCGCCGGCCGCCCCCGGGCCGGTATCCGTGTCGCCACCCGTCCCGGCCGTTCCGGGCGCGTGGGACGACGGTGTCGCGTCCGGTGTGCCGGTTCCCCTGTTGTGGTTCTCGGGGGCGACGGCGGCCGGGAAGTCGACGGTCGGCTACGAGGTCTTCGGCCGCGTCCACCGGTCGGGCGTACGGGCGGCCTACGTCGATCTCCGGCAGATCGCCGCGCTGCGCCCGTCCACCGAGGAGGAGGGCCGCCGGCTCAGGGCACACGGCCTGGCCGCGCTGTGGGACGGGTACCGGGCAGCCGGGGCCGGATGCCTGGTCGTCTCCGGCGGGGCGGACTCCGACGAGACCGTCCGCGCCTGCACCCGTCTGCTTCCCGGCCTGACGCCGACCGTGTTCCGGCTGCACGCCTCCCCCGCCACGCTGCTGGAACGGGTGCTGCTGCGCGGCCGGGGGGGGCGGCCCGGCGACGCCCGGCGACGAGCTGCGGGGGCTCGGCCCGGCCGCGCTGCGGGCCGTGGCCGGACGGGCGGCGCGGGAGGCCGCCGCCCTCGACCGGGCGGGTGCGGGCGACGTGCGCCTGGACACCGACGGCCGCCCGCCGGACGAGGTGGCCGCGCAGGTCATGGCCCACCTCCGGCTTCCGTCGTAGTGGCCCCGCACATTCACTCAACCGCCTGAAGTTCCCGACCCCGACGCCACCCGGCACGGCCAGGAGCCCAGCTCAGAGGGTGGCGGCCAGGTCGTCGATGACGGTGAAGTGCCGGGGCCAGCCGCCGCCCATGATCCGGCGGGAGAGCTGCTGGGTCGGGTCGTCGGGGTCGAAGCCCTCGTGGTCGAGGAACAGCCGGGTGCCCCGGCCCTCCGGCACCAGCCGCCAGGTGACCGTCCAGTCGGCCTGCTTGCGGTCGCTCCAGCTGATCCGCAGCAGCTTCTCCGCCTCGAACTCCAGCACCTGGCAGTGGACCGTCCCGTCGAACCCCACCGCCTTCCTCGGCTGGGTGGTGAACGTGAACCGGTGGCCCACCTCCAGCCGGAAGTCGTTGGGCATCAGCCAGCGGGCCATCAGCTCGGGATCGGTCAGCGCCCGCCACACCTTGGCCGGCGGGTGCTTGAGGAACTCGTCCAGCCTGATCGCGGTCCGGTCTTCAGCCATCGTCCTCTTCCATCTCGTCGAGCAGTGCGGAGAGGCCGGTCAGCTTCTCGCGCCAGAACCTCTCGTACGGGGTCAGCCAGTCGCGGATCTCCATGAGCGGCTCCGCCTCCAGCTGGTAGTGCCGTTCCCGCCCCTTGCGGGCCTCGGCCACGAGCCCGGCGTCCTTGAGCACCTTGAGATGCTCCGAGACGCTGGGCCGGCTCATGTCGAAGCGCTCGGCCAGCCGCCCGGCGGGCTGGGGGCCCTCCTGGAGCAGCAGGCGCAGCAGCTCGCGCCTGGCCGGGCTGGCCAGCGCGGTGAAGACGTGGTCGGCGGTCATGCCTGGCTGACCACGAACCCGTTGCCGAACGGGTCCTGGAAGAGGAGCTGGCGTCCCCACGCCTGCTCGCTCGGCCCCTCGAAGGCGACGTCGTTCGCGGCGAGCCGGGCGGCCAGGGCGTCGAGGTCGGGCGCGGCCACCACGAGCCCGCCGACCGGGGCCATGTCAGGGAACCAGGAGGCCAGCAGGAGCGCGGTCGCCGCGCCCTTGGGCGCGACGGTGAGCCAGCGGCCCATCGGGAACGGGTTGTCGGTGCGTACCTCGAAGTCGAGCACGCCGGTGTAGAAGTCGAGCGCCCGCGCCTGGTCGACGACGGGCAGGGTGACGGTGAGGATCCCGGAAATCAGCATGTCGAACACTATACGTAGGATTTTTCCGACATATCAAGTCGCGGGGCGAAATATCGGGGACTTCCCTGATAGGCCATCGGTGGCGCACTCCGTAAACTGGGGATCATGCGGATCGACGACTACGTGGCCGACCTCGATCGCGCGCTCTCCGGCCCGTCCGGCGCGAAGCGCGACCTGGTCGTCGAGGCCCGCGACAGCCTGTCCGACACCGCCGACGCCCTGGAGGCCGACGGCCTCGACCGCGCCGAGGCCGAGCGGCTGGCGGTCGCGGAGTTCGGCCCGGTCACCGAGATCGCGCCCGGCTACCAGAGCGAGCTGACCGCCGTGGCCGGGCGGCGGCTGGGCCTGCTGCTGTTCATCAGCGTCCCGCTGACCGCGCTCATGTGGTCGATGGTGTGGCGCACCTACCCCGCCGATCCGGCGCTGTGGGTGGGCCGTCCGGCCTGGTACCACCTGGTCTCGAAGCTGCTCGACATCTGCCAGCTCGCCACCGGCCTGTACGGCGGCATCGCCCTGCTGGCGCTGGGCCGGGGCGCGCGCTGGATCCGCCGCCCGCACCTGGTGACCAGGTCGCTGGGCATCGTCGTGTGGGGCATGCTGCCGGTCGGGGGCGCCATGAGCCTCGTGCTGTCCTACAGCGCCCCCGGGCCGGGCACGATGACCGGCTACCTGCCCGCGTTCCTGGCGAACCTGGTCACGACCGCGTTCTGGGGCCTGCAGATCTACGGCGCGACGCGCTGCCTGCGGGTCAGCCGCACCCGCCGGCCCGCCACGGCCGCGTCAGCCTGAGGCCCGCGTGTCGGCCCGCGCGTCGGCCTGGAGCACGCCGCCGATCACGCTGGTGAACTCCCGCCAGGCCGACCGCTCCCCCTCGAGTTGCTTCCTGCCCGAGTCGGTCAGCCGGTACGTGCGCCGCTTGCGCCCGCCCACCGTGGCCCACTCGCTGGCCAGGTAGCCGACCCGCTCCAGCCGCCGCAGCGCCGGATAGACGGTGCCGGTGGGCACGCTCAGCGCGCCCCCGCTGCGCTCCTGGAGCGCCTCGATGATCGCGTAGCCGTGCAGCGGCTCCCGCTCCAGCACCGAGAGCAGCAACGCGTCCATGTGTCCGCGCAGCGCGTCTGGATTCATGTTCCAGATCCTAGACAACCGTTCGCCATGTAGCCAGTCTACATGTAGGCTGCCTATATGTAGATAGACACAACAACGGAGTCGATCGAATGGACGTACTCGAACTCGCCCGCACGCAGTTCGCCGTGACGGGAAGCCTGCACTTCCTGTTCGTCGTGCTCACGCTCGGGCTGGCGCCGGTCGTGGCGCTCATGCACACCCGCCACGTGCTCTCCGGCAGCGCGCTGCACGGCGGCATGACGCGGTTCTGGGGGCAGATCTACGTCATCAACTACGCCCTGGGCATCGTCACCGGCCTGGTGATGGAGTTCCAGTTCGGGCTGTCGTGGAGCGGGCTGTCCCACTACGCCGGAGACGTGTTCGGCGCGCCGCTGGCCATGGAGACGCTGGTGGCCTTCTTCCTGGAGTCCACCTTCCTCGGGTTGTGGATCTTCGGGTGGGGGCGGCTGCCCAAATGGCTGCACCTGGCCTGCATCTGGCTGGTGACGCTGACCGCGTACGCCAGCGCGTTCTTCATCATGGTCGCCAACTCCTTCCTGCAGAACCCGGCCGGCTCGGTGGTCAGGAACGGCCGGCTGGAGCTGGTCGACTTCGGCGCCCTGCTCACCAACAAGACGCTGGTCTTCTCCTTCCCCCACGTCATCGGCGCCGGGCTGCTGACCGGCGGCCTGGTGCTGGCCGGGGCCAGCGCGTACCAGCTGCGGCGGCGCACCCGCGAGACGCTGTTCTTCGCCAAGTCGCTGCGCACGGGGGTCGGCGTGGCGGCGGTCGGCGCCTTCCTGGCCCTGGGCTTCGGGTACGCGCAGTTCGGCGGCATCCAGGAGGGCAAGTTCGACGGCGACACGGGCGCCGGGGTGCCGCTCGGGCTCATGATCGAGATCGGCCAGCTCCTGGGGTTCGTGCTGCTGTTCCTGCTCCTGCCGCTCATTTACTGGCTGCCGCGCTGGCGGTGGACGCACCCCGTGCTGATCGTGATGACCCCGGTGCCGTTCGTGCTGGCGATCCTGGGCTGGATGGCCAGGGAGATCGGCCGCCAGCCGTGGATGGTCTGGCACAAGCTCACCGTGGCCGACGCCCTGACGCCCGGCCTGACCTCGGGCATGGTCACGGCCTCGCTGATCGGGTTCGCCGGCGTGCTGGGGCTGCTGGCGGTCGTCGACTACGTCCTCATCGCCCGGGTCGTCCGGCGCGGCCCGCGCGACCTCGACCTCGGGGCGCTCCCCGCCGGCGCCGAGCCCGCCCCCGCGATGAGCTACTAGGAGTGCTGACATGGAAGTGATCTGGTTCCTGTTCTTCACGGTGCTGCTGGCCGGGTACTTCGCCCTGGAGGGCTTCGACCTCGGCGTCGGCCTGCTGCTGCCGGTGCTGGGCAGGACGCGCGGCAACCGCGACCGCATGGTGGCCGCGATGGCGCCGGTCGTGCTGGCCAACGAGGTGTGGCTGGTGGCGGTGGCCGGGACGCTGTTCGGGGTGTACCCGCGCCTGGAGGGCGAGGTGCTGTTCGGGCTGTACCCGCTGGTGGTGGCCATGCTGCTGAGCTGGATCGTGCGCGACGCCGGGCTGTGGTTCCGGCGGCGGCTGGACGGCGCGAGGTGGCGCGGCTTCTGGGACGCGATGATCGCGTTCGGGTCGCTGGGGCTGTCGTTCGGGTGGGGCATGGCGCTGCACGCCGCCGCCACCGGGTTCGCCTCCTCGCCGGTGCATCCGGTCGGGGTGCTGCTGGGCGTGCTGGTGACCCTGCTGTTCGCCTTCCACGGCTGGACGTTCCTGGCCTGGCGGGAGCCGGGCGCGTTCGGGGCCGTGCGGTCGGGGCGGGCGCTGCTGCTCTCCGGGCTGGTGGCCGCGCTGCCCGCGATCGGCCTGCTGGCGGGGGCGATGCCGTACTTGCTGGAGCACAGCGCGCCGGCGGCTACGTTGAATGTGCTCAGTGTCATGGCGTTGCCGTTCGCGCCGATCATGTTGGGCGCGCAAGTATGGGTATGGCGGACTTTCCGGCCAGGTAAGGGCGCCGTCCCACTCCCCTCGTTCTTCTGAAGGCCACGTGCACAAGGATCTTCTGCGGCTCATGCGGGCCGAGCGCTCGGTGCGCCGCCACCTGACCGTCACCATGGTCGCGGCCGTGCTGGCCGGGCTGCTCGTGCTCGCGCAGGCCGAGCTGCTGGCCGGCGTGCTGTCGGGCCGGTTCACCGCCGCCGCGCTGGGGGCGCTCGCTGCCGTCGTGGGCGTACGGGCGCTGCTGGCCTGGACGCAGGGCGTCTTCGCCGGGCGCACCGCGACGGGCGTGAAGTCCGCGCTGCGCCACCGGCTGCTGGCCCGCCTGGGCGAGCTGGGCCCGTCCAGGCTGACCGGCCACCGGTCGGGCGAGCTGGTCACGCTGACCGGCCGGGGCCTGGACGGCCTCGACGCCTACCTGACCGGCTACCTGCCCTCGATCGCGGTGGCGGCCGTGGTGCCGGTGGCCGTGCTGGTCCGGCTGTTCACCGCCGACCTGGGCAGCGCGGTGATCGTCCTGGTCACGCTGCCGCTGATCCCGGTCTTCGGCGCGCTGGTCGGCATGACGACCAAGGCGGTCACCGAGCGGCAGTTCCACGCCCTGTCGCGGCTCGGCGGGCACTTCCTCGACGTGGTGCGCGGGCTGCCCACGCTGCGCGCCTTCGGGCGGGCCCGCTACCAGGCGACGGTCATCCGGCAGGTCGCCGACGCCCACCGGAGCGCGACCATGCGCACGTTGCGGGTGGCGTTCCTGTCGTCGCTGGTGCTGGAGCTGTGCGCGTCGCTGTCGCTGGCGCTGGTGGCGGTCCCGATCGGGCTGCGGCTGCTCGGCGGCTCGCTGGACCTGACGACGGCGCTGCTGGTGCTGCTGCTGGCGCCGGAGGCGTACCTGCCGCTGCGGGCCATGGGGACCCGCTTCCACGCCTCGATGGAGGGGGTGGCCGCCGCCGACGCGGCCTTCGCCGTCCTTGACGAGGCCGCCGGCGACCCGCCCGGCCCGGCCCGCCCGTACGACGGGCACGGCGCGCCGGAGATCCGCCTGGAGAACGTGACCGTCCGCTACCCCGGCAGGGACGAACCCGCCCTGGAGAACGTGACGCTCACCATCGCGCCCGGCGAGCGGGTGGCGCTGGTCGGCGAGAGCGGCGGCGGCAAGAGCACGCTGCTCCACCTGGTCCTGGGCTTCCTGCGCCCGTCCGAGGGGCGCGTCCTGGTCGACGGCGCCGACCTGCGCGAGCTGGACCTGGACAGCTGGCGGGCGGCCCTGGCGTACGTGCCGCAGCGGCCCCACCTGTTCACCACCTCCGTGGCCGACAACATCCGGCTCGGCGCGCCCGGCGCCACCCTGGAGGACGTCCGGCGGGCGGCCGCCGCCGCGCACGCCGACTTCGTGGACGACCTGCCCCAGGGGTTCGACACCGTGGTCGGCGAGCGCGGCGCGAACCTGTCGGCCGGCCAGCGGCAGCGCGTGGCGCTGGCCCGGGGCTTCTGCCGCCCGGACGCCACGGCGCTGCTGCTCGACGAGCCCACCGCCCGTCTCGACGGCCGCAGCGAGGCCGCCGTCGTGGCCGCCACCGCGCAGCTGGCGCGGGGGCGCACCGCCGTCATCGTCGCCCATCGGCCGGCGATGATCGACCTCGCCGACCGGATCGTGCGGGTGCACGAGGGCCGCGTCGTCTCCGACACCACCCGCGACCGGCCGGCCCGTCCGGACGGCGGCCACGACGGCGACGGTCACCGGGAGCCGCAGAGCGTGGCCTCCCTTCCCGAGGGGAGCACGCGATGAACCGGCGCATGGGCACCCGGCTGGCCTGGGCCGTGCTGGCCGGGGCGGCCGCCGACCTGGCCGGGCTGGGGCTGATCGCGGCCGCCGCCTGGCTGATCACCCGGGCGGCGCAGCAGCCGTCCCTGGCCGCGCTGTCCGTGGCCATCGTGGCGACCAGGGCGTTCGCGACCGGCAAGGGCGTCTTCCGCTACGCCGAACGGCTCACCGGCCACGACGTGGCCCTGCGCGCCCAGGCCGGCACCCGCGAACGGCTGTACCAGGCGCTCGTCCCGCCCCAGCGCCCCCGCCACGGCGGCGCCGACCTGCTCAGCCGCATGGTGGACGACACCGAGGCCGTCCAGGACCTGCTGGTCCGCGCGCTGCTCCCGGCCGCCGCCGCGCTACTGACCGGGCTGGCCGCGGTCGCCATCGGGCTGTTCGTGCTGCCGCTGACCGCGCTGGTGCTGGTGGCCGGGCTCGTGGTGGCGGGCGTGCTGCTGCCCGCCGCGACCGCCGCCGCCGCGCGCCGCTGGTCGGCCCGGATCGCCCCGGCCAGGGCCGCGCTGGCGGCCCGCGTGGCCGACCTCGTGCACGGTTCGGCCGACCTGGCCGCCTACGGCGCGGGCGAGCGGGCGCTGTCCGGCGCGCTGGCCGCCGACGAGGCGCTGGCCGCGCTGGAGCGCCGCCAGTCGCGCGTGCACGCCGCCGCCCTGGCGGTCGGCACGCTGGCCCAGGGGCTGACGGTGGCCGCCATCGTGCTGCTCGCCCAGGGGGCGGGCGCCGGCTCCGTCGCCACGGCGGTGCTCGCGCTGACCGCGCTGGTGTCGTTCGAGCCGGTGCTGCCGCTGGCGGCGGCGGGCGAGCGCATGGCCGGGATCACCGCCGCGATCCGGCGGCTGCGCGAGGTCCGCGCCGCGGCGCCGGCCGTCACCGAGCCCGCCGCGCCCGCGCCCGTGCCGTCGGCTCCCCTGACGGTCGAGGTCGACGACCTCGTCGTCCGCCACCCCGGCGCCGCCAGGCCCGCCCTCGACGGCGTCTCGCTGCGCCTGACCCCCGGCCGCCGGGTGGCGATCGTGGGCCCGAGCGGCGCGGGCAAGAGCACGCTGCTGGCCGCGCTGATGCGGCTGGCCGAGCCCGAGTCGGGAAGCGTGCGCGTCAACGGGACCGACCTTCGCGACCTGTCCGGCGACGACGTCCGCACGCTGATGACCGGCCTCACCCAGGACCCGTACATCTTCCGCACCACCCTGCGGGACAACCTGCGCCTGGCCGGGCCGGACGCCGGCGACGAGCGGCTGGCGGCGGCCGTGCGGGAGGCCAGGCTCGGCCCGTGGGTCGAGCGCACCGGCTGGGACGCCGAGCTCGGCGAGGACGGCAGGACCGTCTCCGGCGGCCAGCTCCAGCGCCTGGCCCTGGCCAGGGCGCTGCTGTACGACCCGCCCGTGCTGCTGCTGGACGAGCCCGCCGAGGCGCTCGACGAGGAGACCGCCGACCGCCTGATGGCCGACCTGCTGGACGTCATCCGCGACCGCACCACCGTGCTGGTGACCCACCGGCTCAAGGGCCTGGAGTCGGTGGACGAGGTCGTGGTGCTCGACGAGGGCCGCGTCGTCCAGCGCGGGCGGCACGACGAGCTGGTGGCGGTGCCCGGCTACTACCGCGACCTGTGGGAGTCCGAGGCGCTGACCAGGCGCTAGCCGATCCTTTCGCCCTCGTGTTGAGTTTGCGTCGCCATCAGGTTTATGATGCAAACCTGTTTGCAGGTAAGAGGAGTTGGCATGGTGGACGACGATCGAGCGCGCACTCCCGAGGAGACGCTGCGGCTGATCGAGCAGCAGCGCACCGCCACGGTCCGGCGCCTGCACGGCGACCCGGTGCTGCTCTACGTGCCCTGGGGCGTGGCCTGGCTGCTCGGCTTCACGGCGCTGTTCCTGCACTACGGCCTCGACGGCGTCCCCTACGCGCCGATCTCCCACCCGCAGGCGGTCACGGTGCTGTTCGCGGGCATGTCGCTGGCCGGGGCGATCGCGATCTTCGGCATGGTGAAGATGGGGGCGCAGGTCCGCGGCGAGACCTCGGCCAAGGGCATGATGTACGGCTACGCCTGGATGGCCGGCCTGGTCTCCATGACGGTGCTCGCCATCCGCTTCAGCCCCCAGCTCCCCGCCACCGAGAGCGGCCTGCTGTGGGGCGGCGGATTCATGATGCTCGTCGCGCTGCTCTACATGGCCGGCGGCGCGATCTGGACGTACTGGCCGATGTTCTTCGTCGGCGTGTGGACGGCGGTCGTCAACGGGGTGGGCGTCATGCTCGGCGCCGGCTGGCACGCGCTGCTGACGGCCGTGCTGACCGGCGGCGGCTACATCGCGGCCGGCGTCGTGCTGCGGCGGCGGATGTGAGCCCCGACGGGGCCGTCCCCGAGCTCGACCCGGTGATCCACGCGCAGGCCAGGCTGCGGGTGGTCGCCACGCTCAACACCCTCGGCGGGCGCGACGAGATCGCGTTCCCCTCGCTGAAGGACCTGCTCGGGATGACGGCCGGCAACCTCTCGGTGCACCTGACCAAGCTGGAGGACGCCGGCTACGTCCGCATCACCAAGACCCACAAGGGCCGCACCCCCGTCACGTACGTCGCGCTCACCCAGCGCGGACGGCTGGCCTTCGAGGACTACACCAAGGCGATCCGCGCCTTGCTCGACAACGCTGGAGGAACCCCATGACGGCCCTGGCCAGAACGGTGGAGGTCACCCGCCGCTACGGGGACGTGCTCGCGCTCGACCGCGTCTCGCTCGACATCCGGGCGGGCGAGCTGGTCGGCCTGCTCGGCCCGAACGGCGCGGGCAAGTCCACCCTGATCAACCTGTTCGTCGGGCTGCGCCGCCCGACCTCCGGCACGGTCGAGCTGTTCGGCGGCTCGCCCCAGGACCCCGTGACGCGCCGGGGCATCGGCGTCACCCCGCAGGAGACCGGCCTGCCCGAGTCGCTGCGGGTCGGCGAGATCACCGACTTCGTGCGCGCCCACTTCCCCGACGCGCTCGGCAAGGACGAACTGCTCGACCGCTTCGGCCTGAGCGACCTGGTCAAGCGGCAGGTGGGCGGGCTGTCCGGCGGGCAGAAGCGGCGCCTGGCCGTGGCGCTGGCCTTCGCCGGCCGCCCGCGCCTGGTGTTCCTGGACGAGCCGACGACCGGCCTCGACGTCGAGGCCAGGCGCACCCTCTGGGACGGCATCCAGGCCTTCCACGCCGAAGGCGGCACGGTCGTCCTGACCAGCCACTACCTGGAGGAGATCGAGGCGCTGGCCGAGCGCGTGGTCGTCGTCGGCCAGGGACGCGTCCTGGCCGACGACACCGTACGGGCCGTGCGCGACATGGTGGGGGTGCGGCGCGTCTCGCTCGACGCCGAGGACCTGCCCGAGCTGCCCGGCGTGCTCAGCACCGAACGCCAGGACGGCCGCGTCAGCCTGCTGACCACCGACCCCGACCGGCTGGTGGTCGAGCTGGTGCGCAGCGGCACCCCGTTCTCGGGGCTGGAGGTCAGGCCGACCACGCTGGAGGAGGCCTTCCTCACCATCACCTCGACCTCGCCCCCCAAGGAGAGCGCGCATGTCTAGCCTGATCGTGGCCCACACCCGGCTGCAGCTCGTCGAGCAGTTCAGGGTGCCCATCGGGATCCTGGCCAGCTCCATGTTCCCGGCCATCTCGATGCTGGCGTTCGTGGTGCCGTTCGCGGGCGGCGACCCGGCGGCGGCGACGTCGGCGACGGGGGCGCTGATGTTCTTCGGCGCCATGTCCTCGGCGGTGATCGGGCTCAGCGCGTCGGTCTCGCAGGATCGCGAGCAGCCCTGGGACCCCTACACCCGCACGCTGCCCGCCGGACCGTTCCCGCGCCTGGCCGGGCGGATGGTCTCGACGGTGGTCCTCATGCTGCTGTCGGTGGTGCCGGTGCTGGTGGTCGCGGCCCTGCTGACCGAGGCGGTCATCACGCCGGTCCGGCTGGCCCTGGGGCTGGCCGCGCTGGTCGCCGGAGGGGTGCCGTTCATGCTGATCGGCCTGTTCCTCGGCCTGACGCTGCCGTCGAAGGCGGCGCTCGCGGTGGCGCAGATCGTCTTCTTCCCCGTGGCCATCGTGGGCGGACTGATCCTGCCGCCGCAGATCCTGCCGGACATCGTGGAGGCCGTCTCGCCGTACGTTCCGTCCAGGGGCGCGGCCGAGCTGATCTGGGCGGCCATCTCGGGGGCCCGCCCGGACGGGATCGCGCTGATCATGCTGGGCGTCTGGACGGTGATCGCGGCGGCCGCCGCGACGTGGGCCTACCGCCGCGACGAGGGCCGGCGTTTCGCCTGATGGGGGGGTGTGCCGCCGAGTCCGCAGCGATCTCAACGGCACACCCGTCTCCGGGAGGGGGTCCTTGTGTTTACTTCTTCTCTTGGAGGGTGACGGTGGCCTCCGCGGACCGACCGTCCCTCATATATGTGATCTTGACCTGTTGGCCCGGTTTGAAACCTCTGACCTGTCCAACAACCGTATCGCCTGAGTCAACAGGTGTGTCCCCAATCTTGGTGATCAGGTCGCCCTCCTGCAGCCCGGCCTTGGCCGCCGGGCTGTCCGCGGTCACCTGCCGGATCAGCGCGCCTGGCACGTCGCCGGTGGCGTCGGTGACGCTCACGCCGAGGAAGGCGTGGCTGACCTTGCCGCTCTTGATGAGCTGCTCGGCGACCTGCTTGGCGGTGTTGACCGGGATCGCGAAGCCGACGCCGCCGCCGGCCGCGTCGGAGGCGATGGCGGTGTTGATGCCGACGAGCGCGCCCGCCGCGTTCACCAGCGCGCCGCCGGAGTTCCCGGGGTTGATCGCGGCGTCGGTCTGGATGACGTCGCCGATGGTGGTGCCCTCCACCGGGCTCTGCTGCTGCTCGCCGCCGAAACCGGGCGGGAGCTGCTGACGCTGCTCGCCGCCCAGCTTGAGCGTACGGTTCAGGGCGCTGACGATGCCCCTGCTGACCGACCCGTCCAGGCCGAGAGGGCTGCCGATGGCCAGCACGTCGTCGCCGACCTTGAGCTGGTCGCTGTCGCCCAGCGTGGCCTTGGTCAGCCCCGAGACGTCCTCGGCCTTGATGACCGCGAGGTCGGTGGCCGGGTCGGTGCCCACGACCTTGGCCTTGGCCGTCTTCCCGTCACTGAACTTGACCGTCATCTGACCCCCGCCCTGCGAGGCGCCGACGACCACGTGGTTGTTGGTGAGGATGAGGCCGTCCTCGGAGAGCACGACCCCCGACCCCTCGCCCGTCTGCCCCTGGATCATGACCACCGACGGCTGCACCCGCTCGGCCACCTCAGCGGTGGACAGCTGGTTGGAGGCGGCCCTGAGCACCGGGCTCGGCGCGCTGACCACCTGCTGCGGCTCGGGCTGGAACGCGGTCGCGACGGCGGCTCCCACGACACCGCCGCCGATGGCCATCGCGGCGAGCGCGAGCCCGGCGACGGCCTTCTGCCCGGCGTTGAGCCGCGCCTTGACGGGGGTGGACGGCGGAGGAGGAGGCGGCTGCTCCATGACGATCGTGTCCCGCCGGGGGAAGCCCCCGGCGGCCGGCGGGGTGGCGCCGAACTGGCTCCACCCACCGGTGCCCTGCTCGCGAGGCTCGTTCGCGTTCATCTGTCATCTCCCTCAAGTCCCTATGGCTCAAGGGTGCCAAGAGGGGCGTAAGAGCTGGTTAAGGCGCTGATCGGAACTCTGTGAGACGACTCACTCACACCTTATCTGCGCTGCTCACGGGCCGGACTTATCTGCCCAAAAGGAGAAAAGAATCTACAAACCACTTGCCTCGCGACCACGGACCGCCAACCCGCAGGAGCGGCTGAGCTGGAATCGACCGGGCACCGCTTGGGCGCACCCCCTCAGGAGGGGGTGGGTTCACCGGCGGCCGCGGTTGAGCAGCCTCACCGCGGCGACCACGATCCCTCCCACGACCAGCGCCACCACGACGAGGACGACCAGCAGCGCGAGGATCACGGTGGGGCCGAAATGCATGACCGACTCCTGGTTGGGCAAGCGGACGGTGTCCTACGGCTACAACGGCGGGATGACGCCGAGTGCCCGCAGGGCTCCTACCGCCATGGCGACGGGGATAATCATCATCATCGCGACGAAACGGATCTTCCGGTACAGGCGCGCCATCCTGCGCACCTCACGCCACTCCCGCTCGCGAGCCCGCCGAGCCCGTAACTCCGCGATCTGCCTCCTGCTGGTGACCTTGAGCCTGCTCCGGTCGATCTCCTGGCGCATGACCCCATTCTGGGGTTCTCCGCGGTCTTCGTACACCGGCAGGTCCGGTCAGCGGCGGGCGCGGACGGCCGCTTCGATGCGCAGGGCGAAGCCGCCCAGGGCGATCACCAGATAGACGAGCAGCCACGCGGTGGGCTCGTCCTGCCACGGCCTGACGATGGTGAGCACCGCCAGCACCAGGCCCAGGCAGACGGCGACGGTGCCGGTCGTCCGTACCGCCGAGGCGGGGTCGCCGTCGCCCGCGTCGGACGCCTTGAGTACAGGGACTTGGACGGGGACACGGTCGTCGGCGTGCTCGCCTGCTGAAGAGGTCACGGGTCGAGAGGCTGCCATCCCGAGATCAAGATCCGACAGCGATCGGGTCCACGATCCGTTAACGGGCGTCACGGCCTCCGCCTGGTACGGGGTCAGGTCTGGAGGGATCTCCAGGACTCCACCGTGGCTTCGGCGATCGTCTCGATGCGGTGGCCGTAGGCCTGATGGCCGTCGGACACGAAGCTGCCGTCCCGGAACGGGAGGTCGCGGAAGGTGGCGCGGAAGTGCCGGGGCGGCCCACCCGGCGGAAGCGGCGCGTACGCCGACAACGGCTCCAGGTCGTGGACCGGCCGCCTCCCGTGCCTGTTCCCGGCCACCTGGCGGGCTCCCACGCGAAGCAGCGCGTCCAGGCCCCGGTCCAGGCAGAGCTGCAACTGGCGGAACTGGCCGTCGAGGTACTTCGGGTGCGCCCCGGACGGATGCTGCAGGAAGTACGCGCAGACCACCAGCGCGTGCCACCTGTACATGCCGGGATCGGCCTGCTCCTCGGACAGGACGGCGTGGTAGTAGTCCGCGCAGGTGCCCAGCGGTCCGGCGGCCGCCCCGCACTCACACCGGCCCACGGCCGAGCGGTCCGTCATGCCCCGCACCCTAGGCGGCCGGAGCCGCGTTGTCGAGGAGGCGTCCCGCGCCGGGGCTACCGCCGGCCGCGGTTGGCGAGCCGCACCGCCACGAACACGATGCCTCCTAAGATCAACGCCCCGAGGGCGAGGATCACCAGAAGAGCGAGGATCTCGGGCACTCCGATATTGGTCATGCTCGTCTCCCGTCCAGCTCGGTGAGGGGCCGGCACGTCCGCCCCCGGCCCGCGGCAGGGCCGGGGGCACCACCAAGCCTCCCCCATCGATTGGTCAGGTGCGGGCGGGCCAGTATTCGTCCCTCAGGAGGCGTTTGTAGAGTTTGCCGGTCGGGTGGCGCGGGAGCTCGTCACGAAAGTCGACCGACTTCGGGCACTTGTAGTGGGCCAGGTGCTCCCGGCAGTACGCGATCAGCTCCGCCTCCAGCGCCGGCCCCGCCTCCGCCGCCGTCATCGCCTGGACCACGGCCTTGACCTGCTCCCCCATCTCCTCGTCCGGTACGCCGAACACGGCCACGTCGGCCACCTTGGGATGGACCGCCAGCACGTTCTCGGCCTCCTGCGGGTAGATGTTCACCCCACCCGAGATGATCATGTACGAGCGGCGGTCCGTGAGGTACAGGAAACCGTCGGCGTCGAGGTAGCCGATGTCGCCGAGGGTGGTCCAGCCCCGGCCCTTCGGGTCCTGCACCGAGCGGGTCTTGTCGGGGTCGCCGTGGTACTCGAAGCGGGCGCCGTTCTCGAAGTAGACCGTGCCGTGCTCGCCCGGCGGCAGGTCCTCGCCCTCCTCGTCGCAGATGTGCACGACGCCGAGCAGCGAGCGGCCGACCGTGCCCTTGTGCTCCAGCCAGTCCTGGGAGCCGACGTAGAGGAAGCCGTTGCCCTCGGTGCCCGCGTAGTACTCGTGGATCACCGGCCCCCACCAGGAGATCATCTGCTCCTTGACCGGCACGGGACACGGCGCAGCCGCGTGGATGGCGCAGACCAGCGACGACAGGTCGTACTTCTTCCGGGTCTCTTCCGGCAGTTTCAGCATCTTGATGAACATCGTCGGCACGAGCTGCGAGTGCGTCACCCCGTACCGTTCGACCAGCCGCAGGTACTCCTCGGGGTCGAAGCGTTCCATCACCACCACCGTGGCGCCGAGCCGCTGGAAGGACAGGCAGTAGCGCAGCGGCGCGGCGTGGTACAGCGGCGCGGGCGAGAGGTAGACGCTGTCGGCCGACGGCGCGAACAGCGCCTGGATGAGCCGGACCAGCGTGTTCGACTCGGCCAGCGGCGCCAGCGAGGCGGCCACCTTGACGCCCTTCGGACGGCCGGTCGTGCCCGAGGAGTAGAGCATGTCGGCGCCCTGGCACTCGTCGGCGATCGGGGTGACCGGGCAGCCGGCCACCGTCTCCTCGTAGGAGGCGAAGCCCTCGGCGACGCCGTCGAGCATGAGCCGCAGCTCCACGCGCGGCGTGGCGTCGGTGATCGAGGTGGCTACCTCGGACAGGTTCGCGCTGGAGATGAAGACCCGGGCGCCGCAGTTGTCCACGATGTAGGCGAGTTCGTCGGTCTGCAGGCGGGAGCTGATCGGCGTGTAGTACAGGCCGGCGCGGTGCGCGGCCCAGGCGATGGCCAGGAAGAGCGGGTGGTTGGCGAGCATGAAGGCGACGTGGTCGCCGGGCTTGAGCCCGGCCGCGCGGAAGGCGTGGGCCAGGCGGTTGGACTCCTCTTCGAGCTCGCGGTAGGTGAGGACCAGCCCGGAGCCCGCCATGATCACAGCGGGCTTGTCGGGGGTGACGGCTGCGATGGCTCCCGGGTACATATTAGAACAGTATTCGGTCGCTCGGCGGCGGCGCTAGGGCGCGCCGAAGCCGCGGCTCCCCGGATGGAGGGCCGCGGCTTCGGCGTCGATCGACGCCGGGGTCACTCGGCGGGGATCACCGAGCCCTCGTACTTCTGCTTGATGAAGTCCTTGACCTTCGGGTCCTGGAGCAGCTTGCCGAGGGTGACGATGTTGGCGTCCTTCTCGTGGCCGGCCTGGACGACGAGCCCGTTGACGTACGGGTTGCCCTCGGTCTTCTCCAGCACCAGCGCCTGGCTCGCGGGCTTGAGCCCGGCCTCGATGGCGTAGTTGCCGTTGATCACCGCGGCGTCCACGTCGTCGAGCGAGCGCGGGAGCTGGGCCGCCTCAAGGGGCTTGAACTGCAGCTTCTTGGGGTTGTCCGTGACGTCGCGCTCGGTGGCCGCGGTGCCCGCGCCGTCCTTGAGCTTGACCAGGCCGTTGTCGGCGAGCAGCTTGAGCGAGCGGCCGAGGTTCGTGGCGTCGTTGGGGACGGCCACGGTGGCCCCGTCCGCCAGCGCCGACAGCGAGGTGATCTTCTTGGAGTACAGACCGAGCGGCTCCAGGTGCACCGGGGTGACGAAGCTCAGCTTGGTGCCCTTGGAGGAGTTGAAGTCGTCCAGGTAGGGCTTGTGCTGGAAGAAGTTGGCGTTCAGCTGGCCCTCGTCGAGCTGCACGTTCGGCTGGACGTAGTCGGTGAACTCGACGATCTCCAGCTTCAGCCCGGCGGCCGGGGCCAGGTTGTCCTTGACGAACTTCAGGATCTCGCCGTGCGGGACGGGGCTCGCGCCCACCTTCAGCACCGTGTCGGCCGACTCGGCGGCAGGAGTGGTGGTCGCGGACTGCGACGTACCGCATGCGGCGAGCAACAGGGACAGCGCAGCAGCACCCAATATCGAGCGAATCTTCATGATTTTTCCCTTACTTATGTGAAATGCGCCGAGCGACCCAGTCGCCCAGACTCTGCAGAATTTGCACGATGACGATGAGCAGGACGACGGTCACGATCATCACGAGCGTCTCGAACCGCTGGTAGCCGTAGCGCACGGCCAGGTCGCCGAGCCCGCCGCCGCCGACGGTGCCCGCCATGGCCGAGTACCCGATGAGCGCGACGATCGTGACGGTCAGCCCCGACACCAGGCCCGGCAGCGCCTCGGGCAGCAGGACCTTGCGCACGATGGCGGTCCGGCCGGCCCCCATGGCCTGCGCGGCCTGGACGACGTCGGTGCCGACCTCGCGCAGCGCCGTCTCGACCAGCCGGGCGAAGAACGGCACGGCCCCCACGGTCAGCGGCACCACCACGGCCGCGGTGCCGATCGTGGTCCCGATGACGAGCCGGGTGAACGGGATGATGGCGATCATCAGCACGATGAACGGCAGCGACCGCCCGATGTTGACGACGATCCCCAGCACGGACTTCAGCGCCGGCAGCGGGCGCAGCCCGTCCCGGTCGAAGGCCACCAGCGCCACGCCGAGCGGCAGCCCGAACAGCACGGTGAACAGCGTGGCCCACCCCACCATCTGGGCGGTCTCCCACGTGGCCGGCCACAGCAGCGGCGCGATCTCTTCCCAGGTCATGCGGCCTCCCCCGCGACTTCGACGAGCAGCCCCGACTCCCGCAGGAACGACAGCGCCGAGGACGACTCCGCGCCGGTCAGCGCCACGCGCAGGCGGCCGACCGAGCCGCCGGCCAGGTCCTCGATCGAGCCGCCGAGGATGTTGACGTCCACGTCGAACTTGCGCGCCATCTCCGAGACCAGCGGCCGGCCCGGGTCGCCGGTGAAGGTGAGCGTGACGGAACCGGCCGGAGCGGGCTCGGGCAGCGGGAAGATCTCTCTGGTCAGGCGGGATCCGGGGGTCCTGATGAGGTCGGCGATCGCCCCCGACTCCTCGATGCGGCCTCCGGTCATGATGGCGACCGAGTCGCAGACGCTCTTGACGACGTTCATCTCGTGGGTGATGAGCAGGATCGTCAGGCCCAGCTCGGCGTTGAGCCGCTTGAGCAGGGCCAGGATCGACTGGGTGGTGGCCGGGTCCAGCGCGGAGGTGGCCTCGTCCGACAGCAGCACCGACGGGTTGCCCGCCAGCGCCCTGGCGATGCCGACGCGCTGCTTCTGGCCGCCGGAGAGCTGGTGGGGGCGGTCGCCGCCGCGTCCCTGGAGGCCGACGAGGTCGAGCAGCTCGGCCACGCGCCGCTGCCGTTCGGCCCTGGGCACGCCCATGACCTCCAGCGGGAAGGCGACGTTGCCGGCCACCGTGCGCGAGGACAGCAGCGCGAAGTGCTGGTGGATCATGCCGATGCGCTGCCTGGCGCGGTTGAGCTCGCGGCCGGGCAGGGCGGTCAGGTCCTGCCCGGCGACGGTGACCGTGCCCGCGGTGGGGCGTTCGAGCAGGTTGACGCAGCGCAGCAGCGTGCTCTTGCCGGCGCCGCTCTGGCCGAGCACGCCGTAGATCTCGCCCTCGCGCACATGCAGGTCGACGCCGTCGAGCGCGACGGTCTGGCCGTACTGCTTGCGCAGGCCGGAAGCCTGGATCACGAAATTTCCCCACGACTGAGAGCGGCCGGATGGCGGGCCGCTTCCTTACACGAACATCACCGTCGGAGCGGTGGGATCTAGTGGCTGCCCGGAGGGAACGGCAGGTGACTCAGCCTGCGCAGCACGAAGCAGAAAGTGTGGATCATGGTGACCTTCGAGGAGAACGGGCGGGATCTGGTCTCTAACGGGCCGGCATTCGCCCCATACGCATGCGACAACACATGGCGTCCCGGTGGGCGCGGTGGTCGTTCGCGTATGCCTCGTTCACGCCGGTGCTAACGCCGCCTTTACATACTCCTATTCCGGGGAATTGCGGTGATCTGCGTCACTCAGCACCGCGGTGAGGAATCCGCCGCGGGGGGCGGGGCGGCCGTACCGGGTGGCGAGGGTGGAGGCATCGACCGTACGCACCCGCCAGCCGCGGGCCGTGAGCCGGGCGACGGCGTCCTCTCCCGGGCCGCCCTTCCAGAGCGTGGCGATCCGCCGCAGCTCGGGCATCGTGCGCGCCCGCTCGGCGAGCAGGGCGGCCGCGGCCGGGTCGTACTCGAAGGCGAGCCTGCTGCGCGCCGCCGACAGCGCGCGGACGCCGTCGAGGAGCCGCCCGGCCTCGGCCGGGCTCAGGTAGATCAGCAGGCCCTCGATCAGCCAGGCCGTCGGCCGCGCCGGGTCGAACCCGGCCGCGCGCAGGCTGCCCGGCCAGTCCTCGCGCAGGTCCACCGGCACCGGGACGCGCTCGCACCTTGCCGTCGCGGCCAGCCCGCGCAGCACGCCGTCCTTGAACGCCAGCAGCTCGGGCAGGTCGAGCTCGAACAGCCGCACGCCCGGCGGCCAGTCGAGCCGGAAGGCGCGGGCGTCGAGCCCGGCGGCCAGCAGGACGACCTGGTCGCAGCCGGAACCGCTCAGGTGGTCGTCGAAGAACCTGGTCCTGAACACCAGGTGGTCGCTGAAGAGATCACCGGCCCCGCTCCCCAGCCCGGCATCCGGCGGCCCGGCGTCCGCCGCCGCCACGAAGGCGCCCGCGTACGGGTCCTCGAACAGCCGGTCGGGCCGCTCGCTCTCGCGCGCCCGTAACCAGGCCGCGCCCACCGCCGTCCTCGCCACCCCATTCATATCGCTGACGATACATCTCCAGCGATACAATCGGCCACCATGAACGTGGCACGACTGCGAAGGCTCGGACGACGGCTGGTGGAGCTGTCGAAGACGGCGGCCGGCGAGACCAAGGGCCCGCCCCTCACCCCCGGCGAGGAGGCCGTCTTCGAGGACGTGCTGCGCCACCCGGGCGGCACCGTCGGCGAGATCCAGGCCAGGACGGGCTTCGTCCAGAGCCACGTGTCGGCCTCGGTGGCCCGGATGCGCGAGCGCGGCCTCGTCAGGACCGAGCCCGACCCCGCCGACGGCCGGCGCACCCTGGTCACGCTGACCGAGCCGGCGCTGGCCGCGGTCCACCGCCGGGCGGCCAGGCCGGTGGAGGAGGCGGTGCGCGCGGCGGTGGGCGACGACCCCGAGCGCGCGGCCCGGGTCGTGGCGCTGCTGGAGGAGCTGGAGGCGCTGCTGGTCACCGGCTGACCCCGGCGCGGGCCTGGCACGCCGGTTCGTTCAAACCCTCGCACACGAAGCCGCCCCGCCGCGTCCGGAAGGCCGGGTGCGGCGGGGCGGTGCCGGGCGCGGGTCAGGCCGCGACCGTGGAGGCGACCTCGGCCGGCGTCAGCGCGATGTCGAGGACCTCGCGCACGTCGCTGACCGCGTGGATGGTCAGCTCGTTGCGCACCTCCGCGGGCACGTCGTCCAGGTCGGGCTCGTTGCGGGCCGGGATGAGCACCGTGGTGATGCCCGCCCGGTGGGCGGCCAGCAGCTTCTGCTTGACGCCGCCGATCGGCAGGACCCGCCCGGTCAGCGAGATCTCACCGGTCATGGCCACGTCGGCGCGGACCTGGCGGCCCGACAGGAGCGAGGCCAGCGCGGTCGTCAGCGTCACGCCCGCCGAGGGACCGTCCTTGGGGACGGCGCCCGCGGGGAAGTGCACGTGGACCGAGCGGTCCTTCAGCGCGGTGACCGGCAGCTCCAGCTCCGCGCCGTGCGAGCGCAGGTAGGACAGCGCGATCCGGGCCGACTCCTTCATCACGTCGCCGAGCTGGCCGGTCAGGGTCAGGCCGGTCTCGCCGGTCTCCGGGTCGGCCAGCGACGCCTCCACGTAGAGCACGTCGCCGCCGGCCCCGGTCACCGCCAGGCCCGTGGCCACGCCCGGCACGGAGGTGCGCTGGGTGGACTCGGGCAGCGACGACTCCGGCACGAACCGCGGCCTGCCGATGTAGCCGACCAGGTCGTCCGGGCCGACCGTGACGGGCAGCTCGTCCTTGGCCGCCACCTTGCGCAGGATCCTGGCGACCGCCCGCTCCAGCGAGCGCACCCCCGCCTCGCGGGTGTACTCGCCGGCCAGCCGCCGCAGCGCGCCGTCGTCGACCTTGACCTCCTCGGAGGTCAGCCCGGCGAGCTCCAGCTGCCTGGGCAGCAGGTGGTCGCGGGCGATGGCGACCTTCTCGTCCTCGGTGTAGCCGTCGAGGGTGACGACCTCCATGCGGTCGAGCAGCGGGCCGGGGATGGCCTCCAGCACGTTGGCCGTGGCCAGGAACAGCACGTCGGACAGGTCGAGCTCGACCTCGAGGTAGTGGTCGCGGAAGGTGTGGTTCTGGGCCGGGTCGAGGACCTCCAGCAGCGCCGCCGTGGGGTCGCCGCGGTAGTCGGCGCCGACCTTGTCGACCTCGTCGAGCAGGACGACCGGGTTCATCGAGCCGGCCTCGCGGATGGCCCGGACGACGCGGCCCGGCAGGGCGCCGACGTAGGTGCGCCGGTGGCCGCGGATCTCGGCCTCGTCGCGTACGCCGCCGAGCGCGACCCGGACGAACTTGCGGCCCATCGCGCGGGCCACCGACTCGCCCAGGGACGTCTTGCCGACCCCGGGAGGCCCGGCGAGGGCCAGGACGGCGCCGCTGCGCCGGCCGCCCACCACGCCGACGCCCTTGTCCTGGCGGCGCTTACGCACGGCCAGGTGCTCGATGATGCGGTCCTTGACGTCGTCGAGGCCCGTGTGGTCGGCGTCGAGCACGGCCCGCGCACCCGCGATGTCGTAGTTGTCCTCGGTACGCTCGTTCCACGGGATGTCGAGCACCGTGTCGAGCCAGGTGCGGATCCAGCCGCCCTCCGGGGACTGGTCGGAGGTGCGCTCCAGCTTGTCGACCTCCTTGAGCGCGGCCTCGCGCACCTTCTCCGGCAGGTCGGCGGCCTCGACGCGGGCCCGGTAGTCCTCCTCCTCGCTCTCGGCGGTGTCGCCGTTGAGCTCCTTCAGCTCCTTGCGGACCGCGGCGAGCTGCTGGCGCAGCAGGAACTCACGCTGCTGCTTCTCCATGCCCTCCTGGACGTCCTTGCGGATCGTCTCGGCGACGTCGAGCTCGGCGAGGTGCTCGCGGGACCACTCGATGAGCCTGGCCAGGCGGTCGGCCGGGTCGGCGGCCTCCAGCAGCTCGACCTTCTGGGCGGTGGTCAGCCACGGGGTGTAGCCGGAGCTGTCGGCCAGCACCGAGGGGTCGTCGATCTGGTTGACCTGGTCGACGACCTGCCAGGCGCCGCGCTTCTGCAGGATGGTGGTGGCCAGGGCCTTGTACTCCTTGGCCAGCTCCTGGGCGCGCTCGCCGGCCGGAACCGTGTCGATCGTGTCGGCCTCGACCCACAGTGCGGCGCCGGGGCCGGTGGTGCCGGTGCCCACGCGGACGCGGTTGACACCGCGGACCACGGCGGCGGGCTCACCGCCGGGCAACCTTCCGACCTGCTCGATCACGGCCTGCACGCCGACGGCGCCGTAACGGCCGTCGATCCGGGGAACGAGGAGGACCCGCGGCTTGTTACCACCGGACGCGCGGGCCGCGTCGATCGCAGCACGCACCTCGGAGTCGGACAGGTCCAGCGGAACCACCATGCCCGGCAGGACGACCTCGTCGTCGAGCGGCAGGACCGGGAGGATCAAGCTCTCACTCATGCGAACTCCAAAGGGTTGAGTTATACCGACTCAATTCATTGGAGCGCGCCGTTGTTCCCAACCTTGCCGATGTTCGCTCACGGCGATCGTAATGTTGTAAGTGATACCTGAGGGTGACATCAGGATCAGACCTTGGTCTGACGCCCGGCCGCCCGCCCTTCCGTATCCTTGACCAGGTGAATCACCGTGCCCGGCGCTCCGCGCCCCTCGCCTCCCAAGGCGACGCGCGCACCGGCCGTCCGGAGTCGTCCGGAGGAGCGGCCGGGCGGTTCGCCGTGGCGCTGTGGCGGGCCTTGCTGGCCGTGCTGCGGCCCTTCACGCTCGCGTTGCTGACGGGCAGCGCCGAGCCCCCATCCCGGCCGCGTTCCCGGTGGCTGCGGATGCCGGTGCCCGGATGGCTGGCGGCGCTGGTCCCGGTCAGGACGTTCAGCCTGTTGCAGATCGCCGAGCTCCTGCTGGGCGTGGAGCTGTTCGGCGTGACGCTGTCCACGACCCAGGAGTGGAACGAGCAGGCCGCCGCCACGCCCGGCGATCCCGCGCCGCTCTGGGGCGGCGTCGTCGTCCTCGGGGCCCTGGCCGCCGGCCTGCCCGTGGTGCTGCGCAACCGGTGGCCGCTGGCGGCCTGGCGGGCGGCGGCCGTGCTGACCCCCGTCGCCGTCTTCGTCAACCTCACGATCGGGCGCGACGAGGGCTACGCGCCCTACCCGGTCGCGGTGGGGGTGGCGTACCTGCTGGCGCTCTATTCCGTGGGCGTGCGCTGCGAGCGGCGGATCACGCTGGGGGCCGGGATCCTCACGGTCCTGGTGTGCCTGGCCGTCGACGTCGACTCGACGCCGGTGGTGGCGGGCGTGGCCGTGGTCGTCCTGCTGTTCGGCTACAACGTGCGCGCCCGGCGCAACGCCACGGCCATGCTCATCGAGGAGGAGCGGCGCACCCGGCAGGCCGAGGGCGCGCAGGCGGTGCTGGAGGAGCGCGCCCGCATCGCCCGCGAGCTGCACGACGTGGTGGCCCACCACATGTCGGTGATCGCCATCCAGGCGGAGGCGGTGCCGCTCAGGGCCGCGGGCGACGCGTCCCAGCTGGAGGCGGGGCTGGCCGAGATCCGCGCGTTGTCCCTGGAGGCCATCAACGAGCTGCGCCAGGTCCTCGGCGTGCTGCGCGATCCCGAGGGCCGTACCGACACCGCGCCGCAGCCCGGCCTCGACCGGCTGGAGGAGCTGGTGGCCAACGCCCGCAACGCGGGGCTGACCGTGGCGGTCGACCGGCGGCCGGTCGGGCGGCTGTCGCCCGCGGTGGGGTTGTCGGCGTACCGGATCGTGCAGGAGTCGCTCAGCAACGCGATGCGGCACGCGCCGGGGTCGAGCGTCGCCGTGGACATCACCGCTGACGCCGGCACGCTGCGCCTGCGCGTCGCCAACGGCCCCGGCCGGTCCCCCGCGGCGGCGCCCGGCGCGGGGCAGGGGCTGGTGGGCATGCGGGAACGCGCGGCGCTGCTCGGCGGCACGCTCGACGCCGGGCCCACGCGGGGCGGCGGCTACCAGGTGAGCGCCGCGTTGCCGGTGGAACCTCAGGAGCCGGCAACCGGATCGACGATCGGGTCGCCGATCGAGGAGATCGAGGAGAGGGAGGGCGCCGCGTGATCCGCGTGCTGATCGCCGACGACCAGGGGATGGTCCGCACGGGGTTCACCGTGTTCCTGAGCGGCCAGCCGGACATCGAGGTCGTGGGCGAGGCGGCCGACGGCCGTGAGGCGGTGACGCGGGCCGTCGCGCTGAGCCCCGACGTGGTGCTGATGGACGTGCGCATGCCGGTCATGAACGGGCTGGAGGCGACCCGTGAGGTGCTGGCGGCGTGCCCGGCGTCGAAGGTGCTCATCCTGACCACGTTCGACCTCGACGACTACGTCTACGAGGCGCTGCGGGCGGGGGCGAGCGGGTTCCTGCTCAAGGACGCCTCGGCGGCCCAGCTCGCCGAGGCCGTCCGCGTGGTCGCCGCCGGCGACGCGCTCATCGCGCCGGCCGTCACGAAGCGGCTGATCCACGAGTTCGCCCGGCTGGGCGGTCCGCGTCCGCCGTCGGGGAGGCGTCCGGAGGAGCTGACCGAGCGCGAGACGGAGGTGCTCATCCTGGTCGCCCAGGCCATGTCCAACCAGGAGATCGCCCAGAAACTGTTCGTGGCCGAGCAGACGGTCAAGACCCATGTGGGCCGCGTGCTGACCAAACTCGGGCTGCGCGACCGTGCCCAGGCCATCGTCTTCGCCTACGAAACCGGCCTCGTCCGCCCCGGCGAGTAACCCCACCCCCGAACCCTCCGCCCCCGGGGCAAGAGAGGCGGAGACAAGGCCGGGGCAGCACCGAGCGCCACAGGACGACGCCACAAGAGCCCAGCGTACGAGTACGGTGCCGCCAAGCTCCGGGGAATCTCTGGGGACGGCGTAGCCGCCGGACAGGGCGAGCCTGCAAGCACCTGGGACGCCGCCCCCACCGGGACGAGAAGTACGGCGGTACGGCGACGACCAGGTCCCGCAGGCGCAGGAAGACGGCGGGACGAGGGCACCACGAGGACGGCGCAGCCGAGAGGCACAGCCCGCCGAAAGGCCCCTGGCACACCACGCTCACCAGGACGGGCGTACGGCGGTACAGCAGCGACCAAGCCCAGGGACCTGGGGGCACAAGCTTGCTGCGGAATGAGCGACACCACGGGGCCGGCATAGCGGAGGGGCACAGCCCCCGAAACCCCGGGAACACCGCACTCACAGCCACGGGACGTACAGCGATACAGCAACGACCAGGCAGGCAGGAGGCACGGCAGGACGAGGGGGACGGACACAGGGACGGCATCGAGACGCCAGCGGAACGGCGTAGCCGAGGGTCACAGCGAACCCTCAAGCACCTGGGCCGCGGCGCTCCCCGGACGGGAAGTACGCGGTACGGCGGGAACCAGGTCGGCGCGCACGGGAACGGCACGCAGGGAGGTACGGCAGGCATAGGGGACGACGCGGCCAGCGGCACGAGGGGGCCAGGGACGCCAGCGGGTAAGACAGATCCCCGGCACGCCAGCCGGTAGACAGGTCCGCGGAACACCAGCGGGGCAGGAGCGCAGTGGTAGCGCGGGGTAGGGGGCGGCGGGGCGTGTAGCGCGCTTACGGGACAGGGCGCTACACATTGCACCGGCACGGCGGCGGAGACGCTCTGCGCGGCACAGGGCGAATGGCCCCTACGGGACAGGGCGCTCCACACGGCACCGCCACGACGCACGCAGACGCTCTGCACAGAACCGGCGAATGGCAGGACCGGCGGGCGCTTCATACGGCATCGGCGCGGCGCGGCGCGTGGAGATGGTCTGGGTCGGGAGGGGTGGCGGGGATGGGGGGTGGTGTCACCATGGGGGCTGGAGACGATCAATTCTTGGAGGGAGGAGGCGTGGGGGCCGGTCCGGGGCTGAGGGCTGCGGGCGGTCGGCCGCGCGTACCCCATGGATCCCCTTGAGCTCTTCCATCAGGTGGCCGCCACCGTGCCCGCCTACCGTTCGTTCCTGGCCGAGCACGGTGTCGAGCCGGCGAGCGTCACCAGTCTGGAGCGCTTCAGCCGGCTGCCGATGACGTCCAAGGACACCTACATCCGCCGTCACCCGCTTCCCGACCTCTGCCGGGACGGCGTGATCGGGGACATGATCGCCGTGTCCTCGGGATCGACGGGGACGCCGTCGTTCTGGCCGCGTACGGTGGCGGACGAGCGGGTGATCGCCGCCCGCTTCGAGGAGGTCTTCCGGGACTCCTTCGGGGCCCGCGAACGCCGTACGCTGGCCGTGGTCTGTTTCGCCCTGGGCACCTGGGTCGGCGGCCTGTTCACCATCGAGTGCTGTCGTCACCTGGCCGAACGCGGCTACCCGATCACCGTCGTCGCGCCGGGCACCGACCGCAGGGAGATCGCGCGGGTGCTGCCGGAGCTGGCGCCGCACTTCGACCAGGTGGTCCTGCTGGGCTATCCGCCGTTCCTGAAGAACGTCATCGACACCGAGCCGCTCCCCTGGGCCGACTGGAACGTCAAGCTGGTCACGGCGGGCGAGGTGTTCAGCGAGGAGTGGCGCACGCTGGTGGCCGAGCGGGCCGGGATCGCCGACCCGGTGCGCGGTATCGCCTCCCTGTACGGCACCGCGGACGCCGGGGTGCTGGGCAACGAGACGCCGCTCTCGGTCGAGCTGCGCCGTTTCCTGTCCGGCCGCCCGGACACGGCCAGGGAGCTGTTCGGGGAGTCCCGGTTGCCGACCTTGGTGCAGTACGACCCGCGGGTGCGCTTCTTCGAGGAGCACGAGGGCACGCTGCTGTTCTCCGGCGACAACGGTGTACCTCTGATCCGGTACCACATCGCCGACGAGGGCGGGGTGATCCCGTACGAGCGCATGCTGGGGTTCGCCGAGCGGCACGGTTTCCGGACGGACGTCGCCGGCCCACGCCATCCGTTCGTCTACGTGTTCGGCCGCAGCCATTTCACGCTGTCCTACTACGGCGCGAACGTCTACCCGGAGAACATCGCGGTGGGGCTGGAGCAGCCGGAGGTCAGCGGATCGGTGACGGGCAAGTTCGTGATGGAGGCGGCGGAGGACGCCGACCACGACCGGCACCTGACGGTCACGGTGGAGCTGATGCCCGGCGAGAAGCCCACCGACGAGGTCGCCCAGGCGGTGGGCGCGTCGATCCTGGCCCAGCTCCTGCGGCTGAACAGCGAGTTCGCGAACTATGTTCCGGTGGCGCAGCAGATGCCGTTCATCCGGTTGCGCGAGGCCGGGGACCCCGAGTACTTCCCGCCCGGGGCCAAGCACCGCTACACCCGCTGAGGCCCAGGTACGCCCGTTCAGGCGCCGGCGGAGTCCGCGTCGAGGGTGCGGCGGACGACGACGAGCGCCACGTCGTCCTCGCGCGCCCCGAACGCCCCCAGCATGCGTTCGGCGAACTCCTCCAGGTCGTCCTCGACGGTCTCGGCGAGCTGCCTGGCCTTCTCCATGCTGTCGTCGAGCAGGATGTGCCGGTCCTCCAGCAGGCCGTCGGTGAACAACATCATCGTGCCGCCGGGCGGCAGCTTGAGCCGGTCGACCTGGTACCGCTCGGGCACCGCGCCGAGCAGCAGGTTGCCCAGCGTGTGGTACGAGCTGCCGGGCCCGGCGAACAGCGGCGGCATGTGCCCGGCGTTGGCCAGCTCGATCTCGCCGGTGGCCGGGTCGATGAGCATCAGGCACACGGTGGCGGTCAGGCCCCGGTGGTAGCGCCGCATCATCTGGTTGAGCAGGTCGAGGGAGGCGCTCAGGTCCACCTGGGCGATGAGCGAGGCGCGCAGGGCGTGGCGCACCTCGGCCATGACGGTCGCGGCGTGCAGGGAATGGCCCTCCACGTCGCCGACGGCGACCAGGACGCGTCCGTCGACCTGCAGCACCTCGTAGAAGTCGCCGCCGACCTCGACGTTGTCCACGGCGGGCTGGTAGCGCAGCGCGACCTGCAGGCCCGGCACCTCGGGGATGCGGCTGGGCAGCAGGCTGCGCTGCAGGGTCAGCGCGATGTCGTGCTCCTCGGTGTAGGCGCGCAGCGCGCCCAGCGCCAGGGCCAGCTCCTGGCCGAGCTGGCGCAGCAGGTTCACCTCGTCGGCGTCGAGCGGCGAGACCGCCTCGACGCCCAGGTAGACCGGCGACGGGGAGTTCTTGGTACGGCAGAGCACGCCGGTGGTGGAGTGCTCGGCGCGCACGTCGGGCAGCAGGCCCGCCCACTCGCTGGTGGCCAGGGTGAACACCCGGGCCCTGGCGGCGTCCTTCAGCGTCCGCTCGGACAGGCGTTCCAGCACGTCGGAGGCGGCGGGCTGGGCGCCGCCGGCCGGCTCGCCGGGACGGGCGCGGAAGCGCCGGACCCGCCCGTCGGGCAGCATGGCGAGCGTGCCGCTGTAGCGGCCGAGCACCTCGGCGGTGCCCTCGACGGCCACGGTCAGCAGCTCGTCGAACGTCTCGGCCTCGTTCATCCGCAACGTCACCTCGGCGAGCTTGGCCAGGCGCTCGGCCATCAGCTCGGCCCGCCAGCGCGCCCGGTAGTAGCGCAACATGGCCTCGACGGTCGCGGCGAACTCGGTGGGCTCGATGGGCTCGCTCAGGTAGGCGTCGGCGCCGCGTTCCAGCCCCTCGGTGCGGTCGGCGGGGGTGATCGCGTTGGCCGACACCTGGATGACGGGGATGGAGGCGGTGGCCGGATTGGCCTTGATCAGCTCGCAGACCTCGTAGCCGTTGATGTCGGGCAGGCGGACGTCGAGGACGACCAGGTCGACCTGGTTGGCGGCGAGCATGCCGAGGGCCTCCTCGCCGCCCCTGGCCTCCAGCACCTGGTGCCCGGCCCGTCGTAGCCAGCTCGACAGGATGTAGCGCTTGGTGGGGGTGTCGTCCACCACCAGCACGCGTGCGGACTCAGACATCCTGGTCCTCTCCAGCACCGCCGTTCTCGCCCTGGCGGGCGCTGCGGATGGCCTGCAGGAGTTGTTCCCTGCGCAGCCCGTGCTTGGACAGTACCGGCCGGTTGCCGGGGGCGTGTTGCGGGGCGATGGTCACGATGACGACCGGGATGTCGCTCAGCCGCTCGTCCTCGGCCATCTGGTGCAGCAGCACGTGGCCGTCCACGCGGGGCATGAGCAGGTCGACCAGGATCACGTCGGGCGGGGAGGCGGCCATGACCTCGAGCGCGGCGGCGCCGTCGGCGGCCTCGTCCACGTGGACGGTGAAGCCGTAGAGCATGCGGCGGGCGCTGGCGCGGAAGACCTCGTCGTCGTCGGCGATCAGCACGCGCTGCACCTCGGGCGTGCCGCTCTGGTGCGGCAGCCGCAGCGTGGCGGTGGTGCCGTCGCCCGGCGTGCTGGTCAGCTCCAGCGTGCCGCCCAGCGCCTCGGCGAGCCTGCGCGCGTACGGCAGGCCGAGGCCGGTGCCCCTCGCCCTGACCTGCAGCGAGCCGGGAACCTGGTAGAAGTCCTCGAACACGCGACTCAAGTGTTCCTCCGAGATGCCGATGCCGCTGTCCGTGACCGTGATGACGATCTCGCTCTTGGCTTCGTCGGCATGCGCGGCCAGCACTACCTGCCCGCTTTGAGTGAATTTGAGCGCGTTCGACAGCAAATTGCGGAGAATTCGCAGCAACATGCTCTCGTCGGCGTACAGCTCGGTGGCCTCCGGCGTGATCTCGTGGCTCAGCGTCACGCCGGCGCGCTCGCTGGTCGGCCGCATCGTGACGTGCAGCTGCCCGGCCATCCGCGCCAGGTTGACCAGCGTGGGCTGCGGGTCCAGGCGGCCGGACTCGGCCTTGGCCATGTCGAGCAGCTCGCTGACGAGTTCGAGCAGCGTCTGCGCCGAGTCGCCGATCAGCCCGATCTGGTGGGCCTGCTCCTCGGTCAGCGGCTCGCCGCCCTGGCCGGTCAGCAGCCGGACCAGGCCGATGACGGAGTTCAGCGGGGTGCGCAGCTCGTGGCTGACGGTGGCCCAGAAGCGGTTGCGGGCCTCGATCGTCTCGCGGAGCTGGGCGGACTTCTCGTCCAGCTCGGCGTACAAGGCGACGACTCCCCTGTTGGTCTCCTCCAGCTCGGCCGAAAGCTGGTTGTACATGGCCAGCACGCCGGTGTTGGTCTCCTGCAGCTCGGAGTTGAGCCGCAGCACGTCCTCCAGGGTCTCGGCCAGTTCCCTGTTCTGCTCGCGCAGCTCCTCCAGCGCGCTGATCGGGGCCAGCTTGGCGAGGTCGGCGCGGATGGCCTCCAGCGGGACGGCGCTCACCCGCGGCCGCAGCCGCTTGGTGATCGTGATGTGGCCGTCGCCGTGGGCGATGTCGTCGACGAGCCGGCCGGCCAGCGTCACGCCTTCGGAGCGGTCCAAACCGGACGGCCTGGTGTGGCGGATGGTGATCAGCAGCACGTCGTGGCCGAGGGTGATCACGGCGGCGGCGCCCTTGCCGAAGGCCTCCCTGCCCACCTCGCTGAGGGCGGTGGCGACCCTGATCTGGTCCTGGGACTCCAGCCCGACCAGCTCGGCGGCGGCCCGGCCGAGGCGGCGCAGGACGAAGACGTCCTGGTCGGTGTCGAGCCTGACCCTGATGAGCTCAGTCGCCGCCATTGCCGGGCCTCACCGTCACCACGCAGGCGTCGTCACGCCTGCTGCCCGCCTCGCGCAGCAGGCCCGCGGCGATGACCGCGGGGGTGCGCGCGAACAGCCCCGGCACGTTCCCGGGGTCCCATCGGTCGGTCAGGCCGTCGGAGTGCATCACGACGGTGGCGTACGGGGGGATCTTGTACTCGTACTGGCGGAGGGTGCGTCCCTGGTGGCCGGCGATGCCGGGCAGCGAGATCATGCCCTGCCGGCCGCCGGCGTCGGCGACCCAGCCGGAGACGTTGCCCAGCCCGGCGTAGGTGACGGTGTCCCGGCCGACCCGGGCGACCGCGACGGCGCCGCCGCGGGTGCCGCTCAGCCCCCGGTGCAGGTGTTCCAGGATCGACAGCGGCTCCTGGTCCTGGACCTGCGCGAACAGCTCGACGGCGGTCTGCGCGGCGATGGCGGCGATGTGGCCGTGGCCGAGGCCGTCGCACAGCAGCACCGTGGTGCTCTCGCCGTTCTCGGCGATGGCGTAGCCGTCACCGCAGCTCACCTCGTCGCCGATCGGCCGGGTCAGGCCGCTGGCGCGCAGCGCGGGACCGGGCGTGTTCTCGGCGGTGAAATGCATGACGAGCACAGTGCCCATGCCGGGCACCGAGTGAACGTCGTATCCGGTGGCGATGCGGGCGATGGCCCCCATCCCGATGCCGAGCGTGCCGGAGGTGGAGTAGCCGTCGCGCAGGGCGCGGGCCACGTCGGCCATGCCGGGGCCCTTGTCCACCGCGACGAGCTCCACGCTGGCCGGGGCCTCGGGGTGCGGCCGGACCAGGACGACGCCCTCCACGGCATGCTTGACCAGGTTGGAGACGGCCTCGCTGACGGCCACGGCCGTCTGCCCGGTGCGGGTGGTGTCGAAGCCGGCCGCCTCGGCCAGCTCGACCGCCCGCCGCCGGACGGCGCCGACGGCGCTCGGGTCCTCGGCGCGCACCCAGGCCGGGCTCACCTCGCCCATTTGGTCACCGTCACGGTCGTGCCCTTCCCGGGGGCGGAGAGCAGGTCGAACTCGTCGACCAGCCGGCGGGAGCCGCCGAGGCCGAGGCCCATGCCGCCACCGGTGGTGAAGCCGTCGGTGAGCGCCTTGTCGAGGTCGGGGATGCCGGGGCCCTCGTCGCTGAAGACCAGCTTCAGGCCCCGCTTCCTGCCGTTCTCCACGAGATCGATGCGCACGTCCCCGCCACCGGCGTAGACGAGCGCGTTGCGGGCCAGCTCGCTGGCCGCCGTGACGATCTTGGTCTGGTCCACGAGGGAGAGCCCGGCCTCGATCGCGAGGGTCCGCACGATCTGCCGGACCACCACGACGTCCGCACTGCCCGCGATCGTCATCGTCTCGGTCACGTGGCGGCGCCCCTGACGTGGTCGAGGAGCGCCACTCCCTTCTCCAGGTTCAGCGCCGTGCGCACGCCGCCCAGCGACAGGCCCAGCTCCACCAGGGTGATCGCCACCGCGGGACGCATGCCGACGACCACGGTCTGGGCGTCCAGCATGCGGCACATGGTGGCGATGGTGGCCAGCATGCGGCCGATGAAGGAGTCGACGATCTCCACCGCGGTGATGTCGATGATCACGCCTCTGGCCCCGGTGGCGACGACCCGCTCGGCCAGGTCCTCCTGGAGGGCCAGCACGCTCTGGTCCTCCAGGTCGATCTGGATGGACACGATCAGGATGTCGCCGAGCTTGAGTACGGGCACCCGGTCCATCAGGCGCCCTCCGCCCGGACGGCGATGCGGGCGTGCTTCGCCTGGCTCACCTGCACGCCGCTGCGCCTGAAGGCGTGGGCGAGGGCGTCGGCCAGCGACGCCTTGGTGACGATGTCGCCGAACTCGATGCCGAGCGTGACGATGGTGTGCGCGATCTGCGGGCGGATGCCGGAGATGACGCACTCGGCGCCCATCAGCCTGGCGGCCACCACGGTCTTGAGGAGGTGCTGGGCCACCTGGGTGTCCACGGCGGGCACGCCGGTGATGTCGATCACAGCGTGCTCGGCGCCGGTGTCGACCAGGGTCTGCAGCAGCTTCTCCATCACGACCTGGGTCCTGGCGGAGTCGAGGGTGCCGATCAGCGGCACGGCGACGATGCCCTCCCAGAGCTTGACCACCGGGGTGGACAGTTCGAGCAGCTGCTCGGCCTGGTCCAGGATGATCTTCTCGCGGGCGTCGGAGAACGTCTCGAAGGTGAGCAGGCCCAGGTCGTCGATGAGCCGGGAGAACCAGATGAAGCCGCGCAGGGCCTCAGGCTCGCCATCGGCCTCCACGAGCTCGTACAGGGCCTCCTTGAGACCGAAGACGGCGCGGGCGGTGTCGGCGGGCGCGTGGCCCGCGCGGGCGCGGGTGCGGGAGAGCTCGGTGAGCAGGCCCCTGACGTCGGCGAGGTCTCCCATGCCCTGATCGAGCGCGGACCGCAGGGCCCGGTAAATGTCGAGGAGCTCTCCCGACGGGGCCTTGGCGAGCTGCACCCAACGGGCGAGGACCTGCTCCTCGTGCTCACGGAGCAGCTCTTCGATGCGTCGCCTGGCGACGTCGGCATGGACGGTCAAGGATCACTCCTGGGTTGACTGGCGAGTGACGGTGTCAACGTATGTTAGAGCGATTTTTCCAGGTAGCGGACCGTTTGACGTCCACCACAGTGCGCGACGGACGTCCCCGCCAGGCATGCCCCCTTGAGTCCCGCCTTCCTGGGTAGATGAACGGCGGAGGCGAGTTTTGCTGACATGCTGTCGCCATCGCCTTGACGGAGCCTCCCCAGGGTTGTGACACTGTGTCAGAAACATTCGCACGAGTTGGGGAAGTGCTGTGACGACGTCGTTCTCCGAGACCTTGAGGGCCGCCACCTGGGGCGACCACGAGTCGGCCGAGTCCGAGGGCTACCTCGCCGAGCTGATGGGCGGCCGGTTGAACGAGCACGAGTACGGCGAGATGGTCGCCCAGCACTACTTCGCCTACCTCGCGCTCGACGGCGTCTCCAAGGAGCTGGCCGCCCACCCGGTCGCCGGCCGTTTCGTCTTCCCCGAGCTGTACCGCGAGCCCGCCCTGGAACGCGACCTGGCCACCATCTACGGCCCCGCCTGGCGCGAGCGCGTCGCCCCCTCCAAGGCCACCCGGACCCTCCAGGCCCGCATCCACCAGATGACCGACTGGCCCGGCGGCTACGTCGCCCACCACTACACCCGTTACCTCGGCGACCTGTCGGGCGGCCAGTTCATCCGCATGGAACTGCAGAAGATCTTCGGCTACCAGGCCGGCGGCGGCGTCGACTTCTACATCTTCGACGAGGTGGGCAGCCTGCCGCGGTTCAAGACCGAGTACCGCGCCCGGCTCGACGCCCTCGGCGCGCAGCTCGACGAGCGCGAGCGCCAGCGGATCATCGGCGAGGTGCGGCTGGCCTACCAGCTCAACACCGAGGTCCTGGCCGAGCTCATGCACGTCGTCAGGGCCGCGGCGTAGCCGCCTGCGCCCGGTCGTCGTCGCCGTCCGGCCGCCGGGCCAGGACGGCCAGGCGCGTGGGCAGCCGCGGCGGGCGCTCGGCGCGTTCTTCGCCCGAGGCCAGCCGGTAGGGCACCAGGGTGACCATGACGCCGGGGAGCAGCAGCAGCCGGTCCCGCAGCCGGGCGGTCAGCCGGTTGTGCAGGGCCGGCTCCCACCAGCGGCCGGTGACGTAGTCGACGATGTAGACGGTCACGATCTGGTCGGGGTGCAGGGCCAGCCGGTCGCGTACGTGCCGCAGGATCGGGCCTACGGCGGTCCGGTAGGGCGCCTCGATCATCCTCAGCGGCACGGAGGAGGGGGCGTAGTGCTCCCAGCCCTCGCGCAGTTCGCGGGTCGTCTCCTCGTCGGTGCACACGTGCACGGCCTCCAGACCGGCCGGGCGGGTGGCCGCGGCGTAGGCGACCGCCTGGAGCGCGGGGCTGCCCAGCCGGGAGACCAGCACCATGGCATGGGCGCCGCCGGGCAGCTCGACGGGCGTGTCCGGTGTGGTGGCCGCCCGTACCTGGTCGTAGTGCCGTCTGATGCCCTTCATGAGCGCGAACAGCCCCGGGATGGCCAGGCAGACCAGCCAGGCGCCGTTCGCGAACTTGGTGACCAGCACGATCACCAGGACGGCGGCGGTCACCGTCGCGCCGATCGCGTTGACGGCCTGGCGCCGCCGCACGCCGGGCGAGCGCGGGACGGTCCGCTGCCAGTGCCGCACCATGCCGGCCTGGCTCAGCGTGAAGGAGATGAAGACGCCGATGATGTAGAGCTGGATGAGCCGTGAGCTGTTGGCGTCGAAGACGACGAGCAGCACGGCCGCGGCCGTCGCGAGCAGCAGGATGCCGTTGCTGAAGACCAGCCGGTCGCCGCGCTTGTGCAGCTGCCTGGACAGGTAGGAGTCGGCGGACAGGATCGAGGCCAGCATGGGGAAGCCGTTGTAGGCGGTGTTGGCCGCCATGATCAGGATCGCCGCGGTGCTGGCCTGGAGGAAGGCGTACAGGACGCCGCGGCCGAGGACGGCGTCGCCGATCTGGGCCAGGGCGGTGGGCTCGACGTACCCGGCGGGCATCCCGGCGAGCCGGCCGGGGTGGTCGGGGTCGGTCATCCGCACGTGGGTGAGCAGGGCCAGCACGGTGATGCCGGAGAACATGGTGACCGACAGCGCGCCCATGATCGCCAGGGTGTTCGCCGCGTTCGTGCTCTTGGGCCGGCGGAAAGCGGGCACGCCGTTGCTGACCGCCTCCACCCCGGTCAGCGCCGTGCAGCCGGAGGCGAACGCGCGCAGCACCAGGAAGACGGCGATGAAGCCGACGGGCTGGTAGAGCGGCTCGATGGTGAAGTCGGCGCTGACCGCGCGGGGATGCTCGCCGGTCAGCAGCCGCCAGGCGGCGACCAGGAACATCAGGTAGACCGCGGCGATGAAGGCGTAGGTGGGCACCGCGAAGCCGCGGCCGGACTCGCGGGTGCCGCGCAGGTTGACCAGGGTGAGCAGCGCGACGCAGGCCACGCTCAGCGGCGCCGACCAGCGTTCCAGGCCGGGCGCGTAGGAGGTGATGGCGTCCACCCCCGCGGCGACGGAGACGGCGACGGTCAGCACGTAGTCGACCAGCAGCGCGGCGGCGGCGACCAGGCTGGCGTTGACGCCCAGGTTCTCCCGGCTGACGACGTACGCGCCGCCGCCGCCCGGGTAGGCGTAGCAGGTCTGCCGGTAGGACACGATGATGATGATCAGCATGGCCACGATGGCCAGGGCGATCCAGCCGGTCACGTGCAGCAGGGCGAGGCCGCCCAGGGTGAGGGCCATGATGATCTGCTCGGTCGCGTACGCCACCGACGAGATCGGGTCGCTGCAGAAGACGGGCAGCGCCAGCCGTTTGGGCAGGAGCTGCCGTTCCAGGTGCTTGGTCCGCAGCGGCCGGCCGACCAGGGCCCGCTTGGCCCGCTCCCATGGGGAGGCGGTGGTCATCGGCGTTCCCGCCTCCTTCCGGTCAGCCGGCGATCGCCCTGCCGAGCAGGTAGCCGAGGCTGACGACGGCCAGGCCGAGCACCAGGTTCACGGCGATGTCGGCCGGCGCCCGGCCGGTGGACCCGGCGGCCAGCATCTTCCAGGTGTCGGTGCTGAAGGTGCTGAACGTGGTGAGCGCGCCGCAGAACCCGGTGCCGACCAGCGACAACACGACCGGCGGCAGGGAGCCGCGGGAGGCGATGCCCGTCAGGACGCCGAGCCCGGCCGAGCCGATGACGTTGACGGCCAGCACGAGGATCATCGGCGGCCGCCCAGCCGCAGGCCCGCCCAGACGGCCGGCAGGCCCAGGACGACGCTGAGCACGAGGCAGAGCACCGCCCAGCCGGCCGCGCCGCCCACGGTGAGCTCCCGGACGCCGTCCACCAGGTGCGAGAAGGTGGTGAAGCCGCCCAGGAAGCCGGTGCCGAGCAGCGCCTTGACCGGCATGCGGTGCAGCGGGTGGCGGGTCAGCTCGCCGGTGAGCAGGCCCGTCAGCAGGCAGCCGAGGACGTTGACCGCCAGCGCGGGCCAGGGCAGCGGGTGGTCGGCGCCCATCAGGGTCTGGGTGAGCAGGTGGCGGGCGACCGCGCCGCCGCCGCCGCCCACCCCGATCAGGACGAGGGCGCGGGCCGGATGCCGGGTGACGGCCATCAGTCCTCCGGCCCGAGCTGCGCCGCGGTGCCGGCGAGCTGTTCGGCCTCGGTCTCGCGCAGCCGGCACAGCCGGTCCACGACGCGGCCGATGAGGTAGGTGACGATGAAGGAGCAGAGGCCGACCACGACGATCGCGGCGAGCGCTTGAGCAGCACCTCGATCGGGCCGCCGTAGAGCAGGCCCTTGGTCCTGGTGGCGCTGACGCCGGTCGCCAGCAGGCCGACGAGGGCCGTGCCGACGACCAGGGCGCCCTCGGCGTTGACGAAGGCGCACGAGGGCGTGATGGCCACCAGCCCGGCCAGCGCGCCGGTGGCCGGGCCGAGCCGGGTGAGGTGCCGGTGCCGCAACCACTCCAGGACGAGCCAGGTCAGCGTCCCGGCGGCCCCGGCGATCATGGTGGTCAGGAAGGCGTTGACCGCGATGCCGCCGTCGGCCATGCCCGAGTTCAGCTCGACGACCAGGCCGCCGGCGAAGTCGAGCACGCCCCACCGGCTGATCCAGCCCTGCCGGTCGAACACCCAGTGCGCGATCGGGAAGTACACCAGCGTCACCCAGACGACGGAGAACACGATCCACGGTCCGAGCCGGGTCCTCCGGCCGGCGACCGAGCCGCTGATCAGGGCCACCGTGATGATGGCGAAGGTGAGCTGGAACAGCGCGAAGGCGTAGGTGGGGACGCGGCCGTGCAGCATAGTGGGCGTGATGTCGGCGAAGCGCAGGTCCCCGAAGCCGATCACCCCGGCGCCGTTCTGGGCACGGACCATGCCGCCGTAGAAGAAGGCCGGTCCGGGCGTCATGAGCAGCACCATGGCGGCGCTCACGAGCACCCAGGCCGAATCCCCGGTGTTGAGCCCTGGCGGCATCGCCCGGCCTCCCTTCCTGTCCCCAGACAGAGATGATCGGGCGAACCGAGGGCAAAACTCCCTGGTCAAGCGCCTTTGCCGGGCATGTGCATTGTTGAGGCGCTCTTAGTGCTCGACGGCTTTCGCAAAGCATGTCCATCGAACCGCCGCCGCGTGGCCCGCCGGCCGCGCAGGAATGTTGCCGCTCGTCCACCCCGGTCCCGGCGAGAGAGACAGGCGGGCCAGGCCCGGTGGATCACGCTGCTGCTGGTCGTCGTCGGCGCGATCATGGGCAGCGTCCTGACGTCGGCGCTCAAGACGCTGCTCGGGCCGCACGACATGCCGTGGCTCACCGCGCCGTTCTGCGCGGTGGCCACGATCATGGCGGTCGGCGGCCCGGCCCACGAGCGGGTCTGGCGCGGGCACGTCCTGGCGGCGCCGCCGTCGGCGACGTCCCCGGGGACCACGGTGACGTTCGCCGACCTGTGGCAGGGGCTGCTGAACGGCGTCGGCCAGGTGTTCTTCCAGGGCAAGTGGTACGTCGGCCTGATCTCCCTGATCGGCCTGGCGTTCGCCGGGTGGCGGGTGGCGGGGGCGGCGCTGGCCGCCGGCGCCGTCGGGATCCTGGTGGCCGTGCTGCTCGGCGCGCCCGCGGCCGACATCGGCGCCGGCCTGTACGGCTACAACGCGGTGCTCACCGGCATCGCGCTGTGCTGCGCGTTCGTCGTGCCGACCGTCCTCGGCCTGCTGTACGCCCTGGCCGGCGTGGTGGCGGCGACCGTGCTGACGGCGTTCGTCGGCTACCTGTTCGCGCCGGCACTGGCGGAGGCGGCGGGCCGGCGGGCGGAGGCGGCGGGCCGGCGGGCGGGGCCGGCACGCTGCCGAACGGGGCGGGCGCCTGGGTCAGGCTGCTCGGGCCGGAGTCGCCGCCCGTCCTCGCCGCCCTGGACCGCCTGTGGGACCTCGCCCGGCGCGCCGTCACCGGCCACCCGGCCCCGGACCGGCGCAAACCCTGAGCCCGCCCCGCGACGGCGCGGGTCTCGCGGGGACGGTCACGGGTGCGCCGGCGGCGATCCGGCCTACCATGGGCCCATGCCCCGCATCTCGGCCGCCACGATCGGCGAGCATCGCGCCCAGACGCGCGACCGCATCCTGCAGGCCGTCTCGCGCCTGTCCAGGGCCCAGGGCATCGACGCCATCTCCCTGACGGACGTGGCCCACGAGGCCGGCATCACCCGCACGGTCCTGTACAACTACTTCCCCGACAAGGCCGCGCTGCTGCTGGCCTTCACCGAGCGCGTCACCAGCTACTTCATCGAGAGCTACGAGCGGGAGCTGCCCGAGGGGGCCTCGCCCGCCGACCGCTTGCGGGCCTTCGTCCGGCTGCAGCTCGCGGGGCTGCTGGCCCACCCCCACCCGGGCGCGGCCGACCTCGGCGCGGCGCTCGGGCCCGACGCCTACCAGCAGCTCGCCGAGCACGTCGCGCCCATGCAGCGGGTGCTGGTGGGGATCCTCGACGACGGCGTGCGGGCGGGCGACTTCCAGGTGCCCGAGGTGGGCGCGACGGCGCGGATGGTGCTGGCCGTCATCGGGGCCGAGCGGGTGCCGCTGATCAGCGGCGAGGTCACGGTCGAGACGGCCGAGCAGGCCGTGTCGGGTTTCGTGCTCCGGGCCCTCGGCGCCCGCCCGTAGGGCCGAACGCCGGGGTGGCCGCCGAAGTCCGCCGGGGCCGGTGACAAGATTGACGGATGGGACAGAACGGTCACGTCCAGGTGAAGTCGGCGCGAGGGCGGTGGATCCTGAGCGCGACCGTGCTCGGCTCCGGCCTGGCCCTGCTCGACAGCACCGTGGTCAACGTCGCGCTGCCGTTCCTCGGCAGGGAGCTGAACGCGGCCATGGACGGCCTGCAGTGGACCGTCAACGCCTACACCCTCACCCTGGCGGGCCTGATCCTGCTGGGCGGCTCGCTGGGCGACCGCTACGGGCGGCGCAAGATCTTCCTGATCGGCACGGTGTGGTTCGCCGTGGCCTCGGCGCTGTGCGGCCTGTCGCCGAACATCGAGTTCCTGATCGGGGCGCGCGCGTTGCAGGGCATCGGCGGCGCGCTGCTCACCCCGGGGTCGCTGGCCATCATCCAGGCGTCGTTCGTCAAGCAGGACCGGCCGCGGGCCGTCGGGGTGTGGTCCGGACTGGGCGGCGTGGCCAGCGCGATCGGGCCGCTGCTGGGCGGCTGGCTGGTGCAGACGGCCGGCTGGCGGTGGGCGTTCCTGATCAACCTGCCGTTCGCGCTGATCGTGGTGCTGGTGACGCTGCGGCACGTGCCGGAGAGCCGTGACGAGCAGGCGGCCGGGCGGTTCGACGTCCTGGGCTCGATGCTGGCCGCGCTGGCGCTGGCCGGGATCACGTACGGGCTGATCGAGAAGGGCGCGCCGGTGCCGCTGATCGCGGGGGCGCTGCTCGGGGCGGCGTTCGTGGTGACCGAGCGGCGCAGGTCGCCGCAGGCGCTGGTGCCGGTCGCCATCTTCAGGAACCACGTCTTCACGGCGGTCAACGTCGTCACGCTGATCATGTACGCCGCCATGGGCGTGGTGTTCTTCCTGCTGGTGATCCAGCTCCAGGTGGTGTCCGGGTTCTCGCCGATCGCGGCCGGGCTGTCGATGTTGCCGACCACGATCCTGATGATGCTGCTGTCGTCGCGGGCCGGGGAGACGGCCCGGCGGTTCGGGCCGCGCTGGCCGATGACGATCGGGATCCTGCTGGCGGGGGCCGGGTTCGTGCTGATGAGCATGATCGGCCCGCACGCCTCCTACCCGCTGCTGGTGCTGCCCGCGGTGACCGTCTTCGGGCTCGGCCTGTCGGCGGCCGTCGCGCCGCTGACCGCGACGGTGCTGGCCACGGCCGACGAGCGCTACGCCGGCACGGCCAGCGGCGTCAACAACGCCGTGGCCCGCACCGGGAGCCTGCTGGCGGTGGCCGCCGTGCCGCCGCTGGTCGGCCTGGTGGGCGACGCGTTCGAGAACCCGCCGGTGTTCAACGCCGGGTTCCGGGCGGCCATGCTGATCAGCGCCGTCATGATGGCGGTCGCCGCGGCCATCACGTTCCTCACCATCAGGACGAACGTGCTGGCCGGGGAGCCGGAGACGGCTAGTACGTGAACGCCTGACTGCGCACGCTGTTGTCGAAGTTCGACAGCAGCAGCTCGGGCTCGCCGACCGAGCGCACGCCGGGCAGCCGGGTCAGCAGCTCCCGGAACATGGTGCGCATCTCCTGCCTGGCCAGGTTGGCGCCGAGGCAGAAGTGCGGGCCCGGCCCGCCGAACCCGACGTGGGGCTTGGTGTCGCGGGTGATGTCGAAGGTGTCGGGGTCGGGGAAGACCGACTCGTCGCGGTTGGCCGAGCCGTAGAACAGCACGACCTTGTCGCCCTGCTTCAGCTCCAGCCCGCGCAGCGTGCAGTCTTCTGTGACCGTGCGGCGGAACTGCATGATGGGCGAGACGTAGCGGACCATCTCCTCGATCGCGCCGTTGATGTGGGCGTCGAAGTCGGAGGTCAGCAGCTCGCGCTGGGCCGGGTTCTCGGTGAGCAGCCGGATGCCGTGGGCCATGGTGTTGCGGGCGGTCTCGTTGCCGGCCACCAGCAGCAGCGAGAAGAACGAGCCCAGCTCCTTGTCGGTCAGCTTCTCGCCGTCGGGGTTGGCGTTGACCAGGAGCGAGACCAGGTCGCCCTTGGGCTCGGCGACGCGCTCGTGGCCGAGCTTGATGACCATGCGCTGCAGGGCCAGCAGGGCCAGCATGTTCTGGCCGGCCATCTGGACGCTGCGGGCCAGGCTGGGACGCACGCCGGTGTAGGCGGTGGAGATGTCGACGTGCTGGTGGACCTTGGCGCGCAGCTCCTGCGGGATGTCGAGCATGTCGCAGATGACGTGGATGGGAAGCTTGGCGGCCACCTGCGTGACGAAGTCGCGCGGGCCCTCCCTGACGACGTCGTCGACGATGCGGGCGCAGGCGGCCTGGATGTCGCCCTGGAGCCCCGCCAGCATCTTGGGGCTGAACGAGCGCGTCACGATGCGGCGCAGGCGGGCGTGGCGGGGGTCGTCCATGTTCACCATGGACTCGCCGAACACCTGCTTGACCCAGCCCGGCGGCTCGGGGTTGGTGACGGCGGGCTCGCTGGAGAAGATCTTGGCGTTGCGGCTGGCCTCGACCACGTCCGCGTGCCGGACCAGGGCGTAGAAGCCCTTGCCGGAGCGGAGGAAGGGCACCTTCTTCTCCGGGAAGAACACCGGGTGCTCCAGTTGCCGGAGCCGGGCGAATGCCTCATTCCGCTCTTTGAGCGGTTTGCGCCAGAAGTCCAGATCAGCGAGGTCGATGTCCACCCGTCTATCCTGGCACGCTCCCACGCCCCGCCGGACGGGCCGAAAGTCCCTTCCGAAGCGGATGTGCATCGTGCCCTCCTGGCCCGTTCTCGTGGCGTTAAGTCCGGGTTCGACGTGGATGGAGATGACTGTCGGTATGAACGCGTTGCTCGCCGCCTGCCTGGTCGTCCCCCTCGTCTCCGGGCCCGTTTCCGCCGCCGGGCCCGCCGCCCGCGCGTGCGGCGGGCACCCCCTCGACTTCGACGGCGACGGCCGCGCCGACATCGCCGTCGCCGCTCCCTACGACGACTCCAGGGCCGGTTCGGTGACCGTCATGTACGGCTCGGGCCGGACCGTCGAGCTCACCCAGCCCGGCGCGGAACCCGGGGACGCCTTCGGCTCGGCGCTGGCCGTCGGCGACTTCGACGGCGACCGCTGCGCCGACCTGGCGGTCGGGGTGTCGGAGGAGTTCGCCGGGGCGCGGGTGCCCGGCGCGGACGGCAACGGGGTCGTGCAGATCTTCGACGGCTCCCCCGCCGGGCTGGTCGCCGGCGAGGAGCTGGCCCCGGCCCGGCGGGGCAGCGACCGGTTCGGCGCGGCGCTGGCGGCCGGCGACTTCGACGGCGACGGCCGCGACGAGCTGGCCGTGGGCTCCCCGAGCCACGCGTCGGGCGGTGCGGTCACCGTCTACGGGATGAAGGGCCGCAAGGCGTACCAGATCACCCAGAAGACGTCGTGGGTGCGGCAGCCGGCGAACGTCACCGACCAGTGGGGCGCGGCGCTGACGGCCGGCGACTTCGACGGCGACGGCCGCGACGAGCTGGCCGTCGGCGCGCCCGCCGACAGCGTGCGCCTGGACGGCCAGGGGTCGGTGACCGTGCTCGACCCGCGCGCCCGCCGGGCCCGGCTGCTCACGCAGAGCTCGCCGGGGATCGCCGGCGCCTCGGAGAAGTGGGACGCCTTCGGCGCGGCCCTGGCCACCGGCGACCTCAACGGCGACGGCCGCGACGACCTGGCGATCGGCGTGCCCGGCGAGGGCCTCAGCGAGAACCAGCGGGCCATGGACTACGGCGACGGCACCGTGGACGTCCTGTACGGCTCGCGTGCCGGCCTGCGCACCCACGGCAGCGAGGCGTGGTCGCAGCGCTCGCTGAAGGGCGAGCCGCGCTACTACGACCGGTTCGGCGCGGCGCTGGCCGCCGGGGACTTCACCGGCGACGGCAAGGACGAGCTGGCCATCGGCGTGCCCGGCGAGCACGCCGTCCAGGTGCTCCAGGGCCGCGCGTCGGGCGGCCTGACCCGGAAGGGGAACCTGCTGGTCAAGGGCAAGGGGCGCGACTTCGGCGCCGCGCTGGCCACGCTGCCCGGCGGCGGCGGCCGCTACCGCGCGCTCACCGCCGGACGCCCCCTGGACGGGCTCCTGGTCGCCGCCCCCGACCAGGGCCTGGTCATGTACGCCCCCGGTGTCCGCGAGACGGGCCTGCGCCTGGGCCGCCTCCGCCAGGTCTCCCAGGGCACCGGCCTGTACGGCTACACCTTCGGCTGAACATGCCCCGGGCTCTCAGCGGGTGGCAGCAGCACGCGGAACAGGGCGCCCTTGCCCGGCTCGCCCTCGGCCATGATGACGCCGCCGTGCGCCTCCACCAGCGTCGCCGCGATCGACAGGCCCAGCCCGGCCCCGCCCACCCCGCGCGCCGGATCGGCCCGGTAGAACCGCTCGAACACCCGCTCGGCCACCTCCGGCGGGAACCCCGGGCCCTCGTCGGCCACCTCCACCACGGCCCGCTCGCCGTCCACCCCGACGCGCACCTCGAACGGCGTCCCCGGCGGCGTGTGCTGCAGCGCGTTGCTCACCAGGTTCCCGACCACCTGGCCGAGCCGCGACTCGTCGCCGGTCACCAGCACCTCGCCCTCGCCGCCGTCCGAGCGGACCAGCTCGATCCGCCGGTCGGGGGCGAGCGTCTGGGCGTCGATCACGGCGGTCGCGGCCAGGCTGAGCAGGTCCACCGGCCGCCGCGCCAGCTTCCGCCGCTGGTCCAGCCTGGCCAGCAGCAGCATGTCCTCCACCAGCAGGCCCATGCGCGCGGCCTGCCCCTCGATCCGGCTCAGCAGCCGCACGGCCTCGGCCAGGTCCTTCTCCTCGCCCAGCCGGAACAGCTCGGCGAACCCCCTGATCGAGGTCAGCGGCGTGCGCAGCTCGTGCGAGGCGTCGGCCATGAACCGGCGCATGACCTCCTCAGAACGCCGCGCCGCCGTCGCCGACTCGCGCGCCGACTCGGCCGCCGCCTCCCGCTCGCGCACCGCCGACTCGATCTGGGCGAGCATGCCGTTGAGCGAGCGGCCCAGCTTGCCGACCTCGGTGGTGCTCGCCCACATCGGCACCCGGCGCGACAGGTCGCCGCCCGCGATGTCCTTGGCGGTGCGGCCGATCTCGCGCAGCGGGCGCAGGCTCCGCCGTACCAGCCAGTAGCAGGCGAGGCCCAGCACGACCAGCGTGCCGCCGCCGGCGAAGGCCACGATGAGGGCGAGCCTGGCCACCGTGCCCTCGACGTCGCCGAGGCTGATGGCGATCACCCGGCTGACGCCGTCGCGGCCAGGGACGGCGACCACCCGCCAGTCCGGCCCGCCGGGCGCGCGGGACTCGACGGTGAACGGCCGCCCGCCGCGCGCGGCGACGTCCGCGCCGGTCAGCCGGGGCAGCCTGGGCGTGTGCTCCTCGGTGGACTCGCTCATCACCCGTACGGTGGCGCCGCCCGCGTCCACCAGCACCGAGTGGAACAGCCCGAAGAACCGCTGCGGCTGCCGCCCGGCCGGCCACGCCTCGGGCGGCGGCGGCAGGTCGCGCGGCGCGGCGGCCGCCACCAGTTGCCGGTCCACCCGCTCGACCAGGTATCCGCGCAGCAGCCGCACGGCGAACAGGCCGGTCACCGTGATGGCGAGGGTGACCAGCAGCAGCGTGGCCGAGACCAGGCGCAGCCAGAGCGGGGCGCGGGCGAGGTGTTTCCTCATATGCGCGGCGGGCGCAGGATGTAACCGACCCCGCGCAGCGTGTGCAGGTACTTCCGGTCACCGGTGTCGATCTTGCGCCGCAGGTACGACACGTACGACTCGACCAGGCCCACGTCGGTGCGCCAGTCGCCGTTCCAGACGTGGTCGAGGATCTGCGTCTTGGACAGCACCCGGCCGACGTTCAGCATGAAGTAGCGCAGCAGCCGGAACTCCGTGGGCGACAGCCGCACCGGGACGCCGTCGCGCCAGACCTCGTGGCTCTCCTCGTCCAGCTCCAGGTCGGCGACGCTCAGCCGGTGGGGCGGCGGCGCGCCCCTGCGGGTCCTGCGCAGCACCGCCCGGATCCGGGCGATGACCTCCTCCAGGCTGAACGGCTTGGTCACGTAGTCCTCGCCGAGGCCGAGACCGGTGATCCGGTCCTCCGGCGTGTCCTTGGCGGTCACGAACAGCACCGGGACCCGGCGGCCGCGGGACCGCAGCCTTCCCGCGACCGCCAGGCCGTCGATGTCGGGCAGCATCACGTCGAGCATCACCAGGTCGGGCGTGCTCTCCTCGGCCACCCGCAGCGCCTCCCGCCCGTCGGCGGCGGTCAGCACCTCGAACCCGGCCATGCGCAGGCTGGCCGAGAACAGCTCCCTGATGTTGGGCTCGTCGTCGACCACCAGCAGCCTGGCCTCGGGCGCGTTCATCGCGGGCCGCCTCCCTGGGTGCCCTGGGTGATCGCGGTCGCGGTGACCGAGCCGTCCCCGGACTGCTGCCCGCGCACGACGACCGTGGTGCCGGCGGCCAGGTCGGCGACCTTGCCGGGCTTGGAGATCTGGACCGTGGTCTGGTCGCTGGTGGTGACCGTCACCGTGGCGCCGTCCATGGTCCTGACGTAGATCTTGTCGCCGTCGACCTTCTCGACGGTGCCGACCGTGCCGCCGCCCATGCGCTGCCCGAGCCCGCCGTTCTGGGGCCCGTTCTGGGTGCCGTTCTGGGTGCCGTTCTGGGTGCCGTAGCCGCGCTGGCCGTAGCCGCCGCCGGGGAACGGGCCGTCCGTACGTCGGAGCTGCGCGGCGGCCGGCGCGGCGTCGGACGTGCCGAACAGCCTGCCCGCCTGGATCCCGATGAGCACGCCCGCCACCAGCACCACCCCGGCGGCCAGCCCGAGCGTCAGCTTCGAGACGCCCCCGCGCGGCTGGACGGCGAGCTCCTCCCCCAGGTCGTCGGGGAAGGGCGAGGAGTCGAGCCTGTCCATGTCTTTCTCCTTACTCATGCCGCCTACTCGTGCCGCAGGGCCTGGATCGGCCGGAGCTTGGCCGCCCTGTTGGCGGGATAACTGCCGAAGAACAGCCCGATCCCCACCGACACGCCCAGCGCCAGCGCGACGGACGACGGCACGAGGACCGGCTCGATGCCGGCCACGCTGAACCGGGTGCCGACGAAGGCCACCAGCACCCCGAGCAGCCCGCCGACCAGGCTGAGCAGCGTGGCCTCCATCAGGAACTGGCCCAGGATGGCGCTGCGCGGCGCGCCGATCGCCTTGCGGATGCCGATCTCCCGGGTCCGCTCGGTCACGGTGACGAGCATGATGTTGGTGATGCCGATGCCGCCCACCAGCAGCGAGATCGCCGCCACCGCCCCGAGCAGCACGGTGAACGTGCCGGTGGCCTCGCTCACCGTCTCCTGCAGGGTGGCCTGGTTGAGTATCCGGTAGTCGGGGTTGCCGTCGGTGATCCCGTGCCGCTGGTTGAGGACGGCGGTCACCTCCGACTGCGCCGCCGTGGTGGCCTCGGCGCCGGTGGCCTGCACGACGATCGAGTCCAGCGAGCCGAACCCGCTCAGGCTCTGCTGCACGGCGGGCAGCGGCGCCACGGCCACGTCGTCGGCGTCCTGCATGCCGGTGGAGCCGCTCTCCTTGAGCACCCCCACCACCGTGAACGGCACCCCCGACACGCTGACCTGCCGGCCGATCGGGTCCACCGCGCCGAACAGCTCCTCCACCACCGTCTGCCCGAGCACCACGACCTTCCTGGCGGCCAGCACGTCGTCGTTGAAGAAGTACGTGCCCTTGGCCACGGGCTTGTTCATGGCCTCGAAGTAGCTGGGGTAGGTGCCGACGAACTGCCCGATCGTGTGGCTTGCGGCGCCGTACGCGGCGGTGGCGGAGTTGGCGCCGACCACCGGCGAGACGGACCTGACCGACGGCGCCAGCGTCCGGTCGGTGAGCGCCTTGGCGTCGGCCAGGCTGAGCTGCCTGGCCTGCGTGCGTGGCCCGGTGTTGCCGCCGCCGCCCGGCGCGCGCCCGCCGAAGCCGCCCCCGCCGCCTCCGCCCGAGAAGGACGGGGAGATCGTCAGCGTGTTGGCGCCGAGGCGCTGGATGTTCTTCTGGATGCTCTGCGAGGAGCCCTCGCCGACCGCCACCAGCAGGATGACCGCGGCGACGCCGATGAGGATGCCCAGCGTGGTCAGGGCGCTGCGCATCTTGTTGGCCAGCAGGCCGCGCAGCGCGAAGCGGAGGATCTCAAGCTGGTTCACTGGCCGCCGTCCTCGGGGGTGGTCCGTCGACCGGCGCCTGGCGGCGGTCCTCCACGATCTCGCCGTCCACCAGCCGGATCACCCGTCTGGCGTGCGCGGCCACGTCGTCCTCGTGGGTGATGAGCACGATCGTGCGTCCCGACTCGCTGAGCCGGTCGAGGATCTGCAGCACGTCGCGGGTGGAGGCGGTGTCCAGGTTGCCGGTGGGCTCGTCGGCCAGCAGCAGCGCGGGCGCGGTGACCAGCGCCCTGGCCACGGCCACGCGCTGCTGCTGGCCGCCGGAGAGCTGGTTCGGCTCGTGGCGCACGCGGTCGGTCAGCCCGACCTGCTCCAGCGCGGCCAGGGCGCGCGAGCGCCGCTCGGCCGGGCCGACGCCGCCGTACACGAGCGGCAGCTCGACGTTGGCCAGCGCGCTCATGCGCGGGATCAGGTTGAAGGACTGGAAGACGAACCCCACCCTGCGGTTGCGCAGGACCGCCAGCTGGTGCTCGGCCAGCCGTCCCACGTCCGCGCCGTCGATCTGGTACGTGCCGGAGGTGGGCACGTCGAGGCAGCCGAGGATGTTCATCAGGGTGGACTTGCCGGAGCCGGAGGCGCCCATGATGGCGACGTAGTCGCCGCGCTCGACGTCCAGGCTGACGCCGCGCAGGGCGTGGACCTTGGCGTCGCCCTCCCCGTACTCCTTGACGAGGTCCTTCACCCGCAGGACCGGGGCCGCCGTCGCGGTGGCGGAGGCCGTCATCGCCCGCCTCCCGGCATGCCGCCGCCGCCCGGGAACCCGCCGCCGAACCCGCCGCGCTGGTTGGTGCTCTGCGTACCGGTCGCCGGAGGCACGAGCTGGTCGCCCTCGGACACCCCGGACCTGATCTCGGTGAGCGCCGTGCCCCGGACGCCGACCTCGACCGGGGTCCTGACCTGGCGGCCGTCCCTGAGCAGGGTGACCGTGGTCTGGCCGCCGCTGGTGGAGACCGCGGTGGAGGGGACGGTGACGACGTTCTCCGCCCTGCCGACGACGACCTCGACGGTGGCGGTCTGGCCCAGCCTGACCGTGGCGGGGACCTTGGTGAAGGTGACCGTGACCGGGTACTGGACGACGTTGTTGCTGGTGGAGGCGACCGGCTGGATCTGCGTGACCTTGCCGTCGGCGGTCACCCCCGGCAGGGCGTCGAAGGTGACGGTGGCGTTCTGGCCCTGTTCGAGCTTGCCGACGTCGGACTCGGTGAAGGTGCCCACGAGCTGGAGCCGTCCGGTGTCGGCCAGGTCGACGAACCCGCCCGAGCCGGTGTTGTTGCCGCTGCTCTGTGACTGGCCCTGTGACTGGCTCTGTGACTGGCTCTGGCTGCCGCCCGAGCCGGAGGCGGTGCCGCCGACGGATCCGTTCACCGCCGTGACCGTGCCCTTGAACGGGGCCCGCAGGACGGTGGCCGCGACCGTGCGCTCGGCCTCGCGGTAGGCGTTGCGCGCCTTGACGTAGGAGGCGTAGAGCGCGGCCGTGCCGGTGCCCTCGTCGATCGCGCTCTGGTACGTGGCCTTGGCCGCCGACAGGCTCTCCTGCGCGGCGGCGTCGTCGAGCCTGGCCAGGATGTCGCCCTTGTCGACCTTGTCCCCCGCCTTGACGTAGATCCGCTCGACCGTGCCGCCCGTGCCGAACGACAGGGCCCTCGTCCTGGAGCTGGCCACCGCGCCCGACGCGGACACCGACGCGGACACCGAGCCGCGGCTCGCGGTCACCGTGCGCACGGCCGTCTCGCCGGCCGCGCGGTCCGTGCCGAGCTGGACGTAGGCGAGCGTGGCCCCGCCCAGCAGGAGCACACCCAGCGCTCCGTTGGTCATCAGCGCTCTGCGCCTTGTCGACACCTTCACAGCCGGTGACCCTTCCACACCAGCCTGCGCCACAGCCGTGACGGAGCTGAACGTTCGCTGACAACCCGGGCCCGCGCGGGGTCACACAGCGAACTCTCAGGCTGCTCGCAGGCTGCCGTGAAGCTGGTCGGCCAGGATGGGCGGCCATGAGACCGACTTTCGCGCTGGGCGGGCTCGCCCTGGCCGTGCTCGTCGCCGGGTCGGGCCTGGCGCTGGCACTCCGCGACGACGAACCGCCCGCCGTCCGGGTACGGCTCGCCGCCGCCCAGCGGGGCCCGGTCACGGCCCTGGTCAGCGCCGCCGGCAACACCGTGGACGGGGCCCGGCGGGACCTGGCGTTCGGCTCGTCCGGCCCGCTGACCAAGGTGTACGTCAAGGCCGGGACCAAGGTGACCAAGGGCCAGGTGCTGGCCAGGATCGACGGGCGCGGGGCCCGCGAGGCGTACGAGGCCGCCAAGGCCGACCTGACCGCCGCCCAAGAAGCCCTCACCACCGCCGCCACCGCCCCCTCCAGCACCCCCGCCACTTCCACCGGCAACCCCGGCTCGCCGAACGGCGCCACCTGCCCCACCCCGCCGGTCAGCTCGAAGCCGACCCCGACCGCCGGTGGCACCCGCCCTGCCACCTCCCCCACCTCGTCCCCCGGCGCCGCTGCCACTCCCGGCACCGCTGCCACTCCCGGCAGCGCCGCCACCCCTGGCAGCGCCGCCGTTCCGGGCGCGACGGCGGGCTCGGGCACGGCCGTCGGTGGAGGTTCGGCGGGTGAAGGCGTCTTCGGCCCGACCACGCCGCCCACGACCACCCCGCCCACGACCACTCCGCCCGTGATCACCCCGCCCGCCACCGCCACGTCTTCCGACGCCCCCGCCGCCAAGGCCGCCAAGGCCGCCACCACCGCCACTCCGGCCTCCACGCGGACCTCCGGCGCGTCCCCGGCTCACAGCCGGCCCCCGACGGCGCCCGCCACCCCCAGCAGGCCCCCCTCCCCCACCCCCACTCACGAACCCCAGCCCACGGTGACGGTCACCGCGACCGCCACGGTGACGGCGACGGTGACCGTGACGGCGACCCCGCCCGGCGGCGGCACGCCTGGCGGCGGTCACACCTCCGCGCCCGGCACACCGTCCACCCCTGGCGAACCGTCCACGCCGGGCGGCCCGTCCACGCCCGAGCCGCCCGCCACGGCCAGGCCCTCGACCACCGCGCCCCCGTCCGCGACCGCTGAGCCCACCACCAAGCCCACCGCCAAGCCGCACGCGACGACCTCCGCCCGTCCCACCGGCTCCTGCTCCCCCGGCACGACCTCCCGGGACACCACCACCAGGACCGCCACCACCCCCAAGGACGGCGGCACCACCGCCAGGGGCGGGATCACCGAGGACCAGGCCGCCGCGAACGTGGACCGCGCCGAAGCCGCCCTGGAGGAGGCCGCCGACGCCGTGCGCGCCACCCGTATCGTGGCCCCCACCTCGGGGACCGTCCTGTCGGTGGCGGGCCGGGTCGGCGACACGGCCGGCACCGGCACCTTCATCAGCCTCGGCAACCTGAACGAGCTCCAGGTCCAGGCCATGGTCACCGAGTCCGACGTCAACCGGCTCAAACTCGGCCAGCAGGCCGCCATCACCCTCGCCACCCGCCCCGGCGAGCGCCACGGCGGGACGGTCACCGCGATCGCCCCGACCGCCACCGTCGAGGACCAGCTCGTCCGCTACTCCGTCACTCTGGCCTTCGACGAGCCGCCCGCCGGGCTCATGCTCGGCCAGACCGCCACGGTGTCGGTGACCACCGCCGAGGCCAAGGACGCGATCTACGTCCCGGCCGCCGCCGTCCGCAGCCGTTCCGACGGCGCCCAGGTGGTCACCGTACGCTCGGGCGGGCACGACGCCGCGAAGGTGGTCGGCACCGGCGTCCGCGGCGACCAGTACCTCCAGATCACCTCAGGTCTGGACGAACGCGACCAGGTCGTCATGTCCGGCACCACCACCGGCGAGTTCCCCGACGCGACCTGGCCGGGCGCCTGACCGCCCGCCCCCGGCTCCCAGCCGCCCCTCAGCCCCCTCCCAGCCAACCTTCAGCCGACGAGGACCGCGCCCCCTCGCCGTCCCACGGCCGACGAGGACCGCAGCCCCCGCCGTCCCTCAGCCATGGCGCGGCGCGGCCCGGCCGGCGGACGAGCGCGGCGGTTCGGCCGGGATCGTGAGCCGGTGGGCGGTGCGGGCCAGCGCGCCGCGGCGGGAGATGTAGTCGAGCGTGCGGAAGTCCACCGACAGCTCGTCCCTGGTCAGCCGGGCCATGAGGTAACCGCGCCGCTGGTCGATGTAGGAGATGTGCGGGTTCTCCTGCAGGGCCTCGGCGATCCACGTGCGGTCCCGGTAGCCGTCGCCGTCGCTGGCGATCGACGACGTCACCAGCTCCCTCGCCACCACCGGCGAGTCCGGGTCGTCGAAGTCGGTCTTGAGGTCGGCCAGGTGGTGCATGTGCGCGTCCCCGGTCAGGACCACGGGGTTCGAGGTGGCCGACAGCGACCCGAGCAGGCGGGTGCGCTCGGCGGCGTAGCCGTCCCAGGAGTCGAGGTTCACCTCGCGGCCGGGCCCGGTCCGGTAGTCGCGCTGGGCCATCAGGATCTGCTGGCCCAGCAGGTTCCACCGGGCGCCGGACCCGCTCAGCCCCTCCTCCAGCCACCGCCACTGGGCGGACCCGAGCAGCGTGCGCCCGTCGGCCAGCCGTTCGTCGCAGCCGGCCCGCACCCCGTCCAGGCATGCCTGGTCGTCGCGGAACTGGCGGGTGTCCAGCAGGTGGAAGCGGGCCAGCGTCCCCCAGGAGACGCGCCGGTTGATGCGCAGCACCGCTCCCTGGAGGCTGGCGCGGCGCAGCGGCATGTTCTCGTAGTACGCGCGGAAGGCGTCGGCGCGGCGGCGGTCGAAGCCGGGCGCGCCGGTGCTGGAGACGGGGCCGGCCCAGTTGTTCTCCACCTCGTGGTCGTCGAAGGCCACCAGCCAGGGCGCGACCGCGTGCGCGGCCTGCAGGTCGTGGTCGCTCTTGTACTGGGCGTGCCGGAGGCGGTAGTCGGCGAGGGTGGCGCACTTGCCCGGCGTGTGCGTGCGCACCCGTCCGGCCAGCGCGGTGTAGCCGCTGGGGCCGTACTCGTACATGTAGTCGCCGAGGAAGACGACCAGGTCGGGCTCCTGCTCGGCCAGGCGGCGGTAGGCGGTGTAGTAGCCGTGCTCGTAGTGCGCGCAGGCGGCCACGGCGAAGGTGAGCGGGCTCTCCCCGGCGGGCGTCGTCCGGGTGCGGGCGGCGGGTGAGAGCCTGCCCTGGCTCCTGAACCGGTAGAAGTAGTCGCGGCCGGGCTCCAGCCCGTCCAGCTCGACGTGCACGCTGTGGGCGTCGCGCGGCCGGGCGGTCGCGGTGCCCGACCGCACCACCGAGGAGAAGCGTTCGTCGGTGGCGACCTGCCAGTCGACCTCGACGTCGCGCGCGGGCATGCCGCCGCGGCCGTCGCCGCTGAGGGGGTCGACGGCCAGCCGGGTCCACAGGACGAAGCCGTCGGCGGAGGGGTCGCCGGAGGCCACGCCGAGGGTGAACGGGTCGGATCTGAGTGTGGTGGCGGAGGCGGGCGAGGTGACGGCGCGGGGCGTGACGAGGCCGGCTGCCGCCGCTGTCAGGAACGTTCTGCGGTCCACGCTCCAGGTATGTCCGCCCGCGCTGACCCCGTCGTGGCCCCGTCGTGACAGCGGAGTCAAGCGTGGGTGAACAGCGCCGGTCGCCCGGCGGGAGGCCGGCGGGAGGTCAGCGGGGCAGCTCGCGCAGGGACTTGCGGAGCGCGGCGGCGCTGGTGAACAGCACGCCGGTCATGCCCGCGCGCTCGGCGCCCTCGACGTTCTCGGCGCGGTCGTCGATGAAGACGATCTCGGACGGGTCGGCGGCCAGCTCGCGGGCGACCTCGTCGAAGATCTCCCGGTCGGGTTTGACCAGGCCCATCCTGCCGCTGTAGAAGCGGTGGCCGATGGCGGCGATCCAGGGCAGCTCGTCGAGGCCGTCGGCGATGCAGACGGGCGCGTTGGACAGCAGCGCGACGCCGTCGCCCGCGTCGAGGATCTCACCGAGGACGGCGACCGTGCCCTCGTCGGGGTAGGCCCAGCTCGCGACGTCCATGGCCACCAGGCGGGCGACCTCGGACGGGGTGACGGACCGGCCCAGCACGGCCGCCCAGTAGTCGACGGGGCTCAGGCTCGCCCGGTCGAACTCCAGGCGGTGCTCCCAGTAGCGGCGCAGGAACACCTCGGGCTCCGCGCCGACGGCCCGCGCCATGGCCTCGGCGTCGGCCGCGGGCTGGGGCAGGGACAGGACATTGCCGTAGTCGAACACAATCCACGTCATGCAAGGAATGGTCGCAGATGCGGGTCGAGCGCCGGGCAACCCAGGTATTTCTCGGCCGTGTGGAAGTCGATCCAGTCGAGGTTGACCAGTTCCTCGACGTCCACGCCGGTGAAACTGGCGCGCAGCGCGGGCGGGATGGCGGCGATGTCGTCCTTGTCGGCGATGTTCACCCAGCGGGCGACGTTCTTGGGGCGTTCGCCGAGGCCGTTGACGGGGGCGGGCAGGAGGCGTTCGAAGACGACGTTGCGCATGCCGAGCGGGCTGCCGAGCGTCAGGAGCAGGTCGACGGGCAGGTCGGGGTTGGCCCACAGGGCCTCGTAGGCCACGACGCTGCCGAGCGAGTGGGCGATCACCACCCGCGGCCGGTTCCTGCGGATGGCGTCGGCCACGGCCTGCCGGCATCGCTCGCGCCGCTCCTGGTCGGTGAGATAGACCGCGACCTCGGGCGCGAACAGCTTGGCGAACGCCGCCGACCTGCTGTCGAGCTTGCCGAGCAGCCATCCGGTGAACGACTTGAGCGCGCCGGTGACGTGCTCGCCGAGCCCGAGGTCCCGCGCCCATTCGACGAGCACCTGCTGCGTGGCGGCCTCGACGCGGGCCGCCGCCTGCGGGGAGCTCTCCCCGGGCTTGGGGTCGCGCAGCAGGTGGGAGAAGTAGGCGACCTCGCTGAAGTAGGCGGCCGTCTCACCGCCGAGCGCCGCGTGCAGGTAGCGGTCCCACTTGAGCCGCATGGCCGCGGCGGCCCCGGTGGCCGACCCGCCGGCCTCCAGGTAGTAGTTGTACTTGCCGATCCCGTGCACGCCCACGATGGCCGTCACAGCGCCTCCCCCTGACCGCTCGATCTTTCCGCGGATATTGGCATACGCCGCCCGTCTCCGCCCGTCAAGAGCCGCCCGAGTTTAGGCTTGCCTAAAGGTTTAGGTAGAGCTAAAGTGGAGTCACGAGGACGGACAGCGTCGAGAGCGAGACCGAGATGGCCTTTCGCCGGAACCCCCGTGAAGAGGTGGGCGGTCTCGCCCAAGAGGTCGTCGACGAGATCACCTGGTACATGCGGGAGCACAAGATCACTCGCGCCGATCTGGCCACGTCGCTGGGCGTCTCGCCCGGCCGGGTGAGCCAGATACTCTCCGGCGACGAGAACCTCACGTTGCGCACGCTCGGAGCGGTCGTCGACGCGCTCGGCGCCCGCCTGGAGCTCACGCTCGGCGACGCCGAGGACTCCCCCGCCGCCCTGACCTGAGCGCCGGCCGCCACTCCCGGTCAGCGGGCGCGGGCGATGTGCTCGCCGCCGCGGGCCCGTGACGGCGGCACGTACCCCTGGAGCGAGCGGTAACCGGCCCGGTAGGCCGCGGCCAGCAGGCGCAGCACGTCGTTCTCCGCGTCGTGCCGCAGCACGCCGTGCAGCCGGTTGAGGTTGCCGAGGTAGCGCTCGTACCTGGGGATCCTGGTGTGGCGGGAGAGGGTGAGCGCGGTGGCCACCTTCGAGCGGGCGGCGCCGTCCTCGATCAGGGCGGCCACGTCGAGCCTGCGTTCGACGGCGTCCAGGCGGGCGTGCACCCGTTCGCGCCGCCGGTCGTCGGCCGACAGGCGATCGCGGATGCGCTCGTGGTAGCGGGCCGCGGCCAGGCTCAGCTCGTAGACGTTCCAGGACGGGTCCACCCGCTTCTCGCACCAGACGCGCTCGTCCTCGGCCATCGCCTGGTCGAGCCGGGCCAGCAGCGACACCAGCCAGAACGTGGCCGCCTCCCGGGCCAGCGAGCGCCGCTCGTCCTGCCTGGCGCGCATCTGGCCGAGCCACAGGCCGCTCGGCGCGGCCGCGCCCAGGACGGTGGCCAGCGAGTCGCTCAGCAGCGCGTGCCCGGCCAGCGCGACGCCGGCGGACAGGCCGCCGGTGAGCAGGCTGACGGCGACCGCGAGCCGCCGCCCCGCGGGCCCGAAGGGCCGCCCCTTCCCCTGGCACCTCAGCAGCAGGAAGACGACGGCGGAGACCACGGCGAGTCCAACGGTCAGCGCCGCCTGAGCGACCCACTTCGGGTCCATGGAATTAGCCCTTCCCGCGAAATGTTCTCTCCATATTCGCAGCGAGGACAGTGATTGAAAATGCCGTTGCGGACGGCATATGTCGCTCATATACGGTGACACTCATCTGAGCAAGGCGCATTCCCCCGGAACAGGAGCTCCCACCATGCCCGGCCCGCTGGTCGTCAACGACTCGATCGTCATCCCCGACGCCGAGCTCGTCTGGCGTTTCTCCCGTTCCTCAGGTCCGGGCGGCCAGGGCGTCAACACCACCGACAGCCGGGTGGAGCTGATCTTCGACGTGGCCGCGAGCACCGCGATCCCGCCCGCGCTCAAGGCCCGCGCGCTCGACCGCCTGGGCGCCACCACGATCACCGTCGTGGCCTCGGAGTACCGGTCCCAGCTGCGCAACAGGGAGGCCGCCGGTCACCGGCTGGCCCAGCGCGTCAGGGAGGCCGTCGCGCCGCCGCCCAAGCGCCGGCGTGCGACCAAGCCCAGCCGGGGCGCCGTCGAGCGCCGCATCGCGGGCAAGAAGCACCGTTCCGACGTCAAGCGCCTGCGCCGCGACCCCCACTGAGCCCGCCCCGGCAGCACGCCCGGATCAGAGCGAGAACGCCGGCTCCCTGACCCCCGCCGGGCAGAGCTGCCCGATCACCGCGCGCACCTGGCCGCGCAGCACGGGATCGGTGAGGTGGCCGTCGTCGTCGAAGTGCGGGCAGGCCGGCGAGATGACCAGCTCGGCGCCCATCACGACCGCGTCCGCGCCCTGGAGCTGCTTGTAGAGCTCCGCCTGCGCCCACATCGCGCCGCACGCCCGCGCGCTGGCGCTCATCACCGCCACGTGCTTGCCGGACAGCACGTCGCCGGCCGAGAGCCACTCCAGCGTGTACGTCAGCTCCAGCGGCAGCAGGCTGTGCTCGGGAGCCGTCAGCAGCACCGCGTCCGCCCCGGCGACCAGCCCGAGCAGCTCCCTGGCCGCCACCGGCACCTTGCCCGGCTGGTACGGCGGGACGTCGCCCATCCCCGTCCAGATCTCGAACCGTACGCCTTCCGGCAGTTCGCCGCCCGCTGCGTCCAGCAATCTGTTGATGAAAGACCCCGCGTGGAGACTGGCGGCGATCCCGATGATTTTCACCTACTGCTCCCCAGGCGTTCCGGTGTCACCTGGAAACTTCCCGATGCCTCGGATGTCCAAGACCAGCCCGAGGTCAAAAGCAGCTCAGTCTTCGCCTCAGTGCCGGTGACGCTCCTGGTCAGGCGGGCGACGGAAGATCAGCGCGAGCACCCGCAGCACCATGATCGAGGCGATCACCAGCAGGTTGTAGCCGAGGAGCTGGTACAGGCTCGTGGTGCCGACCACGATGGGCCCGCCCTCGATGCCGAGCAGCAGCACCGCCATGAGCCCGGCCGTGGCGCCGAGCACGGTGAGCAGCACCTGGTGGACCAGCCCGGTGACGTAGCGGCGGTCGCGGTCGTCGGCCAGCAGCCGGACGTTCAGGCTGAACCTGCCGTGCTCGGCGGCGCTGGCGATGCGCTCGACCCGGCGGGGCAGGCGGCGCAGCATCGGCAGCAGCGCGGCCAGTTCCTGACCCACGGCCTCCTTGACGGACTCCGGCCCGGCCCGCTCGGCCAGGTAGCGGCCGGCGAACGCGCGGGCCTCGCCGATCAGGTTGAAGCCGGGCGACAGGCGCACGAGCGTGCCCTCCAGCGTGGCCAGGGCCCGGAAGACGGCGGCCACCTCGGGCGGGATGGACAGCCCGTACTCCGAGACGATCTTGAACAGGTCGGTGAACATCTGCACGCTGTCCATGCCGGGCCCGAGGTGCCTGGCCATGAACTGGCCGAGCGCCCGCTCCAGCGCGGCCTCGTCGATCTCCTCCGGCCGCGGGACGACCTCCAGCAGCGCGTCGGTGACGCCGAGCGGGTCCTGCCGGTTCATGGCGAGCAGGAAGCGCTGCAAGGCCGAGCGGACGGAGGCGTCCAGGCGGCCGACCGAGCCGAAGTCGAGCAGGCCGAGCGTGCCGTCGTCGAGCAGCATGAGGTTGCCCGGGTGGGGGTCGGCGTGGAAGACGCCCTCGACGAGGATCTGCCTGAGCAGACAGTCGAGCAGGTCGCGGGCCAGCGCGGGCCCCTGTCCGGGGGCGGCCGCGGTGACCGGCCCGCCCGACAGCCGCCGCATGACCAGCACCTGCTCGGTGCAGAGGGCGGGGAACGGCTCGGGGTAGGTGACGCCGCCGCTGCCGGAGGCGGCCACGGCGGCCATGTTGGCGGCCTCGACGCGGAAGTCCAGCTCCTCGCGGATGGCGACGGCGAACCCCTCGGCCAGGTCGCGCAGCCCCAGCGAGCGTCCCCACCGGGTCCTGGACTCCAGCGTGGCGGCCAGCCGGCGGACGATGTCGAGGTCCTGGGCCACCACGCCCTCGATGTCCGGCCTGCGTACCTTGACCACGACGTCCTCGCCGGTGTGCAGGCGGGCGGTGTGGGCCTGGCCGATGGAGGCGGCGGCCAGCGGCGTACGGTCGAAGGCGGCGAACACCTCCTCGACCGGCCCGCCCAGCTCGGCCGCGAGCACCGGCTCGACGCGCTCCCACGGCGCGGGGACGACGTGGTCCTGCAGGCGGCCCAGCTCGTCGATGAACTCGGCCGGCAGCAGGTCACGCCGGGTGGACAACACCTGGCCGAGCTTGACGAAGGTGACGCCGCCGTCGTCGAGCGCCTGGCGCAGCGACCTGGCCAGGCGCACCTTGCCCGACCTGTCCTCCAGGCTCTCGCCGCGGCCCCGCAGGTAGGGGCCGAGGCCGTGCCGGAAGGCGATCCTGGTGATCTGCGAGTAGCGCCGGGCCCGGCGGATCCGGCCGCGCAGCGAACGCAGCACCTCCAGCGGCCCCGGCACCGAGCCCGGTGGAACGAGCGCCTCGGCGAGCACCAGGATCACCATGGGGATGAGCACCATGCACATGGCGATCAGGAGCAGCAGCCCGAGCGCGCCCGCGTCGGGTGTGGTCTCCGGGTCGACCGGCCCGAACGAGGCGATCACCGGCGTCAGCATCGGCTGGGCCAGGCCCCAGGCCACCATCGCGGCCAGGAAGGTGCGTAACGCGCCGAACCTTACCCCGAGCAGGCGTTGGGCCGCCGTCGCCAGCAGCAGGATCATCACCAGGATGGCGAGCGAGACGAACAGCGTGCCCAGGAACTCCATGAGGAGGGATCATCCCACGGCCGCGCGGCGGCGGCGGCCGGGAGTCAGCCCCTGGCGGCGGCGCGGGCGCGGCGCTCGTCGCGGCGCTCGACGAACCGGGCCGCGGTCACCTCGGTCCTGGCCAGGAACGCCGACAGCTCCTCGCGGGCCTGCTCGCCCTCGGCGTCGAGCCCGGTCTTGTCGAAGACCGCCCACTGGCGCAGCACCGGCATGAGCACGTCGTCGAGGTGGAGGCGCAGGTCGTAGATGCCCTCGTGGGCGATGATCATGGCCTTGCGGGCGAAGCCCTCCATGCCCGTGCCGGGCATCTGGAAGGTGGTGACGACGTCGGTCACCGCGCGCATGGTCTGGTTGGGGTCGAGCTCGAAGGCCGCCTTGAGCAGGTTGCGGTAGAAGAGCATGTGCAGGTTCTCGTCGGCGGCGATGCGGGCGAGCAGGCGCTCGCAGCCCTCGTCGCCGGAGGCCCTGCCGGTGTTGCGGTGGGAGATGCGGGTGGCCAGCTCCTGGAAGGAGACGTAGGCCAGCTGCTGGAGCATGGTGTTGTACTCGGTGACGAAGCCCTGCTCCATGTGGTGCATGCGGGCCCGCTCCAGCGCGACCGGATCGACCGCGCGGGTGACGGTGAGGTAGTCGCGCAGCGCGGTGCCGTGGCGGTCCTCCTCGGCGGTCCAGCGGTGGACCCACGTGCCCCACGCGCCGTCACGGCCGAACGTGGTGGCGATCTCGTGGTGGTAGCTGGGCAGGTTGTCCTCGGTGAGCAGGTTGACGATCAGCGAGATGCGGGCGGCCTCGGGGATCTTCGAGTCGCCCTCCTGCCACGCCTGGCCGCCGTAGATGCCGTCGAAGTCACGCCCTTCGCTCCACGGGATGTACTCGTGCGGGAACCACTCCTTGGCCATCGAATTGTGGCGATCGAGCTCCACGCCCACGACGGGTTCGAGCTCGTGCAGCAGTTCCGTCTGAGACATCGCCATAAAGATCTTCTCCTTCAGGTTACGGGACCGTAGGTTAGGCTACCCGAAGGCCATGTGATGCGGTGTCGACCTCGTTGTCCTAAATGCCGGCGCGTTGCAACAGCCGGTCCAGTTTGATGTTGAGGTCGAGGATCTCCGAGCGCAGCGAGTTGAACTCCTCGGCCATCGCCGTCCTGACGAACCGCAGTTCCTCGGTCACCTCGACGCGCAGCGCCGCCAGCTCCGCCTCCGCGCCCCGCTCCCCCGGCTCCTCACGCCACACGGCCGCCTCCTCGCATTCGGTAAGTCACCTTCCGCTACCAAGGATCGCAGCCGGACGCGAGCCGCGCCGCCGGACGGCGGACGCCGGGAGTGGTTTTCTTCTCCCGGGCCACGATCCTTCGCGCCCCGGAAGAAGACTTGTCATCCCGGGTGGGCGGCCCGCCGGGCTCAGATCAGGTCGACGAGGTCGGCGACCGAGTCGACGACCAGGGAGGGCCGGTAGGGGAAGCGGTCGATCTGGTCGCGCTGGGTGACGCCGGTCAGCACCAGGATCGTGAACAGCCCCGCCTCCATGCCGGAGACGATGTCGGTGTCCATGCGGTCGCCGATCATGGCGGTGGTCTCGCTGTGGCCCTCGATGGCGTTGAGCGCGCTGCGCATCATGCGGGGGTTGGGCTTGCCCACGAAGTACGGCTCGACGCCGGTGGCCTTGGTGATCATCGCGGCCACCGCGCCGCAGGCGGGCAGCGAGCCCTCGGTGGAGGGGCCGATCGGGTCGGGGTTGGTGGCGATGAAGCGGGCCCCGGCCTCGATGAGCCGGATGGCGCGGGTGATCTGGGTGAAGCTGTAGGTGCGCGTCTCGCCGAGCACGACGTAGTCGGGGTCGAGGTCGGTCAGGACGTAGCCGACCTCGTGCAGGGCCGTGGTGAGGCCGGCCTCGCCGATCACGTACGCCGACCCGCCGGGGCGCTGGTCGTCGAGGAACTGGGCGGTGGCCAGGGCGGAGGTCCAGATGGACTCGGCGGGCACGTCGAGGCCGGCGCCGGCCAGGCGCACGGACAGGTCGCGCTGGGTGTAGATGGAGTTGTTGGTCAGGACCCGGAACTTCTTGTCGGACTCCTTGAGCCGTTTGATGAATTCGTCCGCACCGGGGATCGGCCGCCCCTCGTGGACGAGGACGCCGTCCATGTCGGACAACCAGGAGTCGATCCGCTTACGCTGAGTCACCCGTTCATGGTATCGAGCGTGCCTTGTCGACTTCTCGCCGCACACGTGAACAATGTTCCTCATGTCGTTCACTGAATCCGCCCTGGACATGCGGGACGAACTCATCCAGCTCCGCCGCTCCCTGCACACCACCCCCGAGCTCGGCCTGCAGTTGCCGAGGACGCAGGAGAAGGTGCTGGCCGCGCTCGACGGGCTCCCCCTGGAGATCACCACCGGCAAGACGCTCAGCTCGGTCACCGCGGTGCTGCGCGGCGGCCGGCCGGGCCCCGCGGTGCTGCTGCGCGGGGACATGGACGCGCTGCCGGTGGCCGAGCGCAACGACCTGTCCTACATCTCCCGGACGCCGGGGCAGATGCACGCCTGCGGCCACGACCTGCACACCGCCATGCTGGTCGGCGCGGCCCGGCTGCTCAGCGCGCGGCGCGAGGACGTGGCCGGTGACGTGATCTTCATGTTCCAGCCGGGCGAGGAGGGGCACGACGGCGCCAAGCACATGATCGGCGAGGGCGTGCTCGACGCGGCCGGCGCCCGGCCGGTGGCGGCGTACGGGATGCACGTGGTGTCGGCCATGCTGCCGCCGGGGTTGTTCGCCTCGCGGGGTGGCCCGATGATGGCCGCGGCCGACGTGTTCTGCGTGACGGTGAAGGGCAGCGGCGGGCACGGGTCCAGCCCCCACCGCGCCAAGGACCCGATCGCGGCCGGCTGCGAGATGGTGACGGCGTTGCAGACGATGGTGACCCGCACGTTCGACGTGTTCGACCCCGTGGTGATCACCGTGGGCACCTTCCACGGCGGCTCGGCCGACAACGTGATCCCCGACGAGGCGCGCTTCGAGGCGACCGTGCGCACGTTCAGCAAGGAGCACCGGGTGCTGGTCAAGCGGCGTCTGGTGGAGGTGGTCGAGGGCATCGCGGCGGCGCACGGGCTCGCGGTCGAGACGTCGTTCGGCATGGGTTACCCGGTGACGGTCAACGACCAGGGCGAGGCCGGTTTCGTCTCGGCGACCGCCGACGAGCTGTTCGGGCCTGGCCGCTACTTCGTGGCGCCGCAGCCGGTCATGGGGTCGGAGGACTTCTCGTACGTGCTGGAGGAGGTGCCGGGCGCGTTCGTCTTCCTGGGGGCCTGCCCGCCCGACCGCGACCCGGCCACGGCGCCCTACAACCACTCGCCGGACGCCGTCTTCGACGACTCCGTGCTGCCCGACGGCGCCGCGCTGTACGCCTCGCTGGCCTACGAGCGCCTGTCGAGGGCGTGATGCGCGCCTGGGTGGTGGACCGGCCGGGGCCGATGGCGACCGGCCCGCTCGTGCGGGTCGAGCGGGACGTCCCCGTGCCCGGCCCCGGCGAGGTGCTGGTCCGGGTGGAGGCGTGCGGCGTGTGCCGGACGGACCTGCACCTGGCCGAGGGCGACCTCGCGCCGCGGCGGCCACGGACCACCCCCGGGCACCAGGTGGTGGGCCGGGTCGAGGGCTCCGGCGAGCGGGTGGGGGTGGCCTGGCTGCGCTCGACGTGTGGCCGGTGCCGCTACTGCCTGCGCGGCACGGAGAACCTCTGCCCGGACTCCGCCTACACCGGCTGGGACGCCGACGGCGGCTACGCCGAGTACGTCGTGGCCCCCGCCGGCTACGTCTACCCCCTGCCGGCCGACGTGCCGGCCGAGCGGCTGGCGCCGCTGCTGTGCGCGGGCATCATCGGCTACCGGGCGCTGGCCCGCTGCGACCTGCCGCCGGGTGGCCGGCTCGGCATCTACGGCTTCGGCTCCTCGGCCCATCTCACCGCGCAGGCGGCCATCGCGCAGGGCGCCACGGTCCACGCCGTGACCAGGTCGGACGCCTCCAGGGAGCTGGCGCTGGAGCTGGGCGCGGCCTCGGCGGGCGACCGGCCGCCCGAGCCGCTGGACGCGGCGATCCTGTTCGCGCCGGTCGGCGACCTGGTGCCGCCCGCGCTGGAGGCGCTCGACCGCGGCGGGACGCTGGCGATCGCCGGCATCCACCTGACCGACGTGCCCGCGCTCAACTACGAGCGGCACCTGTTCCAGGAGCGCACGCTGCGCAGCGTGACCGCCAACACCAGGGCCGACGGCCGGGCCTACCTGGAGCTGGCGCTGGCCCATCCGCCGCGGGTGGCGACCACGCTGTACCCGCTGGAGGCGGCCGGCCGGGCGCTGGCCGATCTGGCCGCCGACCGCGTCAGCGGCGCCGCCGTGCTGGTCGTGGACTGAAGGCCCGCTCCGTCGCACGATGGAGATTGGCGCCACGGCGGACCTCTATGAAGGAAAGTTACATTACACTCACAACATCTGGAGATTATTGACGCTGCCTGCTGGCGACCGTAGGGTCCGGTCAATTCCCTACAGATCCTCAACAGGTCCGACATCCCCCGGAGCGGCAGATGAAGCGACTGGCAGCGGTAGTGGCGTTGCTGGGCCTCGCCACCGCCACAGCGGCGTGCAGCGGTGGTACTAACAACAAGTCCGGCGGCTCGAGCGGTGGTGGTGGCGGGCTCTTCACCACGATCGACGTCAACAGGCCCGGCCTGGAGGCCACGGCCCCGGCCAACCCGTACAACCCGAAGGGCAACTCCTTCCCCGGCTACACGGCGATGAAGCTGGGCTGGGTCAAGAACCACCTGACCGACCCCAACCAGGCCCTCCCCGGCATCGCGGCGAGCTGGGAGATCGCGCCGGACAACTCGGCGATCACCCTGAAGCTCCAGCCGAACGCCAAGTGGTCCGACGGCAAGCCGGTCACCGCCGAGGACGTCAAGATGTCCATCGGCATCGCCTACACCCAGGGCAGCACGGCGTTCTCCATCACGCCGGGCGCCGCGGGCGCGGCGGCGGACGTGACCGTGGTCGACGACCACACCCTCAAGATCACCCAGGACATGGCGAACCCGAGCCCCAAGTTCGCCCGCGGCGTGCTCGACACGTTCGTCCTGCCCTCCCACGTGTGGAGCAGCGTGCTCCCCGCGGACTTCTGGGACCAGCTCAAGGCCTCCAGGGGCGAGGGCGCCGAGGCCGACAAGGCCCGCGAGACCATCACCGGCCTGGGCGAGAAGGTGCTCACCTTCGCCCCGCCGAAGGACACCTCGGCCGGCCCGTTCGTGCTGGAGCGGGTGAACCCGTCCGAGGCGCTGCTGGTCAAGAACAAGTACTTCTACAACGCCGCGAACGTGGCGCCGGCGCAGGTGAAGTTCCTCAACTACACCGGCAACGAGCAGATCTGGAACTACCTCACCGCGGGCAAGCTCGACCACGCCGGCTTCACCGCCGCCCCGTCCGACGTGATGAACCGGATCAAGGCGGCCGCCGGCAACGAGGTCATCAAGGGCTACTCGCCGGTCGCGGTGAGCATGGCCTTCAACCAGTCCAAGAAGCCGTACGACAACGTGCACGTGCGCCGCGGCCTGGCCTACCTGATCAACCGCGAGGAGGTCACCAAGGTCGCCTCGCCCGAGGGCGGCACGGCGGCGGTCACCACCAGCGGCATCCACCAGAAGGCCGCGCAGGCGTGGATCCCCGACGAGCTGCCCAAGCTGGAGCCGTACGCGCCCGACGTGGCCAAGGCCGAGGCCGAGTTCAAGGAGGCCGGCCTCACCAAGAAGGACGGCAAGTGGACGCTGGCCGACGGCTCGGCGTGGAAGGTCTCCATGCACGCGCCCTCCGGCTTCTCCGACTGGCTGTCGGCCCAGGAGAACATCAAGAGCCAGCTCGTGAAGGCCGGCGTCGACGCCGAGGTCGTCACGACCGCCGACTACCCCCTCTACCTGGAGGAGCTGGCGGCCGGCAAGTACGACGCGGGCTTCTGGCTGATGGCCCTCGGCCCCGCGCCGTACGACATCTACCAGCGCCTGTACGGCGCCTCCAACGGCTGGACCAACGTCGCGGGCAAGGTCAAGCACTCCGAGCCCGGCAAGGCCGGCAACTGGATGGGCGGCCCCGAGGAGATCGAGGTCGACGGCGCCAAGATCAACCCCGGTGAGCTGACCGGCAAGCTGAACTCGGCCACCGAGGAGCAGGCCAAGCCGATCATGGCCCAGCTCGCCAAGGCCGCCAACCAGGACCTCCCGGTCATCCAGCTCTGGGACTACGTCAACACCCAGTTCGTCAACAACAGCCGCTTCACCGGCTGGCCGCACGACGACGAGATCCTGCGCATGGGCGCCGGCGTCCTGCCCTCGGGCGTCTGGATCCAGCTCGGCATGATCAAGGCGAAGTCGTAGTTCATGGCGCTCATCGCACGACGACTCGCGGGCCACCTGGCCCGCGGGTTCGTCATGATCCTCGTAGTCGCGACGATCAGCTTCTTCATCATCAACAACATCCCCGGCGACCCGATGGCCGCCCGCTACGAGAAGCTGGTCGAGCAGGGCATGTCGCCCGAAGCCGCCGCGCAGGCCGTCAAGGTCCTGTACGGCTTCCTGCCCGACGGCACGCTCTGGCAGCAGTACACCGACTACATGACCGGCCTGCTCCACCTCGACCTCGGCATGTCGGTCAGCAGGCCCGGCACCTCCGTGGTCGACGTGCTCACCGACGCGGCCAAGTGGACCGTTCTACCGGTGCTGGCCGGCACGCTGCTGAGCTTCATCGTCGGGATCCTGCTCGGCGTGTACGCCGCCATCAAGCGCACCGGCAAGCTGGGCGACGCGCTGGCCATCTCCGGCTCGCTGCTGCACGGCATCCCGCAGTACGTGCTGGCGATGCTGCTCGTGGTGATCTTCGCGACGCTGCTCCCGATCCTGCCGGCCGACGGCTCGGTGGACATCCTGTTCGAGCCCGGCTTCAACGCCGGCTACATCGGCTCGCTGGTCGAGCACGCGGTGCTGCCGGTGGCCACGTACGCGCTGTCGGCCTACGGCGGCTGGATCCTGGCGATGAAGTCGAGCGTGGTCACCGTGCTGGGCGACGACTTCATCCTGGCCGCCGAGCTGCGCGGCATGAAGCGCTCGATCGTGTTCCGCTACATCGCGCGCAACGCGATCCTGCCGCTGTTCACCATGCTCGCCCTGTCGCTGGGCCTGCTGCTGGGCGGCGCGGTCTTCATCGAGAAGATCTTCAACTACCCGGGGCTCGGCTGGCTGCTGATCAGCGGCGTCCAGGACCGCGACTACGGCCTGATGGGCGGGGCGTTCCTGCTGATCACGGTCGGCACGATCATCGCCAACATCGTCGCGGACCTGTTCTACACGGTCATCGACCCGCGGGTGCGCAGCGGAGAGGAGGGCTCGTGAGCGCCACGCTCATCCCGGAGGCCGCGCCGGCCGCCTCGGCCATGCGCCGCAACTTCTGGCACGGCGTATGGCGGGTGATGAAGCGCAAGCCCAGCCGCATGGCCGGGGTCGTCATCATCGCCGGTTTCATCGTCATGGCCGTGCTCGGGCCGATGCTGCTGCCCGAGCACCTGCCGGGCAACGCGAGCGCGATCACCCAGCCGCCGAGCTGGGACCACTGGTTCGGCACCGACCCGCAGGGCCGGGACGTGATCGCGCTGGTGATCAAGGGCTCGCGGTACGTCCTGCTCACCGCCCTGGTCACCGCGATCATCACGGTCGTCGCCGGCACCGCGATCGGCCTGTTCTCCGGCTTCAAGCGGGGCCGCTGGGACACCGTCCTCATGCGGCTGACCGACATGAAGCTCACCATCCCCGGCCTGCCGCTGCTGCTGGTGCTGGCGACCGTGTGGAAGTTCGGCAACCCCTTCCAGATGGGCCTGGTGCTCGGCCTGCTCGGCTGGGGCGGCGTGGCGCGGGCGGTGCGCTCGCAGACGCTGTCGCTGCGCGAGCGCGGGTTCATCGAGGCCGCCCGCGGGCTCGGGCTGTCCACCACGCACATCATCGGCAAGGAACTGCTGCCGAGCATGGCGCCCTACATCGCGATGAACATGCTCATCGCGGTCACCGGCGCGGTCTACTCGCAGGTGGGCCTGTTCTTCCTGGGCGTGCTGCCGTACGAGTCGGACAACTGGGGTGTGATGCTCAACCTCGCCGTGTTCCAGGCGGGCGCGATGATCACGCCGAACGCGCTGGGCTACCTGCTGGCGCCCCTGCTGGCGATCCTGCTGCTCACGCTCGGCATCGTGCTCGTGGTGGACGCCATGGACGAGATCTTCAACCCCCGGCTGCGCGAGGAGTAGCAAGTGGCCGAACAAGCGCCGGGAGTGCGCATCGACGGCCTGACGGTCGTCTACAAGACCCCCGCGGGCGAACTGCCCGCCGTCCGGGACGTCACGCTGACGCTGGAGCCCGGCACGATCACCGGCATCGTCGGCGAGTCCGGCTCGGGCAAGTCCACGCTGGCGCTGTCGCTGCTCAACGCGGTGCAGCCGCCGGGCAGGATCGCCGCGGGCAGCGTCGAGATCGACGGTCTCGGCGACGTGACCGGTTTCGCCGGCGAGGAACTGCGCAAGGCCCGCGGCCGGCACATCGGATACGTCTTCCAGGCCGCCCAGAACTCGCTCAACCCGCTCAAGACGGTCGGCAAGCAGCTCCTCGACCTGGGCCGCTCGCACGGCGTGGAGGACCTGCCCGGCCTGGTCCGCGAGGCCAAGGAGCTGCTCGGCCGGATGGGCCTGGACGGCGCGCGCGTGCTCGACTCGCACCAGCACGAGCTGTCCGGCGGCATGCGCCAGCGGGTCGGCATCATGCTGGCGCTGGTGCTCAACGCCCACCTGGTGGTGCTCGACGAGCCGACGACCGCCCTGGACATGATCACCCAGGCGAACATCCTGAAGATCGTCCGCGAGGTGCACGCCGAGCGCGGCCTGACCACGCTGGTCATCACGCACGACATCGGCGTCGTGGCCGAGGTCGCCGACCGCCTGGTCGTCATGTACGGCGGCCGCCTGGTCGAGCAGGGCCCGACCCGCGACGTGCTCGGCTCCCCCAGTCACCCCTACACCCGGGGCCTGATCAGGGCCATCCCCCGGCTCGTGGGCGACATCGCCGAGGCCCAGGCGCTGCCCGGCCGGCCGCCGACGCTGGCCACGGTGCCGAAGGAGGGCTGCGTGTTCAGGGAGCGCTGCGCGCTGCGCATGGACGTGTGCGACACCGCCGACCCGCAGGCCGTGGCGCATGGATCGAGGGTCGTGGCCTGCCACGCCGTGACCGTGAAGGAGCACGCGTGATCACCGGGACCGGCATCGTCAAGACGTACAAGCAGCGCGGCAACGTGCTGGCCGGGCGGGAGGTGCGGGCGCTGCGCGGGGTGGACTTCTCCATCCCCAAGGGCGGCGCGGCCTCCTTCATCGGCGAGTCCGGCTGCGGCAAGACCACGCTGGGCCGGATCATCGCCGGGCTGGAGACCTACGACGAGGGCGAGATCGTCATCGGCGACGTGTCCATGTCGGGGCTCAAGCAGAAGAAGCGCCAGCCGTACTTCCGCAGGATCCAGATGATCCACCAGGACCCGTACTCGGCGCTCAACCCGACCCGGACCATCCACCAGACGCTGTACGCGCCGCTCAGCCTGCGGGCCGGGCAGACCGGGCGGTCGAAGGAGTGGATCGAGGAGCGGGCCGCCGAGGTGCTGTCGATGGTGGGCCTCGACCCGGGCTCGGTGCTGGCGCGCTACCCGCACCAGCTCTCGGGCGGCATGCGGCAGCGGGTGGTCATCGCCCGCGCGCTGACCGTCGACCCGGAGATGCTGGTCGCCGACGAGGCCGTCTCGATGATCGACGTCTCGCTCCGGCTGGGCATCCTCGCGCTGCTGAAGGACCTGCGCGAGCGGCTGGGCGTGAGCGTGCTGTTCATCACCCACGACGTGGCCACCGCCCGCTACATCGGCGACGACGGCGAGCTCTACGTCATCTACCGCGGCCAGGTCGTCGAGCGCGGCCCGGTGGACACGGTCATCGCCGACCCGGTGCACCCGTACACGCAGTCGCTGCTGTCGGCCATCCCCGTGCTGCACGGCCTGGAGGAGCCCGGCGCGCAGCCGGTGTCGCCGCTGGAGTCGCTGGACGAGAGCAAGGCCGACGAGGGCTGCCTGTTCGCCCGCCGCTGCCCCTTCCGCGGCGAGCGGTGCACGGGCGAGCGGCCGCTGCTGCAGATCACCGAGGGCGTGCCGCAGCAGCACGCGTGCTTCTACCCCGAGCGGCGCGACGTGATCGCGCGCCCGATGAGCGAGGTGTGATGTCGCCCACCGTCCGCGGCGCGGACCTGGCCGAGGCGGCCCGGGTGGCCGCCGCCGCGCTGACGCTGGACGCGCCCGAGGCCCCCGGCCTGGTCCGGCGCCTGGCCGAGCCGCCCGCCGAGCGCCGCTGGACGGCGCTGGCGACCGACGGCGGGGTGGTGATGACGTCGGTCTCGTCGAAGGATCCCCAGGTCGGGCACCTGGACCTGCTGGCCGTGCACCCCTCGGTCCAGGGCCGCGGGCACGGGCGGGCGCTGGTGGCGGCGGCCGAGGAGTGGCTGCGGGGGCACGGCGTGCGGCAGGCGCGCTTCGCCGGGAACCCGCCCTGCTACGCCTGGCCCGGCATCGACGTGCGGTACACCGCCGCCGCCTGCCTGGCCGAGAGCCTCGGCTACGAGCGTTACCACGTCGCCTGGAACATGACCGCCGACCTGCGGGCCGATCTGTCCGTCGAGGACGACCTGGCGCGGCTGGAGCAGGCGGGGGTCACGGTGCGGGCGGCGGGCGCCGACCGCTCGGCGGTGGCCGCGTTCGTCGAGGAGCACTGGAACGAGCGGTGGGCCTGGGAGGCGGCCAACGCGACCGGCCTGCACTACGCCGAGCGCGACGGGCGCGTCCTGGCCTTCGCCGCCTGGGGGGCGCGGCCGGCCTGGTTCGGCCCGATGGGCACCGCTCCGGACGCCCGCGGGCTCGGCCTCGGCGGGGTGCTGCTGCGCCGCTGCCTGGCCGAGCAGCGGGCCGCCGGTCAGGAGAGCGCCGAGATCGGATGGGTGGGGCCGTTGCGGTTCTACTCGCGCGCCGTGGGCGCGCGAGCCGAACGCGTCTTCTGGCTCTACCGGCGCGACCTGGCGTGATGTCAGCTGTAGAGCAGATGTCCTTCGGGACGGCCGGGCGGCGGGCACAGCTCGCGCGGGTCGTCCCCGGCCTCCAGGCAGCGCGTGAGCGCGTCGGAGCCCCAGAGCAGGTCGAGGAACAGGTCCTCGCCCTTCCAGACCAGGTCGTCCGGGTAGAGGACGCGGGCCGTGTGCAGCATCGACAACCCGGTCAGCACCGGCCGGAAGGCCCGCGGGTCGTGCACGTGCAGCTGCACCCCGCGGACGGGGACGCCCGCGTGCTTGTGGAACGTCGGCGTGAACCAGGTGTCCCTGAACCGCACGCCGGGCAGCTCCAGCCCGTTCAGGGCGGCCGCGTAGCGCTCGTCCGCGTACGGCGCCCCGACCAGCTCGAACGGCCTGGTCGTGCCGCGGCCCTCGGAGAAGTTCGTGCCCTCGAACAGCCCGGTGCCCGGGTAGACCAGCGCGGTGTCGGGGGTCGGCATGTTGACCGAGGGCATCACCCAGGGCAGGCCGGTCTCCGCCCAGCTCATGTCCCGCCGCCAGCCCTCCATCGTGACCACCCGCAGGTCGGCGTCGAAGCCGAACAGCGCCGCCAGCTCCCCCGCGGTCCTGCCGTGGCGCACGGGCAGCGGGAAGCGGCCCACGAAGCTGGCGAACGCCGGGTCCAGCAGGGGGCCCTCCTCGACGGTCCCGCCGAGGGGGTTGGGCCGGTCCAGCACCACGAACGACAGGCCCAGCCGGGCGGCCGAGGCCAGCAGGTCGTACATGGTCCACACGAAGGTGTAGAAGCGGGCGCCCACGTCGGCGATGTCGAAGATCAGCGTGTCCACGCCGGAGGCGGCGACCACGCGGTCGAGGTCGTCGCCCGACAGCTCGTGGGTGTCGTGGACCGGCAGTCCCGTCGCGGGGTCCACCGCGTCGTGCTCGCTCGATCCCGCCTGGGCCGTGCCGCGCAGGCCGTGCTCGGGGCCGAACAGCGCGGTCAGGGGCAGGCCCGCGGCCAGCAGGGCGTCGGTCGTGGGGGTCAGGTCGGGCAGGACGCCGGTGGGATTGGTGATCAGGCCGAGACGGGCTCCGCCGGCCAGCGCGGGGTCCGCGGCCAGCCGTTCGGCTCCGGTGCGTACGTGTGACATGGATCCATTCTCTGAAAGATATTTACAACTGAGAAGTAAAGGGTGGAAATTAGCGTCATGATTGATCCGCTGCCCGAGCTGTCCACCGAGCAGAGCGATCCCCGCTACAGCCAGATCGACCGGCTGCCGACGGAGCAGATCGCCCGACTGATGAACCAGGCCGACGCCGAGGTGCCCGTGGCCGTGGCCGCGGCCGTCCCGGCGATCTCGGCGGCCATCGACGCGATCGCCGCCCGGATGGCCGAGGGAGGCAGGCTGCTGTACGTCGGCGCCGGCACCTCGGGACGGCTGGCCGTGCTCGACGCCAGCGAGTGCCCGCCCACGTTCGGCACCGACCCCGCGCTGGTGCAGGGCGTCATCGCGGGCGGGTCCGAGGCGCTGACCCGGTCCATCGAGGGCGCGGAGGACGACGCCGAGGCGGGCGCGGCGGCCATGAAGGACCTGGAGGTGGGCGCGCTCGACTCGGTGGTGGGCGTGTCGGCCAGCGGGCGGGCCCCGTTCGTGCTGGGCGCGCTGGCCGAGGCCGCCGGCCGGGGGGCGCTGACCGCGGGGCTGTCGTGCAACACGGGCGCGCCGCTGTCGGCCGCCGCCGAGCACGGGATCGAGGTCGTGGTGGGGCCCGAGGTGGTGGCGGGCTCGACCAGACTGAAGGCGGGCACGGCGCAGAAGCTCGTGCTCAACATGATCTCGACGATCTCCATGGTCAGGCTGGGCCGGACCTACGGGAACAAGATGATCGAGATGTCGGCCATGAACAGCAAGCTCGCCTCCCGCGCGCTGCGTATGGTGAGCGAGATCACCGGGGCCGACGCCGCGACCGCGGGCGCGGCGCTGGAGGCGGCCGGCGGGCAGGCGAAGACGGCCGTGGTGATGATCCAGCACGGGCTGGACCCCGACGCGGCCCGCGCGCTGCTGGAGTCGCACGGAGAGCGGCTCAGCGACGCGCTCAGCGGCTGACGTACCGGACGGGACGCCCCGGGGGACCATCGGGGACTGACGAGGGGGGAACGGGGATGTCGGACCGGCTGGAGCGCCTGCTGGCCGCCGCGGTGCCCGAGGTGTGCCCGGCGGCGGTCGCGCTGATCGCGGTGCACGGCACGGTGACCGCCGCCGCGGCGGTGGGCGAACTGGTCAGGTACACCGACGCCGTGCCGGGCGGCACGCGGGACGGCGACTCCGACGGCGGGCGGGACACCGGGGCCGGGGGCCCGGGGACGCTCGCCGCCGATCGGCCCTCCGCGCGCCGCGACTCGGTGTTCGACCTGGCCTCGGTCAGCAAGCTGTGCACCACCGCGGTGGTGCTCTCGCTCGCCGAGGAGGGCCTGCTGGACCTGGACGAGCCGGTCCGGACGTGGATCCCCGGGGCCGACCCGCGGATCACGCTGCGCCGCCTGCTCACCCACACCGCGGGCCTGACGCCGACCCGCCGGATCGACCTGGAGCTTCCGCAGGCCGGGCCGGACGAGCGCATGGCCGCGATGCTCGGCACGCCGGTCACCGGCCCGGTCGGCGGCCCCTACCTCTACAGCGACGTCGGCATGGTGATGGCCGGCCGGATCGCCGAACTGGCCGCATCCGCCCCGCTCGACGCCCTGGTCCGCGCCCGGATCACGGACGTGCTCGGCCTGCCCGGCACCGGCTACCGCCCGGTCGGCGGCGGCGGGCGGGCCGAGCGCGTCGCCGCGACCGAGTTCAAGCCCGAACGGCCGGGCCCCGGCTGCGTGCGCGGCGAGGTGCACGACGAGACGGCCCACGCCCTGGGCGGGGTGGCCGGGCACGCGGGCCTGTTCGCCCCGGCGGACGACCTGCTGGCGTTCGGGGAGGCGCTGCGGCTGGGCGGGGGCGCGATGCTGAGCCCGGCGAGCGTGGCCGAGATGACCCGCGACCAGGGGGCGGAGGGGGCGGCGTTCCGGCACGGGCTCGGCGTGCGGATCGGCGACCCCGGCATCGTGGGCCCGCTGAGCGGCGCGTACGGCCACTCCGGGTTCACCGGGACGTCGCTGGTGGTCGATCCGGCGCGCGGGCTGACCGTGGTGCTGCTGACCAACGCCGTCCATCCGGTGCGCGGGCGGCCGGGGATGCGCGAGCTGCGGTGCGCGGTGGCCGCCGAGGCGCTGCGGCACGTAGCGTGAACGCATGCCCGTGCAGCTGAACCACACCATCGTCGCCGCCACCGACCGGGACGCCACGGCCGACTTCCTGGTCGACGTCCTCGGTCTGGAGCCCGCGCCGGTCTACGGCCCGTTCCGGGTCGTGACGCTGGCCAACGACGTCTCGCTCGACGTGATGCAGGCCGAGGGCGAGGTGACCCCGCAGCACTACGCCTTCCTCGTCGGCGAGGAGGAGTTCGACCAGATCTGGGGCCGGATCAGGAGCCGCGGCCTGACGTTCTGGGCCGATCCGGGGCACACCAGGCCCGGCGTGATCAACACCCACGACGGCGGCCGCGGGCTCTACTGGTCCGGCCCCGACGGGCACAACCTGGAGATCATCACGGTCCCCTACGGCGGTTAGGGCGCCAGCGCCTCCAGGGCCTCCTCGGCCCGGCGCATCGCCTCCCCGGCGTCGGCGGTGACGATCTCCCGGTCGAAGTTGAGGTCGTGGAAGACGTCCGTGACGCCCTCGGCGGCCAGGGCGGCGACGTCCTGCCTGATCTGCTCGTAGGTGCCGGTCAGCGGCTGGCGGACGTCCTCGGCGCCCGCGGGCCGCACCTGCGTGACGCCGCGGCACACGAAGCGGAACGCGGCCGCGTCGCGCCCGGCGCCGTCGATCGTCTCGTTGATCAGCCCGATCCGGCCCGCGACCGCCGACAGGTCCTCCCTGCTGGAGCTGATCCAGCCGTCGGCCAGCCGGCCGGCCCGGCGCAGCGCGACCTCGGCGGTGCCGCCCAGCAGCACCTGCGGCGGGCCCGGCGCCGGCTTGGGGTCGATGTGAGCGGCCGGCACCCGGTAGAACTCGCCGTCGTGCTCGACGACGTCGTCCGTCCACGCCTTGCGCAGCAGCTCGACGAACTCCTCGCCCCTGCGCCCGCGCCGCTCCATGCCGACGCCCGCGGCCTCGAACTCCTCCGGCACCCAGCCGAGCCCGACGCCGGCGCTGACCCGGCCGCCGGAGAGGGTCTGCAGGGTGGCGAGCTGCTTGGCCAGCACGACCGGCTGCACGTACGCGTTGACCACGGCCACGCCCAGCCGGATCGTCCCGGTGACGCCGGATAGGTGCGCCAGCGTGACCAGCGGGTCGTGGACGCTGCGGTAGGTCGGCCCCATGGGATGGCCGACGGGGTACAGCAGCCGCTGGAACGTCCAGAGCTCGTGGTAGCCCAGTTCCTCGGCCCGCGTGGCGACGCGGCGCATGTTCTCCGGTGTGGCCCAGGGCCCTGACTGGGGTACGGCGAAACCGATTCTCATGGTCCCAGTCTGACCGACCCCGGTTCGCGATCTCCCACCACCCGAAAGGTACAAGATCGACAAAAGGGGCATCTTCATGATCAAGAAGCGTTACCGTGGGAATGATCAACGCGGCGCGCCCGCGCCGTGCCCACGAGGAAGGACGATGCATGCGACAGAAGTCCGCACGGCTCGGCATGGCACTGGCCATGGCCGGGACCATCGCCGCCGGCACCCTCTCCGTCGCCGCTCCGGCCGCCGCTTCGGCCACGAGCTGGACCCCGTACCAGGCGTACCGCACCCTGCAGAACTGCGTGTCGGCGGGCACCACCCTGCTCGTCACGAAGGGGTACAAGGAGTACGAGTGCCGCTGGGACAGCCCGTACTACATGCTCTGGCTGAGGAAGTAGCCGCGGTCAGGCCCTGTAGCGCCTGACGGCGGCCCTCGTGAGGGCTCGGGTGGCGTCATCCGTCATGTCACCCGTGCCCCCGCTCCCGCCGCGCCCGGGCCCGCGCCCGCTCCAGCGAGGTGGCGCGCGCCAGCGCCGCACGCGCCCGCTCGATCTCCTCCTGGCCCGGACCGTCCGTCGCCTCCGGCTCGACCGCCCACCGCGCAGGCTCCTGGGCGGCCTCACCGTCCGCGCGCCTCGCGCGCCGGCCCGCCGCCGGCCGCCGCTCCCTGCGGCGCCGGGCGGCCTCCTGATCCTGCTCGCGCATCGCCTGGGCGGCCCGCGGCGAGCTCGCCCTCAGCCACTCGCGCGCCAGCGCCGCCCACTCCCTCGCTCCCGCCATCACAACGGCATTTACCCCCAACACTGCCCAATACTCTGTACGAGTGGGTCTAGAGGAGGAGCTGGCGGGCATCGCCGCGGCGTACGGCGGCACGGGCGAACCCGTGCGACACCAGACACGCACCGACGTGGTCGTGTTACGGATGGGCGAGGTGGTGGTCAAGGCCCACTCCGCCCGCGACGAGGTGGAGCCGCTGCGCGCCCGCCTCAGGGCCGCCGCCGCGGCCGCGGTCAACGGCGTGCTGCTGGCCCCGCTGGAGGCCGAGGTGCTGACGGCGGCGGGGCGCGCGGTCAGCGTCTGGCCGGCCGGTCGCCCGGTCCCCCACGACGATCCCGGGTCCGCCCCCTGGGAGGAGGGCGCGCGGCTGCTGGCCCGGCTGCACGCCGTCCCCCTGACGCTGGTGCCGGCGATGCCGCCCGCCGGAGGCCCGGCGCGGGCCGCCCGCGCGGTGTCCAGGATGAGCGGCGACGGCCCGGTCGAGCAGCTCGTCAGGCACGCGTTCAAGGAGCTGCCCGAGCCCGCCCCGGTGCCGGGCCTGCTCACCCATGGCGACTGGCACCTGGGCCAGCTCGTCTGCCGCGACCGGTGGCTGCTCATCGACGTCGACGACCTGGGCGTCGGCGACCCGGCCTGGGACCTGGCGCGACCGGCCGCCTGGTACGCGGCGGGCCTGCTGGAGCCGGCCGTCTGGGAACGCTTCCTCGGCGCCTACCTGGCCTCGGGCGGCCCCGCGCTCGGCCAGGGCGACGATCCCTGGCAGCGGCTCGACCTGCCGGCCAGGGCGCTTACCGTGCAGCTGGCCGCCGTGGCCGTGTTCAACGCCGAGCGCGAGAACCGGGAACTCGACGAGGTGGAGCACGCGTTAATCGAATCGTGCAGCAGAATCGTCCGAGCGTGACGGGGGCCGCACGCGGTAGGTTTCAGCCTGAGACCCCGGATCCAAGGAGAGCGACTTAGATGCAGTGCCCGAAGTGCCGCGGCAACATGCGGACATATGAGCGCAACGGCGTCCACATCGAGCAGTGCGACAACTGCCGTGGGATCTTCCTCGACTATGGCGAGCTGGAGACCCTGACCCGCATGGAGTCGCAGTACCACACCGCTCCGCCGCCGCCCCCCGCCGCCCCCGGGCCGGCCTGGGGCGCTCCTCACCACGGCGGCCACCACTACGGCCACCACCGCCAGCGCAGCTGGGTGGGCATGCTGTTCTCGACCTGATCGCCCCGGCAGCCGGAAAAGGGCCGCGCCTTCGCGCGGCCCTTTCGCGTGTGCGGGTTCGGCTCCGGAGGGGTCAGCTCGGGAAGTCCTCGGGGTTGACGGGCGCGGTGCGGGCGTTGCCGCCGGAGATGGCGTGCAGGGTGACCCGCCAGTCGTGCCAGAGGATCTGGGTGGCGGTGACCGTGGTCTTGAACTTCACCGACTTCTGGAACCGCTCGAAGCTGCACTGGCGGCTGAAGGACCGGCTCTTGCCGTCCCAGTCCACGCCGTGGGTGAAGTAGATCTTGTACGAGCCGTCGGGCACGCCCCTGACCTTGAACTTGGTCTTCTTGCGCACGTACACGCTGAACGTCTTGCCGCCGCCCCTGACCGCCGTGACGACGGCGTCGCGGGTGCCGCCGTTGTCGACCTCCAGGGAGCTGCGGCCGCCGAGGGAGGTCCGGCGGACGAACGCGCCGTTCTTCAGCCGCCGGTTCTGCTTGCCACCGGCCTTGACGGTGACGACGTCGGCCGGGTAGTCGCCGGCGCTCTGCAGGGCCTCGCCGGCCTTGTTCAGGGCGGTGAGCTTGGTGTTCAGGTCGCTCAGCACGGCCGAGGAGGTGCACAGCTCGCGGCTGCCGACCTTGCCCGCCGTGGAGCCGAGCTCGGTGGCGAAGTCGCGCAGGCTGGTGACGTACGCGTCGTGCTGGGCGCGGATCTCGGCGGGCGGGGCGATCGCGGACAGGGCGTCGGCGGCGCCGCTCAGCGCCTGCTCGGCCTTGTCCACGCGCTGGTTGAGCGCCTGGACCCCGCGCGCGCCGGCCAGCCCGCTGATCGCGCCGGTCATCGCCTTGTGCCTGTTGTCGAGCTCGCCCTTGTACGCCTCCGGCGTCAGGGCGCTGACGCTGGGACTGGACCCCGACGTGGGGTCCCCGCCGGGGTCGCCGGCGGGAGCTCCGCCCTTGCCGTCCGCCACGCCGCTGACCTTCGGCTCACCGCCGGTCAGCGGTGGCGGAGAGGAGCAGGCGGCGAGCGTCACCGTCGCCAGGGCGAGAACGCAGGAGATCAACCGGGGTGAAGCCACCTGCCCCACTATTGCCCGGTTGATCCCCACACGTCAATTACGATTCGGCCAGTCCCGCGTCCCGATCCTGTCGCAGCCACCGGGTGATCCCCAGCGTCTCCAGGAACGGCACGTCGTGGCTGGCCACGACGAGCGCGCCCCGGTAGGCCGCCAGCGCCTGGGAGAGCTGGCGCACGCTGGACATGTCCAGGTTGTTCGTCGGCTCGTCCAGCAGCAGGAGCTGCGGCGGCGGATCGGCCGACAGCAGCGCGGCCAGGGTGGCGCGGAACCGCTCGCCGCCCGACAGCGTGCCCACGGGCTGGTCGGCCCGCGCGCCGCGGAACAGGAAGCGGGCCAGCCGCGCCCGCACGTCGTTGACCGAGGCCGCCGGCGCCACGGCCCGGACGTTGTCCACGACGCTCAGCGCGTCGTCGAGCACGTCGAGCCGCTGCGGCAGGTACCGCACCGGGACGTGCGCGCCGTGCTCGACGATCCGGCGCAGCAGGGTCGTCTTGCCCGACCCGTTGGGCCCGAGCAGCGCGATGCGTTCGGGGCCGCGGACGACCAGCCGGTCGAGCGCCTTGAGCCCGTCCCGGCCGGGCGTGCCGTCAGGGTCGTCGGGGCGGTCGGGGCGGTCGGGGCGGTCGAGCGGCAGCGTCAGCAGGGTCCGGCCGGCCGGGACGGCGGTGCCGGGCAGCTCGACGCGGATCTCGGCGTCGTCGCGCACGGCCAGCTCCGCCTCGGTCAGCCTGCCCCTGGCCTCGGCCAGACGCTCCTGGTGCAGCGCGCGGTGCTTGCCCGCCGACACCTGGGCCTTCATCTTGAGCCCGCCGGCGACGATCTTGGGCACCTTCTTGTTCTCGAACGCCTTCCGCGCGTTGCGCCTGCGCCGGTCGAGCCTGGTCCTGGCCTCGATCAGCTCGCGCTGCTGCCGCCGCACCTCGCCCTCGGCGGTCCTGACCGTGCGCTCGGCCGCCTCCTGCTCGGCGGCGACCTGCTCCTCGTAGTCGCTCAGGTTGCCGCCGTACAGGCGCACGGCGGCGTCGCGGAGCTCGGCGATCTGGTCCACGAGGTCAAGCAGCGCCCGGTCGTGGCTGACCACCACCAGCACCCCCGGGTACGCCGAGACCGCGGCGTAGAGCCGCTGCCGGGCGTCCAGGTCGAGGTTGTTGGTGGGCTCGTCGAGCAGCAGAACGGCGGGACGCTTGAGGATCTGCGCGGCCAGCGCCACCATGACGGCCTCGCCGCCCGACAGCGTCGCGACCGTGCGGTCGAGCCCGACGTGGCCGAGCCCGAGCCGGTCGAGCTCGGCCCGCGCGCGTTCCTCGACGTCCCAGTCGTCCCCGATGGCGGTGAAGTGCTCCTCGGCGACGTCGCCGCTCTCGACGGCGTGCAGCGCGGCCCGCTTCCCGCTGATCTCCAGCAGGTCGGACACCGTGCGGCCGCCCTCCAGCGGCACGTTCTGCGGCAGGTACCCCACCTCGCCGGTGACCGAGACCGAGCCCGATCCCGGGGTCAGCTCCCCGGCGATGACCTTGAGCAGGGTGGACTTGCCCGACCCGTTCGCCCCGATGAGCCCGGTACGCCCGGCGGGGAAGGCGGCGTCGAGACCGTCGAGCACCATGGTCCCGTCGGGCCAGCCGAAGGACACCTGATCGACGACAATGGAAAAAGACATAAGGCGGCTCCCATCACAAAAACCGAAATTTCGTGACTTGGCGGGAACACCGCTGCGCGCGCGACAACCAGGCAGCCTGAGCTGGAAAAAACCGGGGCGAAGAGGTCGCCGAGGTCGAGGTGTGCGCGCGACGGAGCCCGTGACCGGGCGGGTAGGCGCGGTGCCCGCGGCCTCAGATCCTCACGTCAACAGCCCCCAGGGGTCGGCGATACGACCCCGACATACTACCCAAATCACGACCGACGGGCAACGTCCCGGGCGCGATGGGCGGCCACGTTGACCCGGTTCGCGCAGGTCAGCGAGCAGAACCGGCGCCGCCCGTTGCGCGAGGTGTCCACGTAGACGATCTCGCACCCCGTCCGGTCGCACCGCCCGAGCCGCCGCCCGTCGGAGAAGCACACGGCCATGGCCAGCCCGCCCGCGGTGGTGTCCTTGGCCCTGGAGACGATGTCGGCCTCGGTGGAGAAGAAGTGCAGGTGGGGCTCCAGGCCGTCGTGGGTGCTGATGTGCGGCTTGGAGGCGGTGACCTCCAGCAGCTCGTTGATCAGCCGCACCTGGACGCCGAGATCGGGCTCCCCGAAGACGGGGGCCAGCCGGCGGGCCCAGGCGGCCAGCTCCGCCGCCTGGGCCGGGGTGACGTCCGTGCGCCACATGGCGTTGGCCGTGAGCGTCTCCCGCAGCGCGGCCGGGCTGAAGTCGCTCGCGTTGACGAGCGCCGCGGCGAGTTCGGCGCCGTTGCCGCCGTAAGTGTTGAAATGCACAAGGCCATTACACCAGGTTGGAGTCATGCATCCCGGAGAGCCGCACGACCCCTTCGCCCTGACCCTCGTCTCCTCCCACCGCACCTCCGAGGGCCTGGTCTCCTACCTGCGCTGCGCCTGCGGCGCGTGGGAGGTGCGCACGTCCAGGACGGTCGCGTGCGCCGGCCCGCCCCCGGCCGGCGGCAGGTCGATCACGGCCATCGACTGATCCGGCGCACTCGTCCTAGAGTCGGCAGCACACCCCTCAGGAGGTCAGGCATGTCCAGCATTCCCTCCCTGCTGCGCGACCGGATCGCGGCCACCCCCGACGCCGAGGCGTACCGGGTGCCGTCGGGCGAGGCGTGGACCTCCCTGTCGTGGAGCGAGGTCGGCGAGCGCGTCCGCAGGCTGGCGCTGGGGCTGTCCGGGCTCGGCGCGGGGCCCGGCAGGCGCGTGTCGATCCTCTGCTCGACCAGGCTCGAATGGATCCTCGCCGACCTGGCCGTGCTCTCCACGGGCGCGGCCACCACCACCATCTACCCGTCGAACACGGCCGCCGAGTGCGCCTTCGTCATCACCGACTCCGGCAGCACGATCGTCATCGCCGAGGACGACGAGCAGGTGGCCAAGCTCAGGTCCGTGCAGAAGGAGCTGCCCGACGTCACGTGCGTGGTCGTCGTCGACGGCTCGGCGAGCGACGACGGCTGGGTGGTCACCCTCGACTCGGTCAGCCGCGCGGAAGGCGACTACGACGCCCTGGTGGACGCCATCGCCCAGGACGACCTGGCCACGCTCATCTACACCTCCGGCACCACCGGACGCCCCAAGGGCGTCGAGCTCACCCACGACAACTGGCTGTTCGCGGCCGGCTCGGTCCGCGAGATCGGCCTCCTGTCCCCCGCCGACCTGCACTTCCTGTGGCTGCCGCTGTCCCACTCGTTCGGCAAGCTGCTGGAGGTGGTGATGATCGACATCGGCGTGCCGACCGCGATCGACGGCCGCCTCGACCGCATCGCCGACAATCTGGGGGCGCTGCGCCCGACCGTGATGGCCGCCGCGCCGCGCATCTTCGAGAAGATCCACAACACGGTCGTCGCCACCGTGCGCCGCGAGGGCGGGGCCAAGCTGCGCATCTTCGAGTGGGCGCGGGAGACCGGCCTGCGGGTCAGCAGGGCGCGGCAGCGCGGGGCGGCCGTCCCGCTCACCACCCGGGTCGAGCACGCGCTGGCCGACCGGCTGGTCTTCGCCAAGCTGCGGGCGCGCTTCGGCGGCCGGATCCGCTTCTTCATCTCCGGGGCCGCGCCGCTGTCGCGGGACGTCGCCGAGTTCTTCGACGGCGCCGGCCTGACGATCCTGGAGGGGTACGGTCTGACCGAGTCGTCGGCGGGCAGCTTCCTCAACCGTCCGGAGTCGGTGCGGTTCGGCACGGTCGGCCCGCCGCTGCCGGGCACCGAGGTCCGCATCGCCGACGACGGCGAGATCCTCATCGGCGGGCGCGGCGTCATGCGCGGCTACCACGGCCTGCCCCAGGAGACGGCCGAGGCGCTGGCGGACGGCTGGCTCCGCACCGGCGACATCGGCGAGCTCGACGACGCGGGCCGGCTGCTGATCACCGACCGCAAGAAGGAGCTGATCAAGACCTCTGGCGGCAAGTACGTCGCCCCCACCCACCTGGAGGGCCGGATCAAGGCCGCCTGCCCGTTCGCCTCGCACGTGTTCGTGCACGGCGACCGCCGCAACTACGTGACGGCGCTGGTCACCCTCGACATGGACGTCGTGCGCCCGTGGGCCGAGGCCGAGTCGCTGCCGGCCGACCCCGAGGCGCTGCGCGGGCACCCGCGCATGCGCGAGGAGGTCGACAAGGCGATCCGGCAGGTCAACGCCGACCAGGCCAGTTACGCCACGGTCAAGAAGTTCGCGATCCTGGCCGGCGACTTCACCGTGGAGACCGGCGAGCTGACGCCCAGCCTGAAGATCAGGCGCAAGGCCGTCGAGGAACGCCACGCCGAGGTCCTCGACGGCTTCTACGCCGACTGACGACGCCGACCGATGACGGCGCCTGACGACGGCGCCTGACGACGCCGACCGACGGCGACGGGCCCGAGGACCCGCCGCCGTCCGGCGAGCCCGGTGCGGGGGCCCGCCGTCTCACTCCCGGCCGGAGGGCTTGCGGAACTGCTCGATCAGCGCCGTGTAGCCCTCGCCGCCGTGACCCGCCGCGACGGCCCGGCCGGCCAGCTCTCTGATGAACCGCGGCAGCGTGGCGTCGACGCTGTGCGACTCGCTCTCGTGCACGAGGTGGTCCATGGCCGCCACGTGCGTGTCGAGGGTCGAGTCGGTGGCCGGGTGCGCGCCCTCGTCGATCTGCCGCGCGTAGTCGGCCAGCCAGCCGGCCACGGTCTCGACGCCGTTCCGCGCGACCGGGGCGAACGCCGCGGCCTCCACCCCGGCGGCCCCGAGCAGCGCGGCGCCCTGGAGGAAGCCGTTGAGGATGTTCCACATCAGGCTCAGCACCCCGACGTCATAGAGCGCCGACAGGCCGTGGTCCGCGCCGAGGAACGTCGTCGCGCCGCCGAGGCTGCGCAGCGCCGGTTCGTGCAGGTCGAAGGCCGTTCGCGGGCCGCTGTAGAGGAGGGCGGCCGCCGGGGTGCCGATGGCGGCGGGGGTGGTCATGATCGCGCCGTCGAGGTAGGCGCCGCCGTGCCGGGCCACCCGCGCGGCGGTGTCGCGGGCCTCGGCGGAGGTGCCGGAGGTGAGGTTGACCAGCACCCGGCCCTCCAGGGCGTCGCCCAGCGGGTCGAGCACCTCGCGGACGGCGTCGTACCCGGTCAGGCAGACGATCACGAGCGGGGCGGCGCCCACGGCGTCCCGCGCCGACCCGGCCGGCACGGCACCCTGCCCGGCCAGCCGGTCGGCCTTGGCCGCCGTACGGTTCCAGACGGTCGTCGGCCGGCCGTCGCGCAGGAACGCCCCGGCCAGCGCCTCCCCCATCAGCCCCAGTCCCAGGACGGTCACGGGGGTACGGCTTTCCTTCGTCATCACAGTCGCTCTCCCAAAAGAGGTGGTTCAGCAGCTATGGGAGAATCGTCAACGTTCAGACCGGTATGAAGGTCAAGGGGGACGGCCATGCTGATCGGTGACCTGAGCCGGCGGACCGGCGTCCGCCCGCACCAGTTGCGCTACTACGAGGCCCAGGGCCTGCTGGAGCCCAGCCGCCGCGCCAGCGGCTACCGCGAGTACGACGACGGGGCCGTGCTGACGGTGGCCCAGATCAGGAAGCTGCTCGACGCCGGGCTGTCGACCGACGAGATCGCGTACCTGCTGCCCTGCGTCACGGGCCCCGACCCCGATCTGGTGCCCTGCCCCGAGCTGCTGGACACGCTGCGCACCCGGCTGCGCGGCCTCGACGAGCAGATCGACACGCTCACCCGCTCCCGGCACGCCCTGCGCGGCTACCTGGAGACCACCGAACGGCTCGCGCCGGCCGATCAGGCCGGCCACGCCCCCGCGGGAGCGCGGCCGGCCTGATCGGGCGCCGGGGAGGCGGTCAGCAGGACAGGTTGCCGCCGGGGGCGACGCCGAGGATCTGGGTGAAGCGCTGGTAGGCGTTGACCCGGCTCTGCACCTGGCCCGGGTTGCCGCCGTTGCACTCCAGGCTGCCGTTGATGCTGCGGATGGTCTCGCCGAACCCGCGGCTGTTGACCATGGCGTCATGCGGGGTCATGGTGCCGGGGCCGTTCTGGGTCATCCAGTACCACAGCGCGGTCTTCCAGGCCACGGACGCGTTCCGTTCCACCTGCCAGGGGTCGTTCAGCAGGTTGATGCCGAGGGCGTCGCCGGCGGCCTTGTAGTTGAAGTTCCAGCTCAGCTGGATGGGCCCGCGGCCGTAGTAGGCGGCCTGCCCGGCCGGGCAGCCGTAGGGCTGGCTCGCGTCGCAGTAGTGCGGGTAGTTCGCGGTGTTCTGCTCCACGATGTAGACCAGCCCGCCGGTCTCGTGGCTGACGTTGGCCAGGAAGGCGGCGGCCTCCTGCTTCCTGACGGTGGCGGAGCCGGTCCCGGCGAAGGCGGGGAAGGCGGCGATCGCCGTGGTCAGGCCGCTGTAGCTGTAGAAGGAGTTACGGCCGGGGAACATCTGGTCGAACTGGGCCTGACTCACCACGAAGCCTCCCGGGTCCGGCGGGTCGGTGGGCCCGCCGCCGCCGTCGCACGCGTACGGGTCCCAGTACCAGGTGCTGATCACGGGGTCGTAGCCGGGATTGTCGTGGACGGCGATGTAGTAGTTGCCGTCGGTGTATCGCACGATGCTGCCGGTGGCGTAGTACCGGCCGGCCACCCAGTTCGGGTGGTCGCAGCCGGGCGTGGGGGTACCGCCGCCGCCGCAGGCGCCCTGGTCGGTCCAGACCGCGGCGGTGCCGGGGGTCTCGTTCTGCGTCCACCACCTGGCCGACCAGTTGTGCCCGCCACGGGACACCACCGCGCCGCCGTTGTAGGCCGTCGAGGCGTTCCACGGCGTCGCGCACGTGGCCGCCCCGGCCGGCGGGGCCGGCACGACGGCCGACAGGACGCCCGCCACCAGCAGCGCGGCGGCGAACAGCGTCAGGCTCCGGCGCACCCCGATCACTTCCCTTCACGAAATCTCTTAGGAAAGTTTCCTAAGAGTTAGCGCGATGGTGGCACGCCGCCGAGGGCCCGGCAAGGCCCAAAGTCAAGCCCGCGGTCAGAGGATCCGCCTGGCCCCCGGCAGCGACCGGACCGCGTACGCCAGCCCCCAGCACAACGGCAGCGACACCGCCAGCACGAGGGCGAACTTGACGACCGCCGCCGCGTGCAGCCCCCGCACCGCCCAGGCCACGGCGACCAGCACCAGCGGGTGGATGACGTAGACCGCGTAGGCGTTGCCGGACAGGAACCTGCCGCGCGGCCCCTGCCGGGCGAACCGCTCCCTGAACAGCACCACCAGGCCGACGATCATGCCGACGGCGAACACGGACTCCCACAGCGCGGTGACCGCGACCGCGACCAGGCCGGTGGTCAGGGCCGCCGGCGGCAGCAGCACCACGCTCGCCACGCCCGCGACGACGAACCCGGCCCGCCCGGCCCGCCCGGGCAGCGCCTCGAACCAGCCGCGCCGGAAGGCGACCACGCCGGCCGCGAACATCGCCGCGTACTGCGGCAGGAAGTAGGGCGTGGGCAGCCCGAGCACCGGCACGTACGTGCCCTGCGGCACCGGGATCCGCCACAGGACCGTGACCGCCGCCAGCCCGAGAGTGAACAGCACGACCCCCTTGAGGCTCGGCGCCCCGGCCGCCTGGCCGCCGGACCGGCCCGCACGCCGCCACCACGCGTAGAGCAGGGCGAAGACGATCAGCACCTCGACGAACCACATCGGCCCCGGGTCCCACGAGACGATGTACCACTTCCAGAACGGCATGCCGTGCTCGCCGATCGTGAGCAGCGGCCGCAGCAGCACGAGGAAGACCAGCAGCGGCACCCCGAGCCTGACCAGCCGGTCGCGGACGAACGCGCGCCCGCCCTTGCGGTCGTGGGAGCCGGGGGTGAAGAAGCCGGAGATGAGGAAGAAGAACCCCATGAAGAACGCCTGGTTGAAGACCACCAGGATGTCCAGCGCCGTCCCGGAGGGGTCGGCGGCCGGCTCGGTGTAGTACCACAGCGGGATGTTGCCGTACGTGACGGCGACGTGATGGGCGACGACCAGCACGGTCAGCAGCACGCGCAGGTTGTCGACGGCTAAGAGTCTGGTACCGGTCTCGGTCTTCATCGCCTGCATGCCCTCTCGAACAGGTCGGCCAGCTCCGCGGCGTGCGCGTCGAGGTCGTGGTCGGGGTTCGCCACCCAGTAGGCGAACATGTCGTCGATGGCGGAGAAGTGGGTGATGGCCATGACGCGGCGGTCGAAGTCGCGGAACTCGCCGCTGGACTGGCCGTAGGCGTAGATCTGCTCCATCACCTGGTAGAGCTCGTCGTTGGCGTTGACGCCGTAGCGCGGCTCCCCGTCGGCGGTGCGCAGGTTGTAGAAGATCTCGCCGAGGGCCTTGAGCCGGGTGCGGTGGTCGCGCATGTGCTCGGCCACCGCGAGGATGTGCGTGCGCACGATCGCGGTGGGCCCTTCGACGCCCTCGATCCGCGCCATGACGTGTGCGGCGATCTCGCCGTAGACGCTGTTGACCACCTCCTCCATCAGCTCTTCCTTGCCGGCGAAGTGGTAGGAGATGACGCCCTTGCTGATGCCCGCGTGCCGGGCGATGCGCGCCAGCGACGCCTGGGCGAACCCGACCTCGGCGATCACCTCCACGGCCGAGGCGATGATCTGCGCCCGCCTGGCCTCCTCGATGAACGAGCGCGCCTTCTGGCCGCCCGACTGATTTTCTGACCGCATGGCCAAAATCTAGCACAGGCGGCCAGAATCCTGCGGGGGCCGGGCCTCGTGCGTCGCTCAGGGACCGCGCGGGGTCAGGCATCGCGCGGGCGGACGGGAACCGCGGGAGGTCAGGACAGGCGGCCCCGGTAGACCTCCCTGGCCTGGTCCAGCAGGGCGACGTGGTCGGCGAGCTGGCCGGGGGCGGTCAGGCGGGCGTGCGACCTGATCAGCTCCTCCAGCAGGTCCAGCCACTCCAGGCACCAGCGCACGTCGTCCCGCCTGGCCACCCGGCGGCCGGCCATGTCCACGTAGACGGGGCTGGTCAGGGCGTAGCCGGTGCCGGTCATGGTGCGCGGGTGCGGGTCGCACACGACCTCGGCCACCACGTACGTCGGCTCGTCCACGCGCAGGTCGGCCGTCACGGTCAGCCGCTCCTCGCCGTCCGGGCGCCGCTCGTCGGCCGGGAGCCGTTCCGCGCCCGCGCGCACGCCCTCGGCCGTACGGACGCGCACGGCGGCCACCTCCGGGCCGATCGCGGTGGCGGTGACGCGGACGTGGTCGCCGGGGCGGGCGTCGATGACGTGGCCGGGGCCGTGCCCGTCCACCGTCAGCTCCAGCCAGGGGCCGGTGGTGGCGAACGTGCGGCCCGCCCGTACCGCGTCGGCGAACGCGCGGGCGGTCAGCTCGCCCTCCACCCGGGCGTAGACGCGGGCCCAGCCGGGCGGGTTGGACTGGTTGTCCGAACGCGTGAAGGAGATCATCGAGTCGGTCCCGGCGGTGACGGCGAGCCGGTTGCCGGCGCCGATCAGCCGCCGGTAGACGGCCGCCGTGGACGGGATCGAGGCGTGGGTGAGCACGTCGAGGCTGTCCACCAGACCGAGCGCGGCGTCGGCGACCAGCTCGCGGGCGGCGCAGTTGCGCGGCACCGGGGAGACGACTGCCCTGGGCGGATCGCCGTCGGCGAGCGGCGTGGCGAAGGGGTGGCTGTAGCCGAGGAGCGCGCCGAGGCCGCGCAGCTCCCGCAGCCCCTCGGCGTTCGGCGGCCAGTCGGCGTCGCCGGCGAACCCGGTGTGGAAGCGGCCCGGCGCGCGCTCCGGGGCGAAGGCGTAGACGTGGCCGAGCAGATCGTTGCGGTACTCGACGCCCATGCGGGCCAGGTGGGTGGCGTCGGACCAGGGCAGGTCCGCCCCCGCCCAGTGGTCGAGGGCCTCCCGGTCGTAGACGCGCGGCCCGGAGACGTTCCCGGCCAGCAGGTTGAGCACGTGCAGGTCCTCGCCGAGCTGGGCGGCGGCCGCGTCGGCGGGCAGGCCCACCAGGTCGCCGGCCCAGTTGAGGTGGACGTGCAGGTCGCCGCCGTACCAGCCGCGGGCGGCGGCGTCGTAGAGGCGTTCCGGGGAGAGCCGGAGCAGGCGTTCCTCGCCCGGGGCCAGGGTGACGTCCAGGGTGGACTCGGCGTACTCCATGCCCCTGGTGACGGTGATCGTCAGCGGTTCGGCCGGGACGTCGAGCGTGCGGCCGTCACCGTGGAAGTAGGGCCTGCCGTGGTAGTCGTGACGGGCCGGGACGCCGGGCGGGTACCAGCCGCGGCCGTCCCGGGAGGCGACGCTCCACCGGCACGGCTCCCCCGCCACCAGGGTGAGCCGGGCGGCGGGCACCGGGCGCAGCAGGGGATCGAGCCGGACGCGCTGCCCGTCGGCCACGATCACGCTGCCGGCGTCGGCCTCGACCAGCCAGGCCCCGTGGGGGGCCAGCTCGCGCTGGGCGTCGTCCACGCTGACCGGGCAGGGGGTGTCGCGGGAGGAGTCGACGAGCAGGAAGATCTTCTCCGCGCCGCGTCCGGACGGCGGCGGCGGGGCCTCAACGGCCCTCGCGGGCCGGGCGCCCGCGACCGGCACCTCGCCCACCCAGCGCGGGCCCGAAGGCGCCCTCGGGGCCAGGACGGTGATCGGCGCTCCCCGCAGCTCGATCCGGTCCGGGCCGACGCGCAGCGCGGTCAGGTGCGGCGGCAGCTCGCCGGCGAGGGTGTCGCGCAGCACCCGGTCGTAGTCGGGCTCGGCGAGGTGGGCGGCCAGCCGGTCGATCGGCTGCCCCCGGTGCAGCCGCCCGGCCTCCTCGAAGGCCAGGCGCCAGAACGTGCCGAACAGCGAGGGCGGCAGCACCCTGCGCCTGGCGAAGAACTTCACGTAGTGGATCTCCGGCTCGCCCCAGGTGATGCCGTGCTCGGCCAGCAGGCGACCGTACTCCTCCAGGGCCCCCGCGACCGTTTCGGGCAGCATCGGTTCCGCACACATCTGCGCTTCTCCCCACGTCGGTTGCGCGACATCGTGACATGTCCCGCTCAAGCCGTCGGATCGGAGATGACGCTGCGGATACGGATATTTCTCCCCCAGGCGCAAGTCTGTTCCTCCGGGGAGTGGACAGCTCCCGGCGACCGCCGCCGGCCGTCAGGGCCGCTTGAACACCGACAGCAGGCGGTCGGCGGCCAGCGCCGGGGTCAGCTCCCCCGCCAGCACCTCCCGCTCGACGTCCGCCGTGATCGCCGCCACCTCGGGGTCGTGGCGCAGCTCGGCGAGCAGGCGGTCGCGGACCAGCGTCCAGGTCCACTGCACCTGCTGGCGGCGGCGCTTGGCGGCCAGGTCCAGCGAGTCCTGATGGGCCAGGACCCGCCGCCACAGCTCCTCCAGGCCGTCCCCGGTGAGCCCGCTGCAGGTCAGGACGGGCGGCGGCCCGGCGTCCGAGCGGAGCATGCGCAGGGCTCCGGCCAGCTCCCTGGCCGCCTTCCTGGCCGCGAGCTCGTACTCGCCGTCGGCCTTGTTGACCGCGATCACGTCGGCCAGCTCCAGCACGCCCTTCTTGATCCCCTGGAGCTGGTCGCCGGTACGGGCCAGGGTGAGCAGCAGGAACGTGTCCACCATGTCGGCCACGGCGGTCTCCGACTGCCCGACCCCGACGGTCTCGACCAGCACCACGTCGAACCCGGCGGCCTCCACCACGACCATGGCCTCCCTGGTCGCCTTCGTGACGCCGCCGAGCGTGCCGGAGGTCGGCGACGGGCGGATGAACGCGGCCGGATCGGCCGACAGCCGGGCCATCCGGGTCTTGTCGCCGAGGATGCTGCCGCCCGTCCTGGTCGAGGAGGGGTCGACGGCCAGCACGGCCACCTGGCGCCCCTGGCCGGTGAGGTACGTGCCGAGCGCGTCGATGAACGTGGACTTGCCCACGCCGGGCACGCCCGAGACGCCGACCCGGCGGGCCCGGCCGGACAGCGGGGTGAGCTCGACGAGCAGCCGCTGAGCCAGCGCCATGTGGTCCGGTCTGGTCGACTCGACCAGGGTGATCGCGCGGGCGATCCACGTACGGGAGCCTGCCCGTACGCCTTGGGCGTAGTCCTCCAGCGAGCGCACGCGGTTCACCCCTTTCTTTCTCATTGATCAGCCTAACTTCTGACAAGTCCCGTTATTTGCCAGTAAGGTGCTGGAGTTCTGATCACAGCCGTCACAGGAGTCACTCCCCTCATGCCCAACGTCGAACCCCTCCGCGAGGGCGACCCGGCGGCGGTGGGACCCTACCGGCTGGCCGGACGGCTCGGCGCGGGCGGCCACGGTGTCGTCTACCTCGCCCGCGGGCGCGACGGCGGTCCGGTGGCCGTCAAGGTGCTCGCCGAGGGCGTCACCGCCGGTGAGCCGTTCGCCAGGGAGATCGCCGCCGCGCGTGCCGTGGAGCCGTCCTGCGTCGCGCGGGTGCTCGACGCCTCGGTCAGGGGCCGCCCGTACGTCGTGACCGAGTACGTGGACGGGCCCTCCCTCCAGGAGACCGGCGCGCTGCGCGGCGCGGACGAGCTGCGGCGGCTGGCGGTGACGACCGCGACGGCGCTGGCCGACGCGCACCGGGCGGGCGTCGCGCACCGCGACTTCAAGCCGTCCAACGTGCTGCTCGGGCCGGACGGTCCGCGGGTGACCGACCTCGGCGTCTCGGCGGCGTTCGGGACGGGGGTGAGCGCGACCGGCGCCATCACGGGCACGCCCGCGTACATGGCGCCCGAGCAGCTCTCGGGGCAGGAGGCGGGCCCGGCCGCGGACGTGTTCGCGTGGGCGTCGGTGATCGTCTTCGCGGCGACGGGGATGCCGCCGTTCGGCGAGGACTCGCTGCCGGCGGTGATCAACCGCATCCTGCACGACGAACCCCGCACCGGCGACCTGCCGCAGCCGCTGCTCGGCGTGGTCCTCGCCTGCCTGGCCAAGGACCCCGCCCGCCGCCCGCCCATGGCCGACGTCCTCCGCCACCTGCTCACCACCTCCTCGGCCACCTCCGGCCCCTCGCCCCACCCGTCACCGCCGGGCCCCCCGACCCACCCGGCACCCACCGGGGCGTCGGCCCGCCCGGCGGCCTCCGGGGGGTCGGATGCCGCGTCGGGGACGACCGGGCTGCGCCTGGTCGCGGGCACGCCGCCCCTTCCCCACGGGGGACCCCCGCAACCGCAGGCCCCGGCCGCGCAGGCCGCCAAGCCGGGGGCCGCGCCCAAGGTCAGGGTGCGGCGGCGGGTGAAGACGGCGATGGTCGCCGGGGTCTCCGGGGTGTCCGTGCTGGTGTTGTCGGGCGCCATCGTCTGGCTCACTCCCTCGACGCCCACGCCCAAGGCCACCCACGTGGCCGACGTGACCACCGCCCCCACCCCGGCACCCACCCCCGCCACGACGACCTCCCCCACGCGACGCCCGCGGCACACCCGCACCCCCGTCCCCGGGCCGCAGGAGGAGAGCACCTCCGGCACCACCCCGGCCCCCGACCGCCTCACCCTGACCCCCCTGCGCCCGTCCGGCGGCACCAGGAACGGCGACTGCTGGGACGGCACGGTACGGCTCCAGGCGGCGGTGACCAGAACCGGCGACCCGGTCACCCTCCGCTACACCTGGATCGTCGACGGCACGGTCACCGCCCGCTCCTCGGCCACGGTCGCCGAGAACGGCCCCCGGCACCTGACCTCGCCGACCGCGCTGACGGACGCCGGCCCCCACAGCATCACGCTGCGGATCACCGCGCCGGTGGCCCGCCAGCGCACCATCGCCGTCACCATCTGCGACGACGCCCTCTGACCCGGGCGGGCCGCCCATAGGGTCAGGGGCGGCCGGTGAGCGTCCGGAGCAGGTCGAGGGCGGCGTCGGCGATCACCGTGCCCGGCGGGAAGATGGCGGCGGCGCCGGCGGCGCGCAGCTCGTCGTGGTCGCCCGGCGGGATGACGCCGCCCACCACGATCATGATGTCCCCGGCGTCGAGGTCGGCCAGGGCACTCCGGAGCGCGGGCACCAGCGTGAGGTGCCCGGCCGCCAGCGACGAGACGCCCACGATGTGCACGTCGGCCTCGACCGCCTGCCTGGCCACCTCTTCCGGCGTCTGGAACAGCGGGCCGACGTCGACGTCGAAGCCCAGGTCGGCGAAGGCGGTGGCGATCACCTTCTGGCCCCGGTCGTGGCCGTCCTGGCCCATCTTGGCGACCAGGATGCGCGGGCGGCGGCCCTCGTCCCGCTCGAAGTCGGCGCAGGCGCGGCGGACGCGCTCGATGGCCTCGGCGGGGCCGGACTCGTCGCGGTACACACCGGAGATGGTACGCACCTGCTCGGCGTGCCGGCCGAACACCCGCTCCAGGGCGTCGGAGATCTCACCGACGGTGGCCTTGGCGCGGGCGGCGTCCACGGCCAGCTTGAGCAGGTTGGCCTCCAGGCCCGGCGCGGGGTTCTCGGCGGCCTTGGTGAGCGCGTCGAGCGCGCGCTGCACGGCCTCGCCGTCGCGTTCGGCCCGGAGCCGGGCCAGCTTGTCGAGCTGCTGGGCGCGTACGGCGCTGTTGTCGACCTTGAGCACCTCGATGGGCTCGTCGTCGGCGGCGCGGTACTTGTTGACCCCGATGACCGGCTGGCGGCCGGAGTCGATGCGGGCCTGGGTACGGGCCGCCGCCTCCTCGATGCGCAGCTTGGGCAGGCCCGCCTCGATGGCCCTGGCCATGCCGCCGGCCGCCTCGACCTCCTCGATGTGGGCCCAGGCGCGCTCGGCGAGGTCGTGGGTGAGCCGCTCGACGTAGTAGGAGCCGCCCCAGGGGTCGATCACCTGGGTGGTGCCCGACTCCTGCTGCAGGAGCAGCTGGGTGTTGCGGGCGATGCGGGCCGAGAAGTCGGTGGGCAGCGCGAGCGCCTCGTCGAGGGCGTTGGTGTGCAGCGACTGGGTGTGGCCCTGGGTGGCCGCCATGGCCTCGACGCAGGTGCGGGCGACGTTGTTGAAGACGTCCTGGGCGGTGAGCGACCAGCCGGAGGTCTGGCTGTGCGTACGCAGGCTCAGCGACTTGGGGTTGGCCGCCCCGAACCGCGACACCAGCTTGGCCCACAGCAGCCGGGCGGCGCGCAGCTTGGCGACCTCCATGAAGAAGTTCATGCCGATGCACCAGAAGAACGACAGCCGGGGGGCGAACCGGTCGACGTCCATCCCGGCGGCGATCCCGGCGCGCAGGTACTCGACGCCGTCGGCGAGGGTGTAGGCGAGTTCGAGGTCGCAGGTCGCCCCGGCTTCCTGGATGTGATAACCAGAAATGCTGATTGAGTTGAATTTCGGCATCTTTTCGCTCGTATAAGCGAAAATATCCGAGATTATGCGCATCGAGGGGGCCGGCGGATAGATGTAGGTGTTGCGGACCATGAACTCCTTGAGGATGTCGTTCTGGATGGTCCCGGCCAGCTCCTCCGGCGCGACGCCCTGCTCCTCGGCCGCCACGATGTACATCGCGAGCACGGGCAGCACCGCGCCGTTCATGGTCATCGACACCGACATGCGGTCGAGCGGGATGCCGTCGAAGAGCTGCCGCATGTCGTAGATGGAGTCGATCGCCACCCCGGCCATGCCCACGTCGCCGGCCACGCGCGGGTGGTCGGAGTCGTAGCCCCGGTGCGTGGCCAGGTCGAAGGCGACCGACAGGCCCTTCTGCCCGGCCGCCAGGTTGCGCCGGTAGAAGGCGTTGGAGTCCTCGGCCGTGGAGAAGCCCGCGTACTGGCGGATCGTCCAGGGCTGGTTGACGTACATGGTGGGGTAGGGCCCGCGCAGGTACGGGGCCGCTCCGGGATAGGTGCGCAGGAAGTCGAGCCCGTCGAGGTCGGCGGCCGTGTAGAGCGGCTTGACCCCGATGCCCTCCGGCGTCTCCCACACCTCGCCCCCGGGGACGGCCTCCGCGCCGGAGCCGGCCCCCGGCCCGAGCGGGACGCCCGAGAAGTCGGGGATCATCGCAGCACCTCCAGGTCCTCGAACGTCTGACGGAGCACGGCGAGCGCGTCGCACCCCGCGTACAGGCAGGCGTCCACGCCCTCGTAGTCTCCCTTCCCCGCCAGCCAGACGCGTCTCGCCCCCGCGTGCCGCAGGGCGGCGGCCACGGCGCGGGCGTGCTGGGCGTACAGCTTGTCGGTGGAGCACAGGCAGGCGACGGCGGCGCCGCTCACGGCGAAGGCGGTGGCGATCTGCTCGGGGTCGGCGCCCGGCCCGGCGGTCTCGGTGGCCAGGCCGCCGGCGTGGAACAGGTTGGCGGCGAAGGAGGCCCGCGCGGTGTGCGCGGCGACCGGCCCGATGGTGGCCAGGAACACCTTGGGACGCTCGGGCAGGGCGTCGGCGACGTCGCGCAGCGCCTCGAACTCCTGGGCGTAGCGGGCCACGGGCCGCCCGGCGGGGGCCGGTGGCCGGCGCAGCGGCTTCTCGCCGGGGTCGGGGAACTCGCTGACGCCGGTGATCGGGAAACGCCGGTGGGCGATGTCGTCGTCGCGGCGGGCCCGGGTGGCGGCGACGCGCCGCTCGATCAGCTCGCCGGCGGCCGCCACGCCGCCGGCGGCCTCGATCTCCTGGAACCACGCCCAGGCGCGTTCGGCCAGGTCTTCGGTGCGGCGCTCGACGTACCAGGAGCCGCCGGCGGGGTCGGCCACCCGCCCGATCCCCGACTCCTCCAGCAGCAGCGACTGCGTGTTGCGGGCGATGCGCCGGGAGAAGGCGTCGGGCAGGCCCAGCGCGGCGTCGAACGGCTGCACGGTGACCGCCTCCGCGCCGCCGACGCCCGCCGCGAAGCAGGCCAGGGTGGTGCGCAGCATGTTCACCCAGGGGTCGCGGGCGGTCATCATGGCCGCGCTGGTGACGGCGTGCTGGCGCTGGCCGCCGTGCTCGGCGGCGCCGCACACCTCGGCCACCCTGGCCCACAACCGGCGCGCCGCGCGCAGCTTGGCGATGGTGGCGAACTGGTCGGCGGTGGCGGCGTACCGGAAGTCGATCTGGCCTAGCGCTTGCTCAACCGTGAGGCCGGCGCCGGTGAGCGTGCGCAATTCGGCCACGCCCCGCGCGATCGAGCAGCCCAGTTCCTCGGCGTCGGCGGCGCCCGCGTCGTGGTACGGCGTGGCGTCGACCATGACCGCGCGCAGCCCCGGGACCGCGACGCACCGCCCGGCCAGCTCCGCCCCCTCGCCGCCGCTCGCGCCCAGGTTGCCGCTGGGCGTGACGCCCTTGGCGGCGGCCAGGCCGAACAGCGTCTCGGCGGCCTCCCGCGTGTGCTCCCCCGCCTCCAGCACGATCGGGGCCAGGTCGAGGTAGACGTCCTTCAGCACGGCGGGCAGCGCGTCCACCGGGATCGCGCCGTCGCCGACGACCAGCCAGAGCGAGGTGACGCCGTTCTCCAGGTCGGCCAGCACCGCCTCGGGGTCGGCCACGGCGTGCCGCTGCCGGACGTCCCAGCCGGGCCGCGCCCGCGCCCCCCGCGTGAACGGCGGCGCGCCCGGCAGCCCCGGATCGCCCGGCAGGTCGCCCGCGTCGTAGAGCGGCGCGACCGGCACGCCGTCGTAGGTCGGGCTGGACAGCGCCTCCTCCGGCGAGCCCGCCTCGACCCCCGACTTGCGCAGGACCTCGACCGCCAGCCTCCGCCAGTCGTCGCGAGTGGTGGGAGGAAAGCCCGCTGCCAGTTCCATGCAACGGATAGTAGGCGCTGCCCGGACGCCGCAGTAATCCGGGGGTTACCCGTCAGCCGTCGGCGCCTCCCAGGCCAGCCTCCACGTGAGCGGGCCCACGATCCCGTCGTCCTCGACGCCCTGCTCGCGCTGGAACTTGCGGCACACGTCGCGGGACCGGGCGCCGTACGCGCCGTCGACGGTCAGGTCGTAGCCGCGCTTGGTCATCTGCCGCTGCCACGTGCGCACGTCCTCGCCCTCCATGACCGGCGGGTACTTCAGCAACCGGCCGGGGAAGGGCGGCGCGCCCTTGGACGGCGGCGGGGTGGTGCCGCCGCCGGGGCGGGGCGCGCCGCGCTTGATCCAGGCGTACAGGGGGTCGCCGGGGCAGTCGGTCGAGTAGCCGTCGCGGTGGCCCTTGATCTCCTTGCCGGCGCCGCCCCGGTCGCGGACGTACTGGACGGCGTCGAGGACGGCCTCGAGCATCGCGTCGGGCGGCTGCACGAGCCCGGCGTTGCCGACCAGCCCGAGCACGGCGTAGTGACCGGCGTTGAGCCCGGGACCGTTGGCCGCCGGCAGATGATGCAGCCCCCGCCCCTCGAACACCTTCCGGTGCGGACAGGCGACGAAGCTGTAGCCGATGTCGATCCAGCCGTTGCCGTCCATGTGATAGCCCTGGATCGATCGCACGAGGGAGACGCAGCCGGCGTGGTCGGACACGATGGCGGGTTCGACCCGGCCGCCGGTGTAGTGGACCTTGACGCCCTTGGTCGAGTCAAGCTGGGTGTAGGCGCCGCGGGGCGCGCGGGCCTGCCAGTCGCGGCGTAACACCAGATCGATGTCCACGAGTGCTCTCCGAGAGTAGATATCGGGACGACCGAGCGTAACGCCAGCGAGGTGAACAGGTCCGGGGATCGCGCTATTTCACGGCCTGATCACCCGCCGTTCGGTCACGATCGCGGTGATCAGATCGTGCGGCGTCACGTCGAACGCGGGGTTCAGCGCCTGTGTGCCCTCGGGCGCCAGGCGTACACCTCCGACGGTGAGGAGCTCCTCGGGGTCGCGATCCTCGATCTCGATGTGGTCGCCGGTCGGGGTGGCGGCGTCGATGGTGGACTCGGGGGCGACCACGATGAACGGCACTCCGGCCCGTTCGGCGCCGAGCGCGAGCGCGTACGAGCCGATCTTGTTGGCGGTGTCGCCGTTGGCGGCGATGCGGTCGGCGCCGATGAGCACCGCGTCCACCTCGCCCTTGGCCAGCAGGTACGGCCCCGCCGAGTCGGCGACCAGCCGGTGCGGGGCGGCCATCCTGGCCAGTTCCCAGGTGGTGAGCCGGGCGCCCTGGAGCAGCGGGCGGGTCTCCAGGGCGAGCACCTCGGCCAGGCGGCCGCGTTCGTGCAGGGTCTGGACGACGCCGAGGGCGGTGCCGCGTTCGACGGCGGCCAGGCCGCCGGTGTTGCACACGGTCATGATCCGCAGCCGGTCGCCCTCCAGCAGGCCGGCGCCGCGCTCGCCCATGGCCAGGCAGGCGGCGATGTCGTCGTCGCGGATCCGCAGCGCGGCCGCCAGCACCGCCTGCCGGCCCTTGTCCAGGTGGGCGGCGGCCTGGTCGACGCCCCAGGCCAGGTTGGCGGCGGTGGGGCGGGCCGCGCGCAGCTCGGCGATCTGGCCGAGGTCGCCGTCGGCGAGCACGACGCCGAGCGCGCCGGCCACGCCGAGCGCGGGGGCACCGCGCACGGCCAGCCGCCTGATCGCCGCGACGAGCTCGGCCACGGTCTCGACGCGCAGCCGCACGCACCGGCCGGGCAGCAGGGTCTGGTCCACGAGCTCGATGGCGTCGCCGGCCCAGTCGATGGTCCTCACGCCGCACACGGTAACCCACGGCTCCCGGGCGGGGCCGTGGGGTCAGCGTTCGGCCAGGACGATCACCGAGTCCTGCCGGCCGAGGACGACGGTGTCGCTCTTGGCGGGGTTCAGCACGATTCCGTAGTGCGGCGGGACGTTCCTGGAGACGTTGTCGCGGTAGCCGATCGCGGTCTCGCCCCTGCGCCGGGCCGCCTCGACGATGGTGGCGAAGGTGACCTCGGCGCCGGTCCCGACGTAGGAGGCGGCGGGCCTGGGGTAGATCTCCGAGCCGTGCGAGTCGAACAGGTAGCCGAACACGTCGGCGAGGTGCCGGTTCTCGGCCAGCTGGGCCAGCAGGAGGCCGATGACGGTGTCGCTGATGACGATGTCGTCGGCCTCGGTGACCTCGGCCAGCGCCCGGTTGCCCTCGTCGTGCATCTCGCTGACGATCGAGTAGTGCTCGCCGAGCGTGCTCTGCATGTCGCGGAGCTGGAGCAGGGTCATGAGCGTGCGGGTGTCGGCGTGGTGGGGGTCGAAGCGGTCGTCGGAGAGCACGATGACGTGCTGGTAGAGGCCGACGCCGAGGGATTCCAGCGCGTACCGGTCGGTGGTGTCGCAGTCCTTGACGTTGACGGTGAGGGTGCGCAGCCCGGTCAGGCCGGTGCCGGCCTTGGGGTGGTCGGCGGCGATGTCCAGGACCGAGCCCGGGGAGACGTAGCCGTCCAGGTAGCGCACGATCTGCTCGGCGCGGCCGTTCCAGTTGAGCAGGAGGGTGCGTTCGGGCTCGGGCTGGGGGGCGGCGGCGGTGGTGACGGCCTGTTCGTCGATCGGGGGCTCGCCGGTGGCGAGCGTGATGTGGGAGTCGTCGTGGGCGATGACGACGACCTGGTCCTTGGCCGTGATGACGGTGTCCATGGGCGGGTTGAGCACGACGCCGGCCGGGCCGCGTAAGCCGATGACGGCGGCGGTCTCGTAGGCGTGCAGGGCCTGGCTGTAGGTGGCGCCGACCAGCTCCTCGTCGGCGCGCAGGTAGATCTCGCCGCCGTCGAAGTTGAGCAGGTCCATGCAGACGACGGACATGCCGGACTGGCGGGAGGACTGCACGATCAGCCGGGAGGCGGTGTCGTCGGAGTCGACGAGGTGCACGTCCTCGCCGCCGGCCAGCCGGGCGGCGGCCAGGTTGCGGGCGGAGGCCAGGGCGGCGACCACGGGCGGGTGGGAGCCGGCCCGCTTGGCCAGGGCGAGCAGGATCTTGATGACGTGCGCGTCGGGGTCCTCGCCCTCGGGGGAGAGCACGACGACGGACCTGGCCGTGGTGAGGTTCATCAGGCCGAGGTCGCGCGGCTCGGTGGGACGTCCGGTGCGGCAGACCAGGCGGGTCCTGCCCAGGTCGCCGACGTGCTCGCGGATGTCCTCCTCCATGGCGAGCTTGTCGCGGTCGGCCAGGACGGCGATGACCGAGTTCTTCTGGCTGGCGTGCGCCTTGACGAGCTCGGTGACGATCGTGAACACCTGGTCGGACCAGCCGAGCACCACGGTGTGGCCGGACTCGACGATGCGCGAGCGGCCCCTGCGCAGGCGGTCCACCTTCTGCTTGAGGCCGTTGGACAGCAGGCCGACGAGCATGCTGACGATGAAGATGCCGCCGAGCGACCCGGCGAACATGACGGTCATGTAGCCGAACGAGCCCTTGTCGCTGGCGACCTTGCTGGGGGTGAGGGCGTGCATGAGGGCGACCCACAACACCTGCCCCGGGCCGCTGACGCCGTCGGGCTCGTCGGGCGCGAGCCAGAGCGTGAGCGCGGCCACCACGAGGATGAGCGCGACCGACACCACCGCGAGCCAGCCGATGAGCGAGGCCGTCCCCCTGGACATGGTGTTGTCGAACCAGTACCGCGCCCGTTCGCGGACCGTGACCCTCGACACTTCCCCGATACCTCCGTGTAAGGAGTGATTTAAACCGACGTCACAAGGTACCGGGCGATCTTGGCTTCCGCATGGCGAGCGGTAACGTAGCCGCCATGGTGATCCCCCTCACACCGGACGATCCGGCGTTCTTGGGCGATTTCCGCCTGGCCGGGCGTCTGGGCGAGGGCGGGCAGGGCGTGGTCTACCTGGCCCACTCCCCCTCCGGGGAGCCGGTCGCGGTCAAGCTGCTCAACGCCGGTGACCAGGAGACCCGGGTCAGGCTGGCGCGCGAGCTCGACGCGCTGGAGTCGATCGCCTCCTTCTGCACGGCCCGCGTGCTCGACGTCTCGACGCGGGGCTCGCGGCCGTACGTGGTGAGCGAGTTCGTGGACGGGCCCTCGCTGGCCGACCGCGTGTCCGGGCGGGGTGCCGGGAGTGCGGCCGGGCGCGGGCCGCTGCGCGGCGGGGAGCTGGAGCGCCTGGCGGTCGGCACGGCCACCGCGCTGGCGGCCATCCACGCGGCCGGGATCGTCCACCGTGACTTCAAGCCGTCCAACGTGCTGCTCGGGCCGGACGGGCCGCGGGTGGTGGACTTCGGCATCGCCAGGGCCGAGGGGGCGGCGACGCACACCTCGGGGCTGGTCGGCACGCCCGCGTACCTGTCGCCGGAGCAGATCGCGGGCTCGCCCGCCTCCGGGGCCTCCGACGTGTTCGCGTGGGCGGCGACGATGGTCTACGCGGCCACGGGGGTCAGCCCGTTCGGGGCGGACACCGTGCCGGCGGTGCTGCACCGGGTGCTGCACGCCGAGCCCGACCTGTCGGCGCTGCCGTCCCGGCTGCGCGGGCCGGTCGCCGCCGCCCTGGCCAAGGACCCGGCCCGCCGTCCGACGGCCGCGGCCCTGCTGATGACCCTCGTCGCCCCCAGCCCGGCCGCGACGCCGACCGCGGGGCCGGGAACGGGACCAGGAGCGGGGCCGGCCGCGGGGTCCGGAGCGGGGCCTCTGGGTCCCGATCCGGGGGCGGCCGACACGCGCGAGAGCCGCGCGGGCCGAAATCGGGGACGCCGCGCCCTCGCCGGCGCCGGGGCGGTCCTGCTGGCCCTGGCCGTGGCCGGCGGCGTGGTGCTGCTGACCACCCGTACGCCCGGCTCGACCGCCACCCGGACCACCCCGCCGCCGTCCACGGCCACAGCTCTGTCCACCCGGCCGTCCGCCCCGCCGTCCACGGCCACCGGTACGCCCGCCGCCACCTCCAGGACGGCCACCGCGACCCCCGACGGCACCGGCGATCTGAAGATCCCGGCGGCCTTCGCCGGCACCTGGTCCGGCCACACCGACACCACCAACCCGCTCGACCCCGACGGCGCCGAGAACACGGTGGAACTGAAGGCCGGCCGGTCGCGGGCGGCCTGGAAGGAGAAGGACTCCCAGGTCGACTGCGCCGCCACGATCACCCTGACCGAGGTGCGCCCGGACCGGCTGACTTTCTCCCTCGGGACGTCCACGGGCGGCTGCATCCCGGGTACTGTCTGGCTGGAGCTTGAAGGCGACACTCTCACCTACACCTGGCGTGACGTGCCCGGCCTGGGCATGGTCACCCAGACCGGCGATCTCGGCAAGAAGTGAACGAACCGCTCGCATAACCCTTCGACATCCGAGCCCACGAAGGAGATCCTTTACCTATGTCTGTGATCAGGGAGGTGCCGTTCCCCAGCGCGGACTCCTCGTCCGAGCTGCCGATGAACATCTGGATCGACGACGCCGACTCAGCGATCGACGTCATCGACGCCCTCGCGTTGTCGCCGTTCGCGACCGGCGTCCAGCCCTGGTCCAAGCTGGCCAACCTGGAGCGCGTACGTCCGGACGCCCGGTTGCGGCCGGCCGAGGGTCGGGTGCTGCGCACCGCGCAGGTGGAGGACGGTTCGGAGTCGCGGCTCATCTGCGGCGAGGGCTGGACGCTGCGGGTCGTGCGGCACCGCAACCGCACCGCCACGGTGAGCGTGACGGCGGTGAACGAGGAGCTGGCCACCTCGGTGCTGAAGGAGAGCATCGACGGCGCCGAGGAGCCGATGCCCGACGCCGACCACGTCGAGATGGGCTTCTGGTGGCGCGGCTCCCACGGCGGCAACCGGTCGGAGAAGCCGATCACCGCCCAGCCGTGGGACGAGATCGGCACGAACTACTCGGCGCAGGTGCGCCCGGCGCTCGGCCGCCTGATGGCGACCACGCCCGCCGACGTCAACGGCCGGCTCATCCTGCTGCACGGCCAGCCGGGCACCGGCAAGACCACGCTGCTGCGCACGCTGGCCAAGCAGTGGCACGACTGGTGCCAGGTCGACTGCGTGCTCGACCCCGAGCGGCTGTTCAACGACCCCGGCTACCTGATGGAGGTGGCGGTCGGCTACGACACCGACGAGGACACGCAGCGGTGGCGGCTGCTGGTGCTGGAGGACTGCGACGAGCTGATCAGCTCGGGCGCCAAGGCCCAGGCGGGGCAGGGGCTGTCGCGGCTGCTCAACCTCACCGACGGCCTGCTCGGCCAGGGCCGCGACGTGCTGGTGGCCATCACCACGAACGAAGACCTGACCCGCCTGCACCCGGCCGTGATCCGTCCGGGCCGGTGCCTGGCGCAGATCGAGGTGGGCCCGCTGACCAGGGACGAGGCCGTCTCCTGGCTGGGGTCGTCGCAGGGCGTCGGCGCCTCGGGGGCGACCCTCGCCGAGCTGTACGCCCTGCGCGCGGGCCGCGCGATCGCCCCGGCGGGCGCCGACGAGTCCACCGGTCTCTACCTCTGATCCGACCCCGCCGGGGGCGCCACGCGCGTCCCCGGCGTCCCGCGCGCCGGGGGCACGTCCGGGCTGGTACGTAAACCAACCGATGTGCGACACCGGGTGTGAAACCACAATATGGCTGGTGCTCACCGTCGATCTGGCGCGCGTCGCCTTCACCCGCCTCACCGTGCCCGGAGGCACGTGGACCAGCGAGGAACACCGGGTCGGCTTCGCGGCCACCCAGCTCGTGCCCTCGTGGACCGCGCGCACCCCGCCGGGCGGCGAGGTCGAGGTGGAGCTGCGGGCCAGGACCGGGGCGGGCACGCTGACCAAGTGGTACGTCATGGGCCGGTGGTCCGAGCACGGGCCGCGCACCTCGGTGCCCGGCCAGGGCGACGAGGACGGCGACGTGGCCGTGGACACGTTCGTGGCCAGGCGGCCGGTCGTGGCGTTCCAGACGAGGGTCACCGCGCGCGGCGAGGGCGCGCGGATGACCTCTCTCGGCGTGCTGGCCTCGGCCCTGCCGCAGCGTCCGGTCACGGTGAGCACGCCAGGGGTGGCCGGGCACGTCGAGCTGGACGTGCCCGGCCACTCCCAGCACGCGCACGCCGGGCACCACCCGCGCTGGGACGGCGGCGGCGCGAACTGGTGCAGCCCCGCCTCGGTGGCGATGGTGCTGGCCTTCTGGGGCCGCGGCCCCGAGCCCGGCGAGCTCGCCTGGGTGGGCGCGGACGACCCCGCCCCGGCGGTGGACCACGCGGCCATGGGCACCTACGACGACAGCTACCAGGGCACCGGGAACTGGCCGTTCAACGTGGCCTACGCCGGGCGTTACGGGCTGACCGGCTTCGTGACCAGGCTGCTGTCGGCGGCCGAGCTGGAGGCGTTCGTCCTGGCGGGGATCCCGGTGATCGCCTCGCTGTCGTTCCGGGCCCACGAGCTGCCCGGCTCCGGCTACTCCACGAACGGCCACATCCTCGTCGTCACCGGCTTCACCGCCGGGGGCGACGTCGTCGTCAACGACCCCGCCGCGCCCGCGGACGGCGAGGTTCGGCGGATCTACCCGCGGGCAGCGTTCGAGAACGTGTGGCTGAGGAGCTCGGGCAGCGGCGGCATCGTGTACGTCCTCCACCCGCCCGGGCACCCGCTGCCTCCCTGTACCAACGGCAATTGGTGATCTTTCATGAGTATTCGACCGATCGATGTGGCGCGTACCGACGGCGGCCCCCAGTGGGTGGAGGCCGTGGCCACGCCCGAGGGCGTGGAGGTGTGGTGGGACGAGCCGCGCCCGCACGAGGGCGGCAGGCGCTGCGTGGTGCGCCGCCTGCCCGACGGCTCGCGCGCCGACGCGCTGCCTCCGGGCTGGAACGCCCGCAACCGCCTGGTCGAGTACGGCGGCCGCTCCTGGCGCCCGCTGCCGGGCGGCGGCCTGGTCTTCACCAATTGGGCCGACCAGCGGCTCTACCGCCTGGACGCCTCCCCCGCGAAGGCCGCCGACCCGGTCGCCCTCACGCCCGAGGGCCCGGCCCGGTACGGCGACCTCTACCTGCCGCCCGGTCGCGACGAGGTGTGGGCGGTCCGCGAGATCGGCGACGCGCGTGACCTGGTCGCGGTCTCCCTGGACGGCGGCCCGCTCAGGGTCGTCGCCCGCGCCCACCATTTCCTCATGAACCCCCGCCTGTCCCCCGGCGGCACCCGGATCGCCTGGATCGGCTGGAACCACCCCGACATGCCCTGGGACGGCACCGAGCTGTGCGTGGCCGACCTGTCCCCGGACGGCGTCGCGGGCCCCCACCGGGTCGTGGCCGGCGGCCCGGAGGAGTCGGTGACGCAGGCCGAGTGGCGCGACGAGGAGTCCCTGTACGCCGTCACCGACCCGACCGGCTGGTGGAACGTGCACCTCGTGCACCTCGACGGCTCCCCCTCGCGCAACCTCACCCCCGTGGAGCTGGAGTTCGGCGCGGCGGCCTGGAAGCCGGGCCTGGCCTGCCTGGCCCCGGCGGGCGAGCAGCTGGTCGTCGTGTACGGCACCGCCGACCACCGCCGCCTGGGCGTGCTCGACCCGGCGACGGGCGACCTGCGCGAGATCGGCGGGGCCGGGCACACGTACTGGGCCTCGACGGTGTCGGCGGCCGGGGGCAAGGCGGTGGCGGTGGGGGCGACGCCGTACACGCCGCTGGAGGTCACGCTGGTCGATCTCGCCACGGGCGGGCACGAGGTCGTCTCGGCCCCCAAGCCGCTGCCCGACCGGGCGCTGCTGCCCACGCCGGAGGCGGTGACGATCGAGGGCGTGCACGCCCATCTCCACCCGCCGGCCGGGGTCGCCGGGCCGGCGCCGTACGTGATCTTCGTGCACGGCGGCCCGACCGGGAACACGCCGGTCGTGCTGGACTGGAGGTCGCCTACTTCACCAGCCGAGGGATCGGCGTGGCCGTGGTGAACTACGGCGGCTCGACCGGTTACGGCCGGGCCTACCGCGAGCGGCTGCGGCACCAGTGGGGCGTGGTGGACGTCCAGGACTGCGCCAAGGTGGCGCGCGGGCTGGTGCAGCTCGGCCGGGCGGACGCGGCCAGGATCGCGATCCGGGGCGGCAGCGCCGGCGGCTGGACCACGGTGGCCGCGCTGGTGCACAGCGACGTGTTCGCGGGCGGCGTCGCGCACTACGCGATCACCGACCCGGAGAGCTGGGCGGCCGAGACGCACGACTTCGAGTCCCGCTACCTCGACGGCCTGGTGGGCCCGTTGCCCGAGACGCGGCAGCGGTACACCGACCGCTCGCCGCTCCTGAACGCGGCCCGGGCATCGGGCCCATGCCTCATGTTGCATGGTCTTGAGGACGCGATCGTGGACGTGAGCCAGGCCGAGCGATTCACCGCCGAACTGGACAAGCACGGCAAACAGTGGGCTCTGCTCACCTTCGCCGGCGAGCAGCACGGCTGGCGCAGGGAAGAGACCATCGTGGCGGTGCTCGAGGCCGAGCTGGCCTTCTACGGGCTGATCTTCGGCCTGGAGACGCCCGGCGTCCCGCCGCTGACGCTGAAGGGGAGAGCGTGAAGAGCGTCGCCGAGATCTGCTCGGACCTGATCAGGTTCGACACCACCAACCCGGGGTCGGGCGAGCGCCCGGCGGCCGAGTACGTGGCCACGCTGCTGGCCGACGCGGGGCTGGAGCCGGTGGTGTTCGAGTCGGCGCCCCGGCGCACCACCGTCGTGGCCAGGATCGACGGCGACTCCTCCGACGCGCTGCTCGTCCACGGCCACCTGGACGTGGTGCCGGCCGACCCCGCCGAGTGGCGGATGCATCCGTTCTCCGGCGAGATCACCGACGGCTGCGTGTACGGCCGGGGCGCGGTGGACATGAAGGGCTCGTGCGCGATGACGCTCGCGGCCGTGCTGGACATGGCGGCGCGCGGTGTGCGGCCGAAGCGGGACCTGGTGCTGGCCTTCCTGGCCGACGAGGAGGCGACCGGCGACCACGGCTCCCGGTACGCGGTGACCGAGCACCGGCATCTGTTCGACGGCGTCACCGAGGCCATCAGCGAGTCGGGCGGCTTCAGCGTCGAGTCCGGCGGGCGGCGCGTCTATCCGATCGCCGTCGGCGAGCGCGGCACCGCCTGGATGAAGGTGACCGCCCACGGCGTGGCCGGCCACGGCTCGCGGCCCGCCGTGGACAACCCCGTCGCCACGCTGGCCCACGCCCTGTCGCGGGTCGCCACGCACCAGTGGCCGGTACGCCTGACGCCGTCGGTCGCCGCGCTCCTGGAGAGCCTGTCGGAGATCACCGGGCAGCCGGTCGACCTGGACCGGCTGGACGCCGAGGCCGCCCGGCTGGGCCCGCTCGGCGAGCTGTTCCACGGCCAGATCCGCAACTCGGCGAACCCGACGATGCTGGAGGCCGGGTACAAGGTGAACGTGGTGCCCTCGACGGCCTCGGCGCACGTGGACGGCCGGTACCTGCCTGGGCTGCAGGAGGAGTTCCTCGCGACGATCGACGAGCTGCTCGGGCCGAAGATCACCCGTGAGTTCGTGAACCTGGAGGAGGCGCCCGCCGCGCCGTACCCGTCGGCGTTCTTCGACGAGCTGGCCGGGGCGCTGGTGGCCGAGGACCCGCAGGCGCGGCCGGTCCCGTACGTGATGAGCGGCGGCACCGACGCCAAGTCCTTCGCCACCATCGGCATCCAGGGGTACGGCTTCGCCCCGCTCATGCTCCGGCCCGACCTGGACTACTTCGGCATGTTCCACGGCAAGGACGAGCGGGTGCCGGTGGAGGGCCTGGAGTTCGGCACCCGCGTGCTGACCCGGCTGCTCACCTGACCGTCCCGGCCCGGCGACACCCTCATGACGCCGGGCCGAACCAGGCGGTCAGCGCCTCCTCCAGACCGTTCCCGTCCCCGCCCGCCCAGGCGACGTAACCGTCGGGACGGAGCAGCAGCGCCCCGCCCCCGGCCTGGGGCACGTCGGCCACGGCCGGGCGCACGCGGTCGCGGTGGCCCGCGGGCACGTCAGCCGGCACGCTCGGGTCCGCGCCGCCGGACAGGTCGAGCAGCAGCCCCCGCCCGTCCCGCAGCAACTCCGCGACCGGCCGTCCCGCCCGGTCCGCCGTCGCGGCTCGTGAGTCCGGCGGCGTGGCGGTCAAGGACGGGGTGAAGCGGCCCACCCGGGGGTCGGGCGCGGCGGGCGCGTAGTCGACGTCGGTGCCCTCGACCATGCGGGTGAAGTGGCGCTCGGCGTCCGGCAGCGCCATCACCTCCGCCAGCACCTCGCGCAGCGCGTCCACCTGGGCTCCCGGGCGCATCGCCGCCACCTGGGCGCGGGTGTTGCGCAGCATGCGGGCCGCCACCGGGTGACGCTCGGCGGTGTAGGTGTCCAGCAGGCTCTCCGGGGCCGCGCCGCGGGCGACCAGCGCCAGTTTCCACCCCAGGTTGACGGCGTCCTGCAGCCCCAGGTTGAGCCCCTGGCCGCCGATCGGCGAGTGCACGTGGGCGGCGTCCCCCGCCAGCAGGACGCGCCCCTTGCGGTAGGAGTCGGCGTGCCGGGTGTTGTCGCTGTAGCGGATGCCGGCCTCCAGGCGGGCGACCCCGACGTCCTCCCCCGTCACCCGGCGCAGGCTGCCCGCCAGCTCCTCGGCGGTCATCGGCGCGTCCCGCCCGGAGGGCGTGTCGCCGGGGCCGCCGTCGAACTCGATGGTCGCGATCTCCCCGGGCACCAGCGACAGGTTCACCAGCCCGCCCGGGCTGCGCAGGGACGAGCCGACCGGCCCGGTCAGCGTGGCCACGGCCGTCCTGCCGGTCATGGTGGCGGGCGTGCCGGAGAAGGCGAACCCGGACCGCTTGCGCACCAGGCTCCGCCCGCCGTCGCAGCCCACCAGGTAGGCGGCCTCGACGCGCTCGCCGTCCGCCAGGGTGGCCACCACGCGGTCGGCGTGCGGGGTGACGTCCACGACGGCGCGGCCGTGCCTGACCGGCACGCCGAGCTCGGCGGCCCGCGCGGCCAGCACGGCCTCGATGCGGTGCTGCTTGAGCATGGCGTACTCGGCCGTGCCGTCCTGCGCCAGCAGCGGCAGGCCGGCGAAGTGGCCGCGCATCATGCCCTTCTTCAGCAGCTCGGTCATCATGCCGACCATGTCGGAGCGGTCCGGCCCGGGGCCGGTGGCCAGCTCGTCGAGCATTCTCCACTGCGCCTCGGTCAGCGGCTCCACCAGCCCGCGCAGCTCCAGGGAGTGCAGGGTGCGGGCGTTGAGCGAGCGCAGGCCGAGGCTGCGGGTCACGCGTTCCTCCCCGGTTGCGGCCTCCAGGACCAGCGGCCGGGCGCCGCCGATCCGGAGCTCGCAGGCCAGCAGCAGGCCGACCGGCCCGCCGCCCACGATGATCACGTCGGTCATGCCGACTCCTTACTTACGCCGTATGCTTACGTCGTAAGTAGAGCACGTACACCGTAAGCTCTGTCAAGCGCGAAGGGAGAGCCGATGGCACGGCGCGAGCCACTGAACCGGGACAAAGTGCTGGCCGCAGCCCTGGAGCTGGCGGACAGCGAGGGCCTCGACGGCCTGTCGATGCGACGGCTGGCGAAGGTGCTCGGCGTGGAGGCGATGTCGCTCTACAACCACGTCTCGAACAAGGCCGACCTGGTCGACGGCATCGTGGAGCTGGTGTTCGGCCAGGTGGAGCCGCCCGACCCGGGGCTGCCGTGGCAGGAGCAGCTGCGCGTCACGGCGCGCAACATGCACCGGGCGTTCAGCCGCCATCCCGTGGTCCCGCTGGCACTGGCGACCGACCGGTCCAACCCGACCTCGCCGCACGCCCTACGGACCCTCGACGGCCTGGTGGGCACGCTGTACGCGGCGGGCTTCGACGACCTGGGCGCCTGGCGGGCGCTGACCGCCGTGAACGGCCTGGTGTTCGGCACCCTGTTGCTGTCCACCGGCGGCTTCGGCGGCGCCCCCGGCCGGCACGCCGGCGAGGAACAGGTCGGCGTCTACATCCGCGCCCTCGACCCCGGCCATCTGCCGCACTTCGCCAGGCTGCTCCGCTGGACGCGCGGCGGCGTCGATCCGGCCGCCGACTTCGAACAGGCCCTGGACCTGCTGATCGACGGTCTCGCACAGGCCGTCGCAAACTAGTGGAACAAAGCATTCCGTTCTGCTATAGTGGAGACATCTCGAAAGGAGCTCCACATGGGCGACATCATCAGCGGCTGGGACGTTCTGGACGCCTCGCACGAGGCGCTGCGCAAGGCCGTCAGCGGCATCCCGGCCGGCGGCTGGGACCTGCCGACCCCCTGCTCCGAGTGGAGCGTCACCAAGGTCTTCAAGCACGCGGTCGGCGACCAGATCGGCTTCGCCGCCACGCTCACGGGCGAGGCCGGGCCGGCGTTCAACCCGTTCGACCCGCCCGCCGAGCCGGGCGCCGACCCGGCGGCCGAGCTTGAGGACGCGCTGACCCGCTCGGCCAGGGCGTGGGCCGCGGTCGACCGCGACGCCGCCGAGGTGGCCACGCCGGTGCCGCCGAACAAGATGTCCCCGTGGGCGGGCTCGACGGCGTGCGCGCTCGACGCGGCCGTGCACGCCTGGGACATCGCCGTGGCCACGGGCCAGCCCTCGCCGCTGACGCCGGAGATGGCCGGGCCGCTGCTGGAGGTCGCCCGGCAGATCGCCGACCCGCTGCGGCCGTGGGGCGCCTACGCCGAGGCGCTGCCGGACGACGCCTCCGGCGACGAGGTCGCCGCCCTGCTGCGCTACCTCGGCCGCGACCCGCGCTGGTCGCCGGCGGCCTGAGGCCCGCGTGCGCCCCGCCCGACCGGCGGGGCGCCGCCGGGCTCAGGAGAACTTGGTCTGCGGGCGCTCCTCGCGCTCGCCGTCGATGAAGATGTCCAGCTTCTCGTTGTAGAAGGCGATCAGGCCCGCCACGCGCTCGCTCTCGGGCAGCGGCGTGCGGTAGGACCAGGCCAGGTCCTTCTTCCCGTTGACCGACCAGTACTCCGCCGTCCCCTTGTACGGGCAGTGGGTGGCGGTGTCGGTGTGCTCCAGCAGGTCGAGCCGTACGTCGGTCTTCGGCAGGTAGTAGCGGGCCGGCAGGCCGGTCTCGAACAGGATGCGGGCGTTGCGCGAGTCGGCCACGGTGACCCCGTCGACCTCCACCCGGATGTGCCGCGAGCTCGGCAGGATGTCCACCCGCGTGTACGGGTCGCGGGCGTGCACGTAGACCTCCTCGTCCTCCTCGAACCAGGCGTCCATCGCGTCCCAGTCGAAGCGCACGTGCCCGCGGATCTCCTCCAGCGGCGAGTCGTCGTAGACCAGCGCCGCCTCCGGGGCCTGCGCGGCGCCCGAGGTGACCGTGTGGACGGCGGCGTCGCCCCTGCTCGGGGAGTGCCGGGACGTGCCGGTCGGCTTGAGCGCCGGCTCCTCGACGTCCTGGAGGGGGAAGTAGTAGGTGGGGTAGAAGGGGCCTTCCCACACCAGCAGGGCCCGGGTCGTGTCGGCGATCGGCCGGCCGCCCAGGTAGGTCCGCACGCGCTTGGCCGACCGCTCGACGCGGACCCGGCCCCGGTTCGTGGCATCCATGTCCCCGCCAACCCGCGTGGCGGCGGTGCTATTCCGGCCTTCAGACCCCGAACAGCGCCAGCGTCACCCACGTGGTGAGCGTGCCGGTGACCGCGCCCGCCGCGACCTGCGCCCACGTGTGATGGGCGAGGCGGACCCTGGCCCAGCACACCAGCGTCACCACGGCCGCGCCGGCGATCGCCACCGGCACGGCGGGCAGCACGTGCGCCAGCACCACGACCGTGCCCGCCGAGACGGCGGCGTGGAAGGAGATCTTCCAGCGGGTGGTGATCGGCACGGTCACCGCCAGGGCGACCAGCATCGCGGTCACGGTGGCCACCAGCAGCCGCGGCGCGCCCAGCACGACCAGCAGCGCGAGCGCGACCAGCACGGCGGCCACGGCGGCCAGCAGCGGACCGGTGCGGCGGGCCCGGTCGACGATGTGGTGGGAGTCGAGCCGCCCCGAGCGCACGCCGAGCGCGATCACCGCCGCCGGCACGCCGCCGCAGAACGCCGAGGCCACCAGCCCCCAGGCCGCGCCGGCCCATCCCTGGGCGAGCAGGCCCACGGCGGGCGGCATGACGATCACCAGCACTTGCGGTGCCAGCAGGTTCGTCACCCGCTTCGCCACCAGGTCGGCCATCATGGCATGAAAGATTACGCGATCATGGCCGCTGCCCGTTTCAGCGACTCCCCCGTCGCTCCCGGGAGATCGGCTCGTCAGCCCTTTCCCGCGGCGTTCACGATGCGGGTCGTGGAGCGGTCGGGGATGGCCGCCATCTCCCAGCACTGCGCGCCCAGGATGGCCGCGGCCGTGGCGCGCGCGCCCGCGTGGGGGTCGCCGGCCGTGTGGGCCAGCGCACCGGGCCGCATCGGCGCGAGCAGGTCGATGTAGTCCTCGGGGCCGTGGGCCTCGGGCGGCCCGGCCACCACGAAGACGCCGGACACGCAGCGCAGCGCGGCCAGCACCTCGGCCCGCTCCGCCGCCGGGTTGAACGGCCGGCTGGGCCCCTTCCACGCCCGCACGCGCGGGTCGTCCTCCACGCCGACCACCAGAGGCAGCCCGCGGTCGGCCACGGCGCCCAGGTAGCGCACGTGGCCGACGTGCAGGATGTCGAAGACGCCGGTCACGACGGCCGCCCCGGGCAGGTCGTACGGCTCCACCCAGACGGCCTCCAGGCTGCTCACGCGACCTCCTCCGACGGCCGGGCGAGTAGGCTGCTGTGCACGCTTTGCTCCCCCACGGGCCTAGACGACTCGTCGATCGCAGCGTACTCGGTCGCCGCGGCAGGTCGTGCAGGCGACCTTGGAAAGAGCATTCCTACCTTTTCGCGATAATCTCTCGCCCCCTGCCCGCGCGTCTCATGACGTCACCTGATTCGGGGGAGGTCGCCGTGGCGCCGAGGGACTCAGACCATGCCGACGGGGGTGAAACGCCCGGGTTCCGCGACCTCGCGGTCCGGCTTCCGGGGGTTGCGTCCCAGGTCTCGCGGGCCAGGGGGCTCGTGACGGACGCGCTCGGCCGCGATCATCCGTTCCATGACGAGGTGGTGCTGCTCACCAGCGAGCTGGCCACGAACGCGATCCTGCACACCAGGTCCGGGGACGGCGGCTCGTTCACGGTGTCGGTGCTCAGCTCGGACACCACGGTCCGGGTGTGCGTGGCCGACGGCGGCGCGGACGGCCCGCCGTGCGTGTGCCGGACCGCTCTCCAGGCGACCAGCGGCCGGGGGCTGCCGCTGGTCGAGGCGCTCAGCCACCGCTGGGGGTTCGTCCGCGAAGGGGGCTCGACGACCGTCTGGTTCGAGCTGACGCAGGCCCGCGCGCCCGCCGGGCAGGAGACCTGCGTCAGAGGTCGAGCCGGCACAACCCTTCGGCCAGCGCCTTCGTGGTGAGCCTGGTCCGGCTGTCGCAGCCCAGCTTGGCGAAGATGTGCTCCAGATGGGTGGTCACCGTCCGGACGCTCAGCACCAGGCAGGCCGCGATCTGCGGGTTGGAGTCGCCGGCCGCGACCCGGGTGAGCACGTCGACCTCGCGGCCGGTCAGGTCGTAGGGCAGCGGGCAGGGCCGTTCGGCGGCGACCGCGCCCTGCAGCGAGCCCTGGTAGCCGACGCCGGCCCGCAGCAGCCGCACCTCGTGCCAGCGGCCGCCGCCGTCGAGCCACAGGCCGCGCCGGCTCAGCTCCCGCGAGTCGATGAACGCGCGCGCGAAGGCCGCCATGGCGGGGTCGTCCCACAGCTCGCGGGAGACCTCGTGGCCGGGCACCGCGCGGCGCTCGCCGAGCCGGTCGAAGGCGACCGCGCGGAAGTCGGGCGGCAGCCCGGCGGGGTCGATCACGCACCGGGTCAGGTCGGTGACGTGCGCGAGCATCGGGCTCACGGCGGCGACCAGGGCGCCGGTCAGCAGCGGGAAGTCGTCTTTGGCGGCTAGGTGCAGCAGGCCGGTGTAGCGGCCGCCGTCGGCGAGGAACAGCGGCGCGGTCAGCCCGGCCCGCCATCCGTAGGGGGCCAGATGGCGGCGGAAGTACCGTTCGGTGCCCGGCTGCGGCATGGGCACCGGCCGCCGCCCGGCGATGGCCTCGCGGCAGGCGTCGAGCGCGGCGTACTCCTCGGCGGCGTCGCGGTCGATGCGGCGGTGGCCGTCGGAGACGACGCTGTGGTGCCGGCCGGTGGCGGGGTCGAAGGCGACGAACTCGTAGGCGTCGAGCGGGATCACCCGGCGCAGCGCCGCCATCGCCGCGGGCGCGCCGCCACCGCCCGCGACCTGGTAGCCGACCTCGGCGAACGCCTGCAACTGGCGGACGCTCAAGGTGATCTCAGCCACGGCTCTTTTATATCATTTGCCATTCCTTGACCGGCTGTTGAAGATTTTCTTCACGGCCACCGCGGTGCTACGGTGGCAGGCATGCAGCGCGCTCTCGTCACGACGACGCCGGACACGGTCCCGGCGCGCTGATTCCATGCATCCCGGGCGGGCGCCCGGGAGCTGGTCGTTCGCCCTTTCACCGCAAAGGACGATCATGAACGACCACCGCAGGCTCGGCCGCGAGCTGGAGATCTTCGGCACCGACCCGCTGATCGGCTCCGGCCTGCCCTACTGGCTGCCCGCCGGGGCCGCCGTGCGCAAGGCCGTGGAGGACTACGTCCACGAGCTCGAACGCCGCCACGGCTATGTGCACGTCAACTCCCCCGTGCTCGGCAAACGCGAGCTGTACGAACGGTCGGGCCACTGGGCGCACTACGCCGAGGACATGTTCCCGCCGATGAACGTGGGCGGCGAGGAGTTCGTGCTGCGGCCCAGCCTGTGCCCGCACCACGCGCTGATCTATCGCTCGCGCGGGCGCAGCCGCCGGGAGCTGCCGCTGCGCGTGGCCGAGCTCGGCGGCATGTACCGCTCGGAGCTGTCGGGCGTGCTCGGCGGCCTGACCAGGGTGCGGGCCATCCAGCTCAACGACGGCCACGTGTTCTGCGCGCCGGAGCAGGCGGCGGCCGAGGTGTCGGCCGCGCTCGACCTGATCGAGGCCGCGCACGCCCAGCTCGGCATCGAGGCCGCCCGCTACCGGCTCTCGCTGCGCGGCGAGGGCGGCAAGTTCGTGGACGACCCCGCGATGTGGGCGCGCTCGGAGGCCGTGCTGCGCGAGGTGCTGGCGGAACGCGGCCGCGCCTACGACGAGGAGCGCGGCGAGGGCGCCTTCTACGGCCCGAAGATCGACATCCAGATCGCCGACCCGGCGGGCCGCGAGAGCACCCTGTCGACCGTCCAGGTGGACCTGTACCAGCCCGAGCGCTTCGACCTGTCGTACGCGGACGGGCGGCGTCCCGTCATGGTGCACCGCAGCGTGGTCGGCGGGATCGAGCGCCTGGTCGCGCACCTGATCGAGGTGCACGGCGGCGCGTTCCCCGCGTGGCTGGCGCCCGTGCAGGCGGTCGTGCTGCCGCTGTCGGACGCCGAGCTCCCGGCGGCCGAGGACCTGCTGCGGCGGGCCGTTGCCGCCGGGCTGCGGGCCGAGCTGGCGCCCGCGGACCGGGGCAGCCTCGGGGCCAGGATCAGGGCGCACCGGCTGGTGCCGTACCAGCTCGTGGTGGGGCCGCGCGAGGTGGCCGGCGGTGTGCCGGCCGTCCGGCTGCGGGACGGCCGTCAGGCGGGCCCGGTGCCGGTCGAGAGGCTGGCCGAGGAGTGCCGGCCGCGCTTCTGACGTCCGTCACCGGCGTTCAGAGCCAGTCCTTCTTCTTGAAGACCGCGTACAGCACCACGGACGCCACCGCCACCAGCACCGACGACACCCAGAAGCCCGAGATGTCGCCGGAACCGGGGTAGGGCACGTTCTGGCCGTAGAAGCCGGTGATGGCGGTGGGCACCGCGATGATGGCGGCCCAGCTCGTCACCCGCTTCATGATCTCGTTGAGGCGGAAGCCCTGCTGGGCCAGGCGGGTCTCCCGGACGTTGGCGAGCATGTCGCGGATCGCCTCCACCCACTCGGCGACCCGCTGGACGTGGTCGTAGACGTCCTCGTAGTAGGGGGCCATCACCGGGTCGGCGACGATCTCCTGGTCCCGGCGGAGCAGGGTGCCGAGCACCTCCCGCATCGGCATCGAGATCTTGCGGAGCCTGGCGGTGTCCTTGCGCAGCACGTACATGGCGCGCTGGAGCTCCCTGCCGTCGCGGGGCGCGTCGTCGAACAGCGACTCCTCCATGGCCTCGGCCCGCGCGTCGAGGTCCTGGACGAGGTCGAACTGGCTGTCCACGACGTAGTCGAGCAGGCCGTGCAGCAGGAAGGAGACGCCGTGCGAGGCCAGGCGGGAGGTCGCGTCCCAGCGCCTGACCACCTCGTCGATGTCGAAGCGGGCGCTCTCGCGCACGGTCACCAGGGCGTTGGGGGTGACGAAGACGTTCACCTCGACGGGGACGAGGTGGCCCTCGTCGAGGTGGATGCCGTACACGGTGATGAACAGGTGGTTGTCGTAGACGTCCAGCTTGGGGCGCTGGTGGTCGCTGAGGACGTCCTCGACGGCCAGTTCGTGCAGGCCGAGCTCCTCGCCGACCAGGTTGAGCTGCTCGGGGGTGGGCGAGCACAGATCGAACCAGACGGCGGCCTCGGGGTCGCCGACGTGGTCGGAGACCTCCTCGACGGGGAAGCCCTCCTTTTCGAGGACGCCGTTCCTGTACAGACGCGTGCGCATCAGGCGAGTCTGGCAAATCGCCGGGCATCGCGCACGGCCGCTCCCCCCGGATCGTTGTTGAAGTAGACGTGGACGTCCTGCCATCCGGCCTGCTCCACCCTCCTCGCCCAGCTCTTCAGCGCCGCCGCGCCGTAGGAGGGCCGGGGGGTGGCCAGACCCTCGTGCAGGCGCACGTACCCCCAGTCGGCGGTGCGCCACAGCGGCGTCAGCGGCCGGCCGAGCCGGTCGGCCCAGCACAGCGCAGCGCCCCGCGCGAGCAGCACCTCGCGCACCTCGCCGGTCCACCAGGAGTCGTGCCGCGGCTCCACCGCCACCCGCACGCCGCCGGGGAAGCAGCCCAGGCAGCGGTCCAGCAGGGCGGGGTCGGCGCGCAGCGTGGGCGGCAGTTGCAGCAGGACCGGGCCCAGCTTCTCCTTGAGCGCCCCGGCGGCCGCCATCAGCCGGGCGACCGGCTCCTCGGGCTCGGTCAGCCGCTTGATGTGGGTGAGGTACCGGCTGGCCTTGACCGCCATCACGAACCCGCCCGGAGTCCGCTCCCGCCAGGCGGCGAACGTCTCCGGCGACGGCAGGCGGTAGAAGGCGTTGTTGCTCTCGACGGTGGGGAACTCGGCCGCGTACGTCTCCAGCCACAACCGCTGCGGGACCCCCTCGGGGTACAGCACGCCGCGCCAGTCCTTGTACTGCCATCCGGAGGTGCCCACCAGCGTCGCCACACCCGGCTCCTACCCCGCGCCGGGTGCGTTACTGTCGCAGTCCCGGAAGCCTAGGAGGATCTTTCACGCGATGGGCGCCGATCATTTCCACGGCCACGGCCACGGTCACGGCCACGGCGCGCCCGCCGCGCCGCCGTCGCGCCGGGCGGTCGTGGCGAGCCTGGCCGTGCTGGTGCCGCTGGCCCTGGCGACGCTGGCCTGCCTGGTGTGGCTCTGGCCCGCGGGGCAGGCGGCGCCGTCCGGCCAGGACGGGCGGGAGGAGCCGGCGGTCGAGCGGGTCGAGGGCACGGTCACCTCGGTCACGCTCCGGCGCTGCCCGGCCGTCCAGGAGGGCATGCCGGTGCCCGACCCGGCCACCTGCGGCAACGCCACCATACGGGTCGGCTCGGGGCCCGACGCCGGCCGCGACGTCACGCTGCGGCTGCCGGGCGGGCCGGGGGCCCAGCGGTTCACGTCGGGCGACGACGTGCTGCTGCTGCGGGCCGCCGACGGGGCCTACCAGCTCTCCGACCACGACCGGTCGACGACGTTGTGGCTGCTGGGCGGCGCGTTCGCGCTGGCGGTCATCGCCTTCGGACGGTGGCGCGGGGTGACGGCGCTGGTGGGGCTGGCGGTGACGTTCGGGCTGCTGCTGACGTTCGTCATCCCGGCCGTGCTGGCGGGCGAGCCGCCGATGCTGGTCGCCGTCGTCGGCTCGGCCGCGATCATGCTGACGGTGCTCTACCTCACCCACGGCTTCTCCCTGACCACGTCGATGGCCGTGCTGGGCACGCTGGCCAGCCTCGCGCTCACCGGGCTGCTGTCGTACGGGGCGCTCGGCCTGGCCCGGCTCAACGGCGTCACCGACGACACCGCCCTGACCCTGGGCATGAGCCTGTCGATCGACACCGAGGGGCTGCTGCTGGCCAGCATCATCATCGGAGCGCTCGGCGTGCTCGACGACGTCACCGTCACCCAGGCCGTGACGGTGGGCGAGCTGGCCGCGGCCAACCCCTCCTACGGCTTCGCCCGCCTGTACCGGGCCGCGGGACGCGTCGGGCGGGCCCACATCGCCTCGGTGATCAACACGATCATCCTGGCGTACGCGGGGGCGTCGCTGCCGCTGCTGCTGCTGTTCAGCATCGGCGCGCAGCCGCTCGGCGACGTGCTGACCACGCCGGTCGTGACCCAGGAGATCGTCCGCAGCGTCGTGGGCACGCTCGGGCTGATCGCCGCCGTGCCGATCACGACCGCGCTGTCGGCCCTGGTCGCCGCCCGCGGCGCGCGGCCCGCGGAGGTGCCGGAGGGCGAGCCGTTCACCCGGCCCGTGCGGGCCGGCGGCCCGCTCACCAGGCCCGCCCGGCACCGCCGCTGAGCGGGGTCAGCCGACCTCGGCGCTGCCGTCCACCCGCAGCTTGCGGCGGGCGCGCTCGTAGAAGGTGGTGCCGACGCGGACCACCTTCGCCGCCCCCGGCCAGGCCGTGACCGTGACGGTGTCGCCGGAGCACAGGTGGCCGACCACCCGCCCGTCCACCTCGACGGCGAGCCTGCCGCTCGTGGGCAGCACCTCCAGCGTCACCTCCTCGTCGGCGGGCAGCACCAGGGCCCGGTTGAAGGAGGAGTGGGCGGCGGCGGGCACCACGAGGATGGCCTCCACGCGCGGCGAGACGATCGGCCCGCCGGCCGAGAAGCTGTAGGCGGTGGAGCCGGTGGAGGTGGCCACGATCACCGCGTCCGCGGACAGGCTCACGAACGGGCTGCCCGACGGGGTGACCGACACCGCGGCCAGCCCCTCGCCGGGGATGCGCACCAGCGCGATGTCGTTGAACGCCGTCACCGCGACCCCCGCGACCACGCTCTTGACGGCCATCCGCGGCTCGATCGTGTACTCGTGGCGGTCGATGGCCGACAGCGTGCCGGCCAGCTCGTCCACGTCGATCTCGGCAAGGAAGCCGAGCTTGCCCAGGTTCACCCCCAGGATGGGCGTGGGCCGGCCGGCCAGCAGCCGCATGGTCCGCAACATCGTGCCGTCGCCGCCCAGCCCCACCAGCAGGTCGGCCCGCTCGACCAGGGCGACCGCGTCGACCGGCACCGCGCTGCAGTCGATGCGCCCGACCTCCTCGGGCAGCCCGAGGACGGTGGCCCCCTTGTCCGCGGCCCAGCGCAGGATGGTGTCGATCGCCTTCTTGGAGTCGCGCTGGGGATGCAGCACCAGCCCGACCGTCCCGACCATGCCCATGCGACCAGCCTAAACGGTGGCGTTCCCGGACATCCGCGGCGGCCCCTGGCACCCGGCGGCTCCGCTAACGTCGGAGGCATGCGGCTTCATGTGGGATGCGCGATGTGGACGCACACACCGTGGAACGGACGTTTCCTGCCCCATCCGCTCCCGCCGGGAGAGCGCCTGCGCGCCTACGCCACCTGGTGCGACGCGGTCGAGGGCAACACCACGTTCTACGCCACCCCCGCGCGCGCCACGGTGGAGTCGTGGGCCCGGCAGCTCGACCCCGACTTCCGCTTCGTGGTCAAGCTGCCCAAGACCATCACCCACCACCACCGGCTGACCGGCGCCGAGCAGGAGCTCCACGCCTTCCTCGACGCCATCGAGCCGCTCGGGCCGCGCGCGCACGCCCTGTGGGTGCAGTTACCGCCCGCCTTCGGCCCCGCCGACCTCGGCACGCTGGCGGCCTTCCTGCACCGCCTGCCCCGCTCCCACCGCTACGCCGTGGAGGTCCGCCACCGCGCCTTCTTCGACGACGCCCGCCAGGCCGGGCAGCTCGAACGGGTGCTGGCCGCCGCCGGCGCCGAATGGGTGCCGTTCGACACGGTGACGCTGTTCCGCACCCCGCCGACCAGCGACGCCGAGCGCGACGCGTGGACGAAGAAGCCGCGCGTGCCGCGCCGCACCCGCGCGCTCACCGGCCGTCCGATCGTCCGCTACCTGGGCCGCGACTCCGTCGAGGCCACGGTCGAGGGCTGGCGGGAGTGGGTGGACACGGTCGCCGGGTGGCTGCGCGAGGGCCGCTCCCCCACCGTGTTCGTCCACACGCCGGACAACGCCGACGCGCCGATGCTGGCCCGCCGCTTCCACGACGAGGTGCGCGCCCGGGTGCCGGAGCTGCGTCCGCTGCCCGAGCCGATGCCCGCCGAGCCTCCGACGCTGTTCTGACCGGCCGCCGGATTCGCGGGCGGCCTCACGCGCGCAGCGTGTAGCGGATCGGCAGGTGCTTGAGCCCGCCCACGAACGTGGTGGCCACCCAGGCGGGCTCGCCGTCGAACTCCACGCTCTCCAGCCGGGGCAGCAGCTCGGCGAACAGCGCCCGGATCTCCATGCGGGCGAGCGCGGCCCCGAGGCAGTAGTGGACGCCGGAGCCGAAGGCCAGGTGCCGGTTGGGGTCACGACCGGCGTCGAACCGGAACGGCTCGGCGAACACCTCCTCGTCCCGGTTGGCCGACGGGTACGACAGCAGCACCGACTCCCCCCGCCTGACCGGCGTGCCGCGTACGACGGTGTCGGCGGCGGCGGTGCGCATGAACTCCTTCACCGGGCTCACCCACCGGATCATCTCCTCGGCCGCCAAGGGCAGCAGCCCGGGGTCCCGGCGCAGCCGCCGCAGCTCGCCGGGGTGCCGGATGAGCGCCTCCAGGCCGCCGGCGATGGTGGAGCTGGTGGTGTCGTGCCCGGCGGTGGCGATGATGACGTAGTAGGAGGCGGCGTCGAGGTCGCTCAGCGGGCGGCCGTCCACGCGGGCGTTGGCGATCTCCGAGGCGAGGTCGCCGGTGGGCCTGGCCCGGCGCGCCGCGGTCAGCTCGCGGAAGTAGTCCAGCAGGTCGGCCAGCACGGCGGTGTGGTCCTGGGCGGTGCCGCCGCGCCGGTTGTCGCTGTCGTCCTGGCCGAACAGCTCCTGGGTGAGCCGCAGCATGCGCGGGAAGTCCGACTCGGGCAGGCCCAGCAGCGACAGGATGACGTAGAGCGGGTAATGCACGGCGACCTGCCGGGCGAAGTCGCAGGAGCCGCCATGGGCGGCCATCCGGTCGACGTAGCGGCGGGCCAGGTCGCGTACGCGTACCTCCAGGGCGCGCATGGCCCTCGGCCGGAACCAGTCGGCGCCCACGGCGCGCAGGACGCGGTGCTCGGGGTCGTCCATGTGGACGAGCGTCTTCAGGCCGGTGCCGCGCGCCCGCTGCTCGGCCAGGCGGGCGTCGATCTCCGCGCTCCGCAGCACCGGACGCGGCGCGCTCAGCCACAGGGCGTCGTTCCGCTCGATCTCCAGCAGGTCGGCGTGCCGGGTGACGGCCCAGAAGGGGTTGTAGCCGGGCACCTCCACGCGGTGCACCGGGGACTCGCGGCGCAGCAGCGCCAGGGCCTCGTGGAGCCGGGTCTCGTCGGCGTACGCGGCGGGCGTGGCGAACACGTGCCCGGCCTCCTCCACGGACATGGTCGCGGTCACGGGCGGGCCCTCCTCTGGATGTGGGGGTAGTACGGCCAGGAGAGCCATTCCCCCGGGGCGACTGCGCCATTCGGCCCTGCGGCGGCGCCCGGCAGGGCAAGATCGGATGGCAGTGTTCCCGCAGTGTCCCCGCAGTCGAGTCGAGCAGTGGAGTGGAGCGCACATGACGGCTACCGCCGAGTCGTTACGGCAGACCTCCGGCGGCGTGACCGCCCGCCTGATGGGCGTCGAGGAGGAGTACCTGGTCGTCGATCCGGCCACCCGCGCCGTGGCCCCCGGGGCGGCGGCCGTCGTCGGGCGCGCCGCGGCCGGGCTGGGCGACCGGGTCTGCACGGAGATCACGCAGTTCCAGGTGGAGGCCAAGACGGCGCCCTGCGCGAGCCGGGCCGAGCTGGCGGCGGAGCTGCGGCGGATGCGCGAGGTCGTGGCCGCCGCCGCGCGCGCCGAGGGCCTGGCCGTGGTCGCCTCCGGCACGCCGGTGATCGGCGACGTCGTCCCGCCGCCGATCACCGAGCACCCCCGGTACGGCGTCGGCATCGACAACTACCGCGCCCTGCACGACGAGCAGGCCATCTGCGCCGGTCACGTGCACATCCACGTGCCCGACCGGGAGCAGGCCGTGCTGGTCTGCAACCACGTGCGCCCGTGGCTGCCCGTGCTGCTCGCGCTCATGGCCAACTCGCCCTTCTGGGCCGGCCGCGACACCGGTTACGCGGGCTGGCGGGTGCTGGCCTGGGGCAAGTGGCCGGTGGCCGGGCCGCCGCCGTACTTCGGGTCGCTGGAGCACTTCGAGCGCACGGTCGCGGCGCTGACCGACAGCGGCGCGCTGGTCGACCCCGGGACGCTGTTCTGGGACGTGCGCCCGTCGGCCCGGCTGCCCACGGTGGAGGTGCGGGTGGCCGACGTGCCTGCCTCCACCCGCGAGTCGGTGTTCCTCGCGCTGGTGGTGCGGGCGCTGGTCACGACGTCGCTGCAAAGGGTGCGGGACGGCGATCCGGGCCCCGAGGTGCCCGGCGAGCTGCTGCGCGTGGCCTACTGGCGGGCCGCCAGGGACGGGCTTGGCGGGTCCGGCGTCGATCCGTTCACGGGGGCGGCGCGGCCGGTCGCCGAGCTGGTGGCGCGGCTGCTGGAGCAAGTCGGGCCCGCGCTGGCCGCCGCCGGCGACTCGGCGGCGGCCGGGCAGGGGTGGCGGCTGCTGCGCGAGAACGGCGGCGGCGCCGAGCGCCAGCGGGCCGCGCACGCCCGGCGGGGGGCGCTCGCCGACGTGGTCGACGATCTCGTGGCCCGCTTCTCCTCCTACGACTGAAGCCGGGCGGCCAGGAACGCGCGCAGCGGTTCGACGTGGCGTACGGGGTCGCGCCAGCGGGCCTGCAGGTCCTCCAGGAGGTGCTGCTCGGCGACCGGCTCGCCGTGCCGCCAGACCCGGACGACGGGATGCAGGAAGGCGCACTCGTCGGCCCGCTCGGGCGTGGGGTGGCGCTGGATGGCGAACACGTCGGCGCGGTCGCGCGGCCCCCAGCGCAGGGTCAGCGTCAGGCACAGCCCGGCGGCGGCGAAACGCTCGCGGGCGTAGTCCTCCGGCAGGTCCTCGTAGTGGCGCACGACGCCGTCCGGGTCGAGCACGTACGCGTCCGACAGGTACTCGAACTGGGTCCACAGCGCCGAGCTGTGGTTGACCCGGTCGAGCATCGACCCGGTGAGCACGCCGGCGTCGGCGGGCAGCTCGCGCACGGGCAGCGGCCTGCCCTCGTAGCGTTCGAGCAGCAGGGCGGTCAGGGAGCGCAGGTTGTAGCGGAAGCCGTCGATGAACGCCGAGGAGGCCCGTTTGAAGTCGCGGGCCTGCATGAGGGTGCCGGCGAAGTACAGGCCGTCGACGTCGGCCGACTGGAAGTCGGGGCGGATCGCCGGCATCCGGCCGCCGGGGGTCAGCGCGGGACGGCAGGAGTCGCCGAACAGGCCGGTGTCCATGGTGAAGCCGGTGCAGCGCAGGACGGCGTCGTAGTCGAGCAGCGCCTGCTCGCCGTCGGCCAGCGTGTAGGTGATCGCGGCCCTGATCCCGCCGCCCTCGCGCCAGAGGCGGTCGACGGTGCACTCCAGGACGCCGTGCAGGGTCTTGAACCAGTAGCTGTCCAGGAAGGCGCCGTACTGGCCGCGGACGTGGCCGGGATGCTTGCTCGTCCAGGCCAGGCGGACGGGGCTGGGGCTGGCCAGGTGGATGACCGCGGCGTGCGGGAGCAGCGCCTGCGCGGTCTCGAACGCCGAGTTGCCCTTGCCGATGACCAGGACGCGCTGGTCGGCGAAGTCCTCCCCGTTGACGGGGACGTCCTCGTAGCCGGTGGCCAGCTCGATGCCCGGGATGTCGGGGACGTGCGGGCCGCCCCAGCCGGTGGCGACGATCAGGCAGTCGGCGCGGAGAACCTGGTCACCGGCGTGGACGACGAAGCCCGCGCCGTCCTTCTCGACGCGCTCGACGGCCGTCGAGTACCGCACGCGCAGCCCGTGGACGCGCTGGAAGTCGGCGAGGTAGCGGACCAGGTCGTCGGCGTGCGGGAAGTACTCGCGCGAGTAGTTCGGGAACATCAGGTCGGGCTCGTCGTTGAGCAGGGAGTTCCAGTCCCAGCGCAGCTGGATCTCGCGCTCCTTCTCGCCGGTGTGCACCTTGTTCAGCGAGATGAGGCGGCGGTGGCGCGGATAACTGCGGAAGAAGGCGCCGGGTGCGTCCTCGCGTTCCAGGGTGACGTAGTCGGCCCCGGCGCGCTGCAGGAAGTAGCTGAGCTGCAGCCCGCCGGGTCCCGCGCCGATGATGACGAACCGGTGGTGTTCCCCGTCCATCAGCCCTGCTGTCCCGTCGCCGGTGGGACGGTCGTGTAGCCGTGCGTCAGGATGCGCTGCGCGGCCAGGTCGTACCCGGCGGGGTCGTCGGGGGCGGAGGTGCCCAGGCCGTCGACGTACCGGTTGAACATGCAGAACGCGGCCGCGATCAGCACGGTGTGGTGCAGTTCCTTGTCGGTGGCCCCCTCCGCCCTGGCCGCGGCCACCAGCTTGTCGGTGACGTCCCGGCCGCTCCGCTGCACGGCGGCGGCGATGGCGAGCAGGGCGCGGAGCTTGGGGGTGACGGGCGCCGTGCCGGGGTCGGCGCGGACCTGGTCGACCAGCGTCATGCCCTCGGGGAGCTGGGCGGCGGCGAACGCGGCGTGCGAGGCCGTGCAGAACCGGCACTCGTTGAGCCCCGACACGTAGGCCGCGATCAGCTCCCGCTCGCCGCGGCTCAGTGTGCTGTCGCCACGCAGGAGGACCTCGGCCAGCGCGTTCATCGGGGCGGCCGTCTCCGGGCTGAACTGGAAAAGTCCGCGGATTCCTGGTTCATCGGAATCGAGGGCAATATGGGGCACGCAAGCTCCCATCGATGCGGTTTTCTCCTAGTCTGCACACTCTGGCAAATTGCGCAAGATCTCGTTATTTGCGCCTCCTTCTTGTCTCCTGCAACTGACGCGCGTAATGTCTCGGACGCCACCTAAACCCCGTTTGTGACTGGCGGTCGTCATGGATGAGCATCCCCACATCACCGTTGCCGGCAACACCTACGACGCCATTGCCAAGGGCGACCTGGAGGACCTTCGCCGGCTGCTCGCCGACGACGTGATCTTCCACGTCCCCGGTCGCGGACCGATGGCCCGCGACTACTCCGGCAAGGAAGCCGTGCTCGGCTACCTGGCCGAACTGCTGCAGTCCACCACCGGCACGCTGCGCCTGGAGCCGGAGTCCTACCTCGTCGGCGGCGACCAGGTCGCCGCCGTCCTGCGCATCCGCGGCGAGCGCGACGGCCGCTCGCTCGACGACCGCGGCATGCAGTTGTTCCGGATCACCGACGGGAAGATCAGCGAGCGCTGGAGCTTCCCGCTCGACCCCTATTCGGTGGACGAGTTCTTCGGCTGATCACGCCCCGCCGGACGGGGCCACTCAGCCGGCCTCGTCCAGCGCCTCGTCGTTCCACACCTTCACGTATCCGCTGGTCAGTCGGGCCCTGTCGGCGTAATGGGCGGGGTCGTCGGTGGCCAGCGTGGCCAGGCCGTCCACGTACCGGTTGTACATGCAGAAGGCCGCCGCGATCAGCACCGTGTCGTGGATCTCCAGGTCCGTGGCGCCCTCGGCCCTGGCCGCGCGCACGTGCTCGTCGGTGACCTCCCGCCCGCCGCGCTGCACCGCCCCGGCGATGCCCAGCAGGGCCTTGAGCTTGCCGGAGAGCGGGGCCGCCGCCGGGTCGGCGCAGGTCTCCTCGACCAGCTCCATGCCGTCCGGCACGCGGACGGCGGCGAAGGCCGCGTGGGTGTGGAAGCAGAACCGGCACCGGTTGAGCGACGACACGTACGCGGCGATCAGCTCGCGCTCGCCCCGGCTCAGCGGGCTGTCCCCGCACAGCAGCACCTCGGAGAGCAGGGTCAGCGGTTCGGCCGCCTCGGGACGGTAACGGAACAACCCCCGAATCCCCGGCTCGTCGGACACCAGCTGGATATGCGGACGCGTCCCGCCCGCGTGATTAACGAATTCACGCCGCCCAGCGTCGTGCGAGACGGAACGTAATGCTGAATTTCCCATTCGGCCCTCCAACGTCCGTTTGCCTGCCTATGGCATCCAGTGTGCGGGTTCGTCGCGCGCAGATTCCGCCGGGGAACGGCCAGGAAGTTGCGTACCGGTGACCACTTGATGCCAGCGGCGGCGCTGGAACCATCCGCCCGGAATCCGGTTCGGCCGTCCTCCGGCGCGCCGACAGGGCCTCCGACCAGCGATAACGTGTTGTGACGATATCCTGGCGAACAGTAGTTGAGGCGCACAACCGGGGGCGGAGCATGAAGATCGGCATCATCGGCGCGGGGAACATCGGCGGCACGCTCACCCGGCGCCTGACCGAGCTGGGGCACGAGGTGGCGGTGGCCAACTCCCGGGGCCCCCAGACGCTCACCGGCCTGGCCGGCGAGACCGGCGCGACCCCGGTGACCGTCGAGGAGGCGCCCCAGGGAGCCGACCTGGTCGTGGTCACGATCCCCCAGGGCAAGGTGCCCGAGCTGCCCGACGACCTGTTCGACGACGTCACCGGCGGCCTGACCGTCGTGGACACCGGCAACTACTACCCCCAGCGCGACGGCCGGATCGACGAGATCGAGGCCGGGATGCCGGAGAGCCGATGGGTCGAGCAGCAGCTCGGCCATCCGGTGGTGAAGGCGTTCAACAACATCTTTGCCGACCACCTCGGCCACGGCGGCCGCCCCTCCGGCACCCCCGGGCGCATCGCCCTGCCCGTGGCCGCCGACGACGAGCGCGGCAAGAAGATCGTGATGGGCCTGGTGGACGCGCTCGGCTTCGACCCCGTGGACGCCGGCGGCCTCGACGAGTCGTGGCGGCAGCAGCCCGGCAGCCCCGTCTACACCACCGACAAGGACGCCGAGGGCGTCAGGGAGGCCCTGGCCCAGGCCCGCCAGGAACGCACGCCGGAGTGGCGCGCCTGACCCCGACTGGCGTGGCTCAGGCTCGGCCGGTGCGCAGGAGCAGCATGGCGATGTCGTCGGCGCGGTGCTCGACGGCCGCCGCCGCCGCGATCATGTCCTCGGCCACGTCGGCGAGCGGCTGCTCCGGCGCGGGGGCGAACCCGGCGGCCAGGCCGCCGATGGCCTCGCCGAGGTCGCGTCCGGGCACCTCGATGAGCCCGTCGGTGTAGAGGGCCAGCACCGAGCCGGGCGGCAGGGCGAGCTGGGTGGTGGCGTACTCGGTGCCGGGTTCGATGCCGAGCAGCAGCCCGGGGGCGGCCTCCACCACCTGGGCGGGCTCGCCGGGCCGGCGCAGCAGCGCCGGCAGGTGGCCCGCGCTGGCCACGCACGCCATGCTCCGCCCCAGGTCGACGCTGATGTACAGGCAGCTCGTGAACCGGTCCGGGGCCAGCTCGCTGAGCAGGCGATTGGTGTGCGCGAGCACCTCGCCGGGGTTGGCGCCCGCGCTCGCGTGGGCGTGGATGGCGGTACGCACCTGGCCCATCAGCGCGGCGGCGGTGACGTCGTGCCCCTGGACGTCGCCGATGACGGCGGCGGCCACCTTCTCCTCCAGCCGGATCAGGTCGTAGAAGTCGCCGCCGATGTCCATGCCGGGCGTGGCGGGCAGGTAGCGGGCGACCACCTCCAGCCCCGGGACGCCGGGCAGGGTGCGCGGCAGCAGGCTCGACTGCAGCGACTGCGCGAACTGGTGCTTGACGTCGTAGAGGCGGGCGCGCTCGAACGCCTGGGCGATGAGCCCGCTGAGGGCCGTCAGGCTGGCCCGCTCGTCGGTGGTGAAGCGGTGGGGACGGTCGTAGGCCAGGATGCACATGCCGGCCGTCCGCCCGCCGGCCGTCAGCGGCAGGAACGCCCAGGCCGACATGTCGTCCGACCTGATCGCCTCCGGGTACGTCGCGCGCAGCTCGGCCCAGGTGCCGAAGAAGGCCGGCGCGCCGGCGGCCAGGGGGTGGCCGGGCGACAGGTGCAGCAGGGGCTGGCCGTCGTACTCCTCGATCGCCTGCTCGCTGTACCCGCGCGAGGCGGCCACCTGCATGCGCCCGCCCCTGGAGGTGAGGATGGCCAGGGCCTGCACGTGGTAGGCGGGCATCACGTGGTCGGCGACCAGGTTGATCACCTCCTGGGCGGTGACGGCCCGCGCCAGGGTGGTGGCCAGGTGCAGCATCTCGTGCAGCGCGACCAGGCGCGGCGGCCGGTCGGTGGTGACGAGCTGGTCGGGCATGACCGGACGCGGGTCGCGGGCCATCGTGCTCGGCGTGACCCGCATGGTGACGCCGGCCAGGCCCGGATAGAGATGGAAGGCCAGCCACTGGCCGCCCGGGTTGCGGGTGGTGAAGTAGGTGACCTCCTGGCTGACCACCGCGGCGCGGTAGCGGTCCTCGTAGGCGGGCTCGCCCAGCCACGGCAGGACGTCCCAGGGACGCTTGCCGGTCAGCTCGCCCGCCTCGGCCTGCAGCAGCTCCTCGGCGGGGGCGGTGACCAGGGTGAGCCGCCCCTCGACGTCGAGCATGCAGTAGCCCTCGGGCAGCCGGTTGAGGCAGGTCAGCAGCAGGTCCTCGCCGCCGGGCGGCTCCCTGGTCAGTACGCGCGGCTGGTGCCCCGGCGGCACCGGCCGGTTCCCCCTAGGGACGATCTCCGCCAGGTCGGCGCAGGCGGCGGTCAGCACGTCGAGCTGGTGCCCGGTGGGACGGCGGGCCGGGGCGGGCGGCCAGAGCAGCATCATGGCCCCCCGCACCTCGCCGTCGCGGCCGACCAGGGGCGCTACGGCCAGCGCGAACCCGTACGGGAAGGCGAGCGCCACGAGCGGGAACTCGCGGGCCATGGTCTCCCGGTCGGGCACCCACACCAGCCGCCGCTGCCGCACCGCCACCGCGACCGGCGACTGGTCGGTGGACCTGATCAGGACCCACGAGCGCGAGAAGGGCTCGGGAAGGCCCGACTCGGCCTCCATCATCAGCACACGCCCGTCCTCGGCCAGGACGAAGAGCACGCACACGTGCGCCTGCGTGCTGGTCGCCGCGCCGAGCAGCAGCCTGTCGACGTGCGCATCACGCGCCATGCCACCGTCGTGGGCACACTCCTCGTCGTGAGCCCGGCCCTCGTCATGGGCTCGCGCCTCGTCGTGAGCCCGCCCCTCGTCATGGGCTCGCGCCTCGTCGTGAGCCTGCGCCTTGTCACGGGCCCGGCCCTCGTCATGGCCCAAGCCGCCACGGGCCAGCCCCTCGTCGGCGTCCCGCGCCTCGCCGTTGGCCCGCGCCTCTTCGTGGGCCGGGCCGCCGTCGTGGGCGGGGCCGCTATCGTGGGCCGGGGCGCCTTTGTGGGCCGGGCCGCCGTCGCCGTCCGCCGGGCCGGGACGTGGTGGCGGCGCGTGGGGGATATCTCCCATGAAATCAGGCTATGCAAGCTCCTTGTACGGATATATGCACTCTCCGCAATGGATGAGCAAAGTGTTCCAAGGCTCTGTCAGGCGAGCGGCCCGAGGTACGTGCCACCCGAGACGTCGATGGTCTGACCGGTCACCCACCGACCCGGCGGACCGGCCAGGAAGCCCACCACGTCCGCGACGTCCTCGGGCTCGCCGAGCCGGCCGAGCGCGGTGATGGACTCCAGCGCGGCCACCACCTCGGGGATCGAGGTGTAGCCCGCGGTCATGTCGGTCCGTACGGCGCCGGGCGCGACCGTGTTCACGGTGATGCCGCGCCGTCCCAGCTCGTTGGCGAGCGTCGGGGCCATCGCCTCCAGCGCCGCCTTGCTGATCGTGTAGCCGATCTGCGTGGTGACGGCGAGCCGGCTGGCCGTCGAGCCCATGTTGATGATGCGGCCGCCGTCGTTCAGCAGCGGCAGCGCGCGCTGGATCACGAAGAACGGGGTGGTGACGTTGATCGTCATCACCCGCTCGAACTCCGCCGGGGTCAGGTGCGCGATCGGGACGGTCGAGGCGATGCCGGCGTTGTTGACCAGAATGTCCAGGCCACGCCCGGCCAACCCGTCGGCCAGCCCCTCGAACAACCGCTCCACCGCCCCCTCGACGCCCCTGCCCTCTTGCGCGCCCTCCACCCCCGTAACGCCCACCCCGCCTTCCACGCCCTTGACGCCCTCCTGGGACTTCGCGCCGAAGCGGGCGCGCACAGCGAACGCCTGGCCGCCGCCCTCCTCGATCAGGGCGACGGTCTGCTTGGCCGCCTCGTCGTCGCCGCCGTAGTGCACGGCCACCAGCGCGCCCTCGGCGGCCAGCCGCAGCGACACCGCCCGGCCGATGCCCCGAGAACCGCCCGTCACCAGCGCCGTCTTGCCGGTCAGCATGCCCATTGTCCGCTCCCCACGTGTGTGGCCTCTGCTCCGCGATCGCGGAGACAGGTCAACAGTGGCGGGGGCGGCTCACCGCGTCCTCACCGACGACTCACCGCCCGTCCGGCCGGCTGGTGATCCGCCCGTCCGAGCGGCTCACCAGCAGCCCGGACGTACCGACGGACGGGCGGACCGGCGGACCGGCGGGGCGAGCAGGCTCCCGGGCGGATCGCCGGCCGTGCGGGCGGAAGGGCGGCCTTCCGGACGGAGGGGCGGGCGGGCGGATCACCGTGGCTAGCTGGCCGCCGGTGAGGAGTCGCCGCCCTGCCAGGGACGCAGGTGGGTGGCGAGGGGCAGGCGCATACGCAGCCGCAGTCTGCTGCCATCTTGCGGATGATCGATGCCGACCTCGTCGCACAGACGGTGGATCAGCCACAGCCCGAGACGCCGCGCCGCGGGCGAGGGACGCGTGAGCCGTGCGTCGGCCAGATGCTCGGCCCGCAGGCGTCCGGCCGTGTCGCAGACATCGACCGTGAGGACGGCGGCGTCGGTGTAGGCCGTCACCGTGCCGCGACCGCCACCGTGCTCCAGGACGTTCGCGGCGGCCTCGTTGACGGCGAGCACCAGGTGGTCGAGTCGCGCGCCGGACAGCCCCGCGTGGCTGGCGTAGACGCGCACCAGATCGCGGGTGAGCGCGAGATTGTTGGTGATGGTGCACCGCAGGTGGAAGGGTGCGTGCATGGCTTGCCCCTACCGTGTACGGGGGTTACGGCGGCGTAAAGCGCTCGATCGAGGGCAGAGAGTAAGGCGACCGAGTAAACGAGCCGAGCCGGGCGCGCCACGGGCGCACCCGTCCAGTTCACCGGCGGCCGAGGCCGCGGTGACCTGGCCGATGCCTGGCGGAAAGGGTTGATCGCCCGACATCTGCACCTCCCTCTGCCCGATGTGCCGACGCTGTATGGACGCGCGGCGCGCCGGGCCCTCTTGTTTTCGGCGATCTGTCAGGGGCGCCCGCACCTTCCCTTGATCGGGAACGTGGCGCGGCTCGGCTCTGCCCTGAGACGACCGCATTGGTGTGATTTTCAATGAACGACCAGACCGGCGACCCTGCCGATGTGCTGCCCATGGTGCACCCCTTCGGCCTGCGCGTACGCGGCGAGATCGACCACCATGGACGGCCCGCGCTGGCTCGAGCGCTGGCGTGGGCATTACGCATCGGCGAGACCGACATCCATCTGGACCTGTCCGAGCTTACCTTCATCGACGCCGGCGGGCTGCGGCTGATCATCAGCACGGCCACCGACCTGCCGCCGCCGCGCAGGCTGGTGCTCCAGAACGCCTCGTCGACGGTGCGCGAGCTGCTGGAACTGCTCGGCTGGCGACTGGGGCCCGAGGACCAGCTGTACCGGATGCTCAACGCGTCACATCCCCACGGCCCGGACCCGGCCCCCTCCCCACCGTCCTGACCTGACGCCCGGCCCGATCCCGGCCCCCGCCCGGGCTGATTCCGGACCCCACCCGGCCGATCCTGGACCCCGCCCGGCCTGCCCCACTCCCGGCCCGGTTCGGCCTGGCCCACTCCCGGGCCCAGCCTGGCCTCACCCGCACCCCCGGGCCCCAGGCCCCGGGCGCCGGGCCGGCAGCGGGGCCGGCGTCAGGCGGACAGCGGGGTCGGGAGCGCCCTCCGGCCCTTCACCGGCACCCACCCGGCCTGAGGTACTCACCGCGATCCCCCTGAGGGCCGTTGCCGGGCTCCTGGCCTCGAGCCCTCACCGCGCCCCTGGCCCGACCAACTCGTGCTGAACCTTGGCTCGACTGGCTCGTGCTGAACCTTGGCCCGACCGGCTCATACTGAGCCTTGGCCCGACCGGCTCGTACTGAGCCTTGGCCCGGCTGACTCGTGCTGGGCCCGGACCCGTGCATGTCGGTGCGGAGCGGCCGTTGCCGCCGCTCTCGCCGTCCCTCAGCAGTCAGGACGGCCAGCCGCGCGGCTTGGCCCAGCTCGCGGCCTCGGCCGGAGCGTCGTCCGAAGGGAACAGGCGCGACAGACGGGTGATGTCCAGCAGGCGGGCCAGCGGCCCGTGCACCCCGACCAGCCGGACGGTGCCGCCGCGCCGCTCGGCCTGCCGCTGGCCGATGATGAGGGCCCAGAGGCCGCACGAGTCGCAGAAGGTCAGGTCGGTGACATCGATCACGACCTTCGGGCGCGGCACCTCCAGGAGTTCCGCGAGCGTACGGGCCAGCGGCATGCGGGTCACACGGTCGAGCTCGCCGTCGAGGTGCACCACGTGGCAGCCCGGCAGACGTTGGACGTTGATCGCTAACTCTGTCATGAGGGGATCCAGAGCTCAGCGCCACCCCTGTCCGCATCCGGCACATCGGCGGCGACATCGGACATCGCCCGCCCCTACCCCTCAGCGGCAGCCTTGCTCCTCCAGGCGCCCCGGGTAAGCACGATGTGGCTCAGCCGCCACAACTTGACGCCGCGCCCGGACGATAGCCGCTGTTCAGCATGCCACCCCAGGTCGTACGCCTCCTGGCGCTTCGCCGCGTCCTCACATAGCCGCGCGGCCCCGATCGGGACGGGGAAGCGCTCGTCCCATCTGTCTCCCACGTATAGTCAGTTGGGTGACTGACTCAACGAGGACACGGGCCCGGGGGGCCGACAAGCGGCGCAGGCTGATGGCCGCCGCCGCCCGCGTCCTGCACGAGCAGGGCGTCGAGCGGACGACCATCGCCGACATCGCCGAGGCCGCCGGCGTGCCCGTGGGGAACGTGTACTACTACTTCAAGACCAAGGACGAACTGATCCTTGCCGCGCTGTCCGAGCACGCCGGGCACCTGGCCGAGCTCACCGCCGAACTCGACCGGCTCCCCGACCCGCGCGCCCGCCTCAAGGCCATGGTGGACGCCTGGGTGAGCCATCGGGACATCGCCGCCCGGTACGGCTGCCCTACCGGTACGCTCGCCGCCGAGCTGGACAAACGGGAGGAGGGCGGCCTCGACGTCGAGGCGGGCCGGGTCCTACGGCTGCTCCTCGACTGGTCGGAACGCCAGTTCCGCGACCTCGGCCAGCCGGACGCCGACGATCTCGCGCTCACCTTCGTCGGCGCGTACCAGGGGATGTCGCTGCTGGCCAACGCCTTGCGCGATCCCGAGATCATGACCCGCCAAGGCTCCCGCCTGACCCACTGGCTCGACTCCCTCCCCACCGACCCCCCTCACCCCACGGACTGACTTCACCCCTCCGCCATCCACGAACAACGCCGCCGTCCAGACCACCACCTGGACGGCCCGACCTCCCAGCCCTCGGAAAACCGCCCCGCGATTCCCCGAGCGCGCACACCCCCATTGCAGACCCGCCTCTCTGCCCTCAAATCGCGCATGGCCTTCGCGCGAGGCCCGCACCCCTCCCCCATCCGCGCGCGTGTGCCCTCCCGCCCCCAGCCTGCACCTCTTTCCTTTGCGATCGCGCAGGGCTTCCCGCCCCAAGCCGGCCCCCCAGATCGCGCACCGGCTTCCCGCCCCCAAGCCCGCGCATCAGCCCTTGCGATCGCGCAAGACTTCCTGCTCTCGGCTGGCCGCCCTCCCCCATCCGCCCACGTACGACCGCCCAACCCGTGCCCGCCCCTCATCTCTCCGATCGCGCATGACCTCCCCGTCCCCCATCCGGTCATGTATGGCTTCCGCTCAAAGCCCGCGCCCCTCCCCACGCGAGGCCCCGTGCGGTGGCCGGGCAAAGAGGGGGGCTGGTGCGGCGTGTCGGGACGGTCGGCGGAGCGCGGGACGCTGATCCTTGCTGAAGGCGGGACAAAGAGGGTGGTCATGGACTTCGCGCGGATCGTGGAGGCGATCGGCCAGGCTGTCGATCTCGCAGGCGTGGCGATCATCGTGCTGGGCGCGCTGACGGCCACCGTGTCCTTCGTGCTGCGGCTGCGCGAGCGACAGGCCCCGCACGACGTCTACCGCGCCTACCGCCAGGGCCTCGGACGGGCGATCCTGCTCGGGCTGGAATTCCTGGTCGCCGGGGACATCATCCGTACGGTGGCGGTGGCTCCGACGTTCGTGAGCGTCGGCGTGCTCGCGCTCATCGTGCTCGTACGGACCTTCCTCAGCTTCTCGCTGGAGGTCGAGCTGGAGAACCGCCTGCCCTGGCAGCCACGGCGCAGCACCGACACTCCCAGCTGAACCCGCCCCACCCGCCCTACCGCGGTCACCCCCCCACCAAGGCCCACGAAGTCGGCCACCTCGATGGAAGGCCCGATTTCGGGCGAAACAGCCGTCCACCCCAAGGCGTCCGGCCGCCCGAGGAGACGAGGTCGCCTCGGACAGCCGGACCGCCGGGGTCATCTGAAGATGCAGGGCCGCCCGTTGCGGTCCACCCCGCTGGACTCGTTGAGGTTCACCGCCGAACCGCGCGGCACGGTCGCCCCCGCACCCGGGCTGCTGAACAACACGGTCCCGCGAACGTCGACGCAGTTGTTGTCGAAGGTGACCCCTCCGACCGTGAGGCCCGCCCCCGCGATGGCGTTCCGCGCACTGCCGTCGTCGAAGCCCTGCACGTTCGGGACGGCGGTGAGGTTGCACTGCACCCGGAACAGCTCCCACGACCGCACCTGGGTCGCGTCGCTGTGCACCACGTCGGTGGTCCGGTTGCCGCCGCCCACGGCGGTCAGGAAGTGGCCGTCGACCGTCTGGATCGCGACGCCGTCGCCGCCCTGGCGTACCAGCGCGAACTTCTCCCACGCCTGCAGGAGCGTGGCGTTGGAGTGGATGACGTCGGTCTGCAGGCCGCCGCCGTTCACGGCGGTGAGGTAGTTGCCGGTCAGCGTCCTGATGCCGACGTGCACGCCGTCGCCGGCGTCCACGAGGGTGAAGCGTTCCCACGAGCGGGCCACGGTAGCGTCGCTGTGGATCACATCGGTCGTACGGCCCCCGCCACCCACCGCCGTCAGATAGTTCCCGGTGTTGGACGTCTGGAACGTACAGGTGGTCGGGGTGACGAACGGCAGCGCCGCCCACGCGGGCCCGCTCAACCCCACCATCCCCGCGGCAGCCAGTGCCAGTCCCGCCACCGTGCCGAACGCACGTCTCAGGTTCATGCGTCTCTCCCTGCTCCCGGCTCCTCGGTCGGAGCCCTCGCTCTGAGGGCGTTCCAGACCGTGCCGCCCCCGTTCCACCGGCATCGGGGACGGGGGCGGGGCGGCGTGGGAGCGGGGGTGACGCTACTTCCGGCAGACCCGGGCGTCCCGGATGTCGACCGGCAGGACGGGCTTGCCGTCCACGGGCGGCGTGGGTCCGTCGGGCTCCGGCTGGATGCCGCCGGCGGCGATACGGTCGAGCGCGGCGAGCCCGGCGGCGTCGACCGTGCCGAAGACCGTGTAGTTGGGCGCCAGGCCCGAGTCACCGTAGACCAGGAAGAACTGGCTGCCGTTCGTGTCGGGCCCGGCGTTGGCCATGGCCAGCACACCCCGCGCGTACGTCTTGCGCACCCCGGTCGGGTCGCCGGGCCACGGCGGCAGGTCGGTGGGCAGTTCGTCCTTGTACCGGTAGCCGGGCCCGCCTTCGCCGGTGAAGCTGGGGTCGCCGCACTGCAGCACCTTCAGCCGGTCGTACGCGGTGAGCCGGTGACAGGAGGTGACGTCGTAGAAGCGATGACGGATCAGGTGTACGAAGCTCTGCACGGTGCACGGCGCCTTGGCGGGGTCGAGGGTGAGCCCGATGTCGCCGTGGTTGGTCCTGAGCACCGCCGAGACCGGACGGGTGGAGGTGCGGCGCGGGTCCGGCGGCAGCGGCACCTTGCGCACGGCCGGGTCGTCGGGGGTCTCGGTGTACGCGCACGGCCCCTTGGTCGTCCGCGGCGGCCGGTCCAGGACCGTCGCGGAGGCCGGCATCGCGGCGGCCGCGACCAGCGCGCCCGTCGTGACTGCGGATAACGCGGCGCGGGCCGCGAGTCGTACCAACGCTCTGCCGGACATCGTGTCCTCCACTGCGTGATGATCGCCGGGCTTCCTGTGGTCTAGTCGATCTGACCCGCCCAGTCAAGACCGTGGCCGCACGAGGTCGGCGCCTCCCCTCTGCGACTTCCACGGCAGCCGGAGTGCACCCCTGGTCGGCGCGTCAGGAGCGGCGCCGAGTCGTCGTGACAGCTGCCCCTCACCACCTCGCCTTTCGTCCGGTGGATCTTCGCCGTCGTCTCTGCTCCACAGCTGACGTTGGCCCTGGCACGCAGCCGTACGCACACCATCCGGCGGCGGCCTACCCATTCCAGCGGTAGAGCCTGATCATGCGACGATCCGACCCGTGAGCCGTCGAACATCGACAGCCGGCCGGGCACGGCTACGCTATGGCCTGCGGCCACCGCATGATCTTTGGTTGTCAGCACACCGCTCGACGATCTCGATGGCCGCACGCGTCGCTGTCCTTGCCCACCGGAACACCGTTGCAGGAGGACGCCAAGTGCGTTGGCTCGACGTGCGCCGACACAGCCTGACCAAGAAGGGCGCGGCACGCGGGCGCGGGTCACACCTGTCGGCTGACGGCATCGCCCTCGCCCGCTTCATCGGCTCCGGAGTCGGCCCCTACGAGCGCGTCGTCACCAGTTCGTCTCCTCGGGCCGTCGAGACCGCTGTCGCGATGGGTTTCGCCGTCGACGACACCATGGAGATGCCGTCGGGTTATGTGCCGGGAGAAATCCCTCGGCACGCACAATGGGGCTGGACCGAGCCCTACCGGCGGCTCGCGGAGATCATCCGGGACGGCCGGGCCGCGGCGACCGTGGCCGAGAACCACCGAGCGATCTGGGTGGACACGGTCAGTGCCGTCACGGAGGGCTGCTCAGCGCTTCTGGTCGGGCATGGAGGGGCGATCGAGCTGGCGTTGGCGGCGTGCTTCCCGGAGGCTGCACACGATTCCTGGGGGACGCCGTTCGCGCACTGCGACGGTGCGCGTCTCGGCTTCGCCGACGGTCGGTTCGTGAGCATCGAGTTCTACCGGGCGCCGCAGAGCCCCATCCGGCCGGGTTGAGGATCGCCGACTGCGGCTGGCGTACTGGTAGACCAAGCCTCGGTCCTTCTCCCGATGCTCGGGCTTCTCGAAATCGGGAGGCGCACCGATCCGGCTGAAGCATGGGACGAGGGCGTTCCCGTTCAGCCCGGATGGCTGCCTACCGGCGGGTTCGCCGTGGTCAGCATTGGGTGTTCGGCGGTGGCAGGGTCAGGTCGGTGAAGTAGCGGTTCATCAGGTCGCGGGCGCAGGGATTGAAGCCGTAGAGGGTGTGGCCAGGGCCGTCGTGGTGGATGGTGACACTGCCGGGGACGGCGGCCAGGGCGCGTTCGACCGCGTCCGACTCGCCCCAGGCGCCTGCTCCCAGGACGGGGGGCACGCCCTTCGGGAGGGGAGCGGGCGGGTTGGTGACAGGGACGGGCCAGCCGATGCAGTTGAGGGTCGCCGAGGCCAGCGTATTGGCAGTGCCGGTGAGAGGGGCGATCTTGCGGAGGCGGGCGTCGGTGGTGGCCAGCTCCTTGAGGGTCGTGTAGCGCGGCCAGTCGAGGCATTCGGTGACGGGCGTGGACTGGTCGGGGTAGCGGGCGCCACGGGCTGGGACGAAGTCGGAGGCGTCGCCCTGGACGGCCGCCTTGCGGATCGCACGTGCCAGGGCGGGCCAGGAGGGGGCTCCCTGACGGGCCATGGAGAGGGCGAGGGACTGCAGGTCGCGAGCATCGTAGGCCATATTGGCCGTCGTGGTGGGGATGGGCTTGTGGCGGGCTCGTTCGGTCAGCTTGTGCCAGAGGCCGGGTATGTCTTGGCAGTCGTGGGTGGCGCACCAGGTGAAGAAGCGCTGCATGGACTGCTCGTTGGACTTCGCCGTCTCTTCCAGTTCGCGCGACCAGTCGGCGGGGCTGTGGTTCCAGGTGCCGTCGAGGACCATCGTGCGGATCTGACCGGGGAAGAGGCGGGCGTAGTCCTGGCCGTAGAAGCCCGCGTAGGAGGCGCCGTAGTAGTTGAGCTTCGCGCCGCCCAGTGCCTTCCTGATCGCCTCCATGTCTCTGGCCTGGTCGGCCGAGCTCATGTTGGCGAACAGCTCGGGGTCTTGGTGGCGGCATGGCTCGGCGTAGCCGCGGTTGGTGTCGGACAGGCGGCCGAAGCCGGCGTCGTCACGCGGGGCTTCCGGGATGGGGATGCGGGTCCAGACGCATGCCAGGCCGGTGCTCAGGCCGCCGAACTGCTCGCCGTAGCCGCGGGTGTCCCAGGTGACGATGTCCATGCGCTCGCGCAGCCGGGCCCACCAGTCGGGGACGGCTGCGGTGGTCGCGATGCCGGGGCCTCCTGGGCCGCCGTAGGCGACGAGGACCGACCCTTCGGAGGCGCCGGTCGCCTTCAGCCTGCCCAGCTTCAGTGTGATCTTGCGGGCGTCGGGTTTGCGCCAGTCGACCGGGACCTGGAGGTCGGCGCACTCCATGCCGATCTTGTTGTTGGGGCAGGGCTGCCAGGTCAGTGAGGATTGAGCGGTCATGGCGGATGGGGTGACCGAGGAGGGACGGGCTGTGCTCTCGTTTCCGGGTCGGGCCTCGGCGGTTGGGGTGGCGGCGGCCATGGCGGGTTGGCCGGTCATCGCCAGCAGGACAGCCAGGGTCGTGGCGAGGGGTTTCAGCATGCGGCCATGATTGCGGCGCGGGGGGCGGGAGCGCGTCGGACCAGGGTCTGGTCTTGGAGCGGGGATGTCCTACCACGGGTTGTCAGACCGTGGTCTGGTCAAGGTCACGCACGACGCGGTCTGGTCAAGGTCACGCACGACATGGTCTGGCCGGTGTCACGCACGACGTGGTCTGGCCGGTGTCACGCATGCTCTGTGGTCCGGCACGATCCGTGGTCCAGCCGGTGTCACGCACGATCTGAAGCCCCTGTTACTGCTCGTGAAGGCTGTCCCGTCACCTGTCCGCCGAGGAATCTGTCCGGTCAGGGCGCTTGCTGGGGCAGCGGCACGGGGTCCGTCCTGTTTGGAGAGGCTCCGGGTTGGTTGCCCGGAAGAGGGCGAGGAGCATCGGCTTGTTGCCGAATGGCCCTGTCAGCCTGCGGGCAGGCCGGGCTGAGCGGCGGGTACGGCTGCGCTAGCCTGCCGGGATGCGGCGGATTCTGGTGGCGGGCATCAGCGGAGCGGGCAAGTCGACGCTCGCCCGCGCATTGAGCACCCGGATTGCCGTGCCCTGTCACGAGATGGACGGCCTGTACTTCGCCGGGCCCGATTGGGCCGTGGACCAGGCGTTCCCGGAGCGGGTCGCCGAGATCGCCGCGACCTCGGCGTGGATCTTCGACTCCTTCGGCTACCCGGAGGTGCGCGACCTGCTGTGGGAACGCGCCGACACCATTGTCTGGCTGGACTACCCGCGCCGGGTCGTCATGCCGCGAGTCCTGCGGCGTTCGCTGCGCAGGACGGTTCTGCGCGAACCCGTCTTCAACGGCAACCGGGAGACGGTCGCCGGATGGTTCCAGAGTGATCATCCGGCGTGGTGGGCCTGGTCGCAGCACGCGGCGCGACAGGCGGAGATCCGGCGGCGCACCCGTGATCCGCGTTTCGGGCCCCTACGCGTGCTCCGCTTCACCAGCCCGTACTCGGCGGCGGTCTGGCTGCGGTCGGTCGGGCCGGCCTGACGTCGGACAGGATCTCCTCACCGGCGTCCGTCGTCAGTGGTCGAGAAGCTCACCGGGCAGCCCGGCCAGACCTCTGCGTAGTGGGCACCGCGCCCTCCGGCCAGGGGCAGGTGGTGGCGGTCGGCAGGGTGAACGTGGGGTGGGCGGACCGGGATCGCAGGATTCTGGACGTTCGGGGTGTTCGGCCTCAAGGCCGGCGGAGGTGGCGCGGGAGAGTGGGGGCATGGTTGAGATGTCGTCCGCGCAAGGCGGCTCGCAGGGGCGCTCCCCCACCGGCCGCGTGCTCATGGCCGTCGCACGTCGCTGGCCCACGTGGCTGGGCCTGGCCTTCATGGTCTTCAACGTCCTGGGGCTGGAGGACGGGCGGGACGCGGCCCTTGTGGTGTTCCTCGCCGCGCTCATCTACCTCGCCACGGCGGTGACCGGCAGACCGGGGGTGGTCTGGCCGTTGTTCGGGGCGTCCGTGGTGGCGGTGACGGTGCTGCGGCTGCTCGGGCTGGAGCCGTGGCCGGGGCTGGTCGGGGGTGCGGTGTGCGTCGCCGTCGTCGGCCTGGCGGGCGGGTTGTCGCGCAGGCCGACGCTCGACGCCGCGCAGGTTCCCGCGATGCTGGTCTTCGGGACGGTGTCGGTGGCCGCGCTGACCTTGTCGCCTGCGGTCGGGGGCTATTTGGTCGCGGCGGCCCTGATCGGGCATGCCGCTCTGGACGTGGTCCTCTGGCGCAGGAACAAGGTGGTGGCCCGGTCGATGGCCGAGTTCTGCGCCGCACTCGACCTGCCGCTCGGGGTGGCGATCGTGGTGCTGACGGTCTCGGCCTAGTTCGCCGGGACGCACTGCAGCTCCGGCTGTCTGCGGTGTCCTCGTAGAAGATCTTGTATGTCCATTGGGGGCGCGACCCCGGGAACTTCGGTGAAGGTGCCGTCGGCGCTGGTGCCCCGGGGGCGCTGCTCAGCAGGTGGTAGACCTCAGGCTTGCGGGGTCGTGACGTTCCAGCGCCAGTTCGCCTCCTTTGTCAGGACGGGCATCAGGCGGCCTGCCCTGTCATCCGCTGGTCACGTCCTGGCTGGACGACGTCGGGGCCCGTAGGGGAAAACCCAGCACAACCAGTGGGATTACCTTCATCCGGAGCCGAGAATTCCGACCTCGTGACCCGCGACAGCCACCTCGCACCGGGGCGGCGGCACGAGAAGAGGAACTCGACCATGCCCAAGTATCTGATTCAGTCCACGTACACCACAGACGGCCTCCGCGGGGTGCTGCGAGACGGTGGCACCGGACGCCGACAAGCGGTGGATCGCCTGGTGGAAAGCCTTGGCGGGCGGGTCGAGCAGATGTACTTCGCGTTCGGCGAGACGGACACGTTCGTGATCGTCGACTTGCCGAGCAATGCGGCGTCGGCTGCGTTGGGGATGGCAGTGTCGGCGTCCGGGGCGGTGCGGACGACGACGGTCGCCCTGCTGACGGCGGAGGAGGTCGACGAAGCCACGCGGATGGACGTGGCTTACCGGGCTCCTGGCGCGTGACAGCCAGTCGCGGGTGAGCGCGGCGGCTGATCCCGACACTGCGGGCGATGCAGGCCCTTGCCTCGGCTCGCAGGATGTCGGGGAAGTCAGCCGCGCTCCGCTCCTTCAGGTACGGCGGCACGGGGTGACGTGCCGGCTCTGGCTCTTCGCTGCTGTTACGGCACGGGTCGTCGACATTCGCCAGGACATCGGCAGCCTCGGAGAGGTCGTCCGCCGAGGCTCAGCCGCCTCGACCGCCCTGATGCGAGCCTCAGCAGCGGCGAGGCACAGGTCCGAATCCCCGCCCGCCCTCAGGCGGCTACGGGCCTGTTCGAACGACGCGGCGGTGAGGCGCGGCCCTCGGTCCTCACCCGCGTGGTGCGCGGCGAGCGCCGGAGCGGCGGCTTGTACGGCTTCCCCGGGAAGGTCAGGCGCGCTTGGCCTCCAACGCTGACACGCGGTCGGCGATCTTCCTCAGCTTCGCCTCGAACACCGCCTGCGGGTCATCGTCGACGGAGGCGAGCGCCACCATTGCCGTCACGATCACGTCGCACAACTCGTCAGCGAGATCTTGGCGGGTGTGGGAGGCGGGCTTGCGCGGGTTCTGGCCGAGTTCCCCGATGCGGGCCTCGATCGCCTCGCCGAACTCCTCGCCGATCTTCATGACGCGCAGCGTGAGTTCGTGAGGGTCCCGGCCGTTGTTACGGTCCAGCCATGCCACCAGCTCGCCGATCGTGGACCACACGTCTGTCGAGGTGGGCTCAGGCATCGGCTCCTCTTTTCCATGTCGGCGTCTGGCGAGTGCTCGTACAGGCGGTCGACGCCCAGGCGCCCGGCGCAATGATCGGTGGCGTGATTCGCGCTCTTTCGCCGTCGTGAGTGTGAGAGGAGCGTAAGCGATCCATGGCCCTCCGGCGGGTATGAGGACACACCTACTCGCCGGGTGCCGTCTTCGCGGGCACCCTGGTACTTCTCAGCGTCATGGTGGTGGCGATGGTCGGCATCGGCTTCATGATCGCAGTGGTTGCGCTGGCGGTCAGCTCGAACACTCACGTACAAACCCATGCCGCCGGATCTGAGGCGCCGGAACACCCAAAGCGTGAGCAAGACGAGTAGGTCGTTGACAGCCGCGACGTGGACGGTGGCTTCATGCCGCGCCGGTTGCCGGCGGCCGGTGGGCCTGAGGGTTGCCGCCCTTGGGCCCACCGGGTGGCGTTCGCCGGCGTGGGGAGCGTGCTGCTAGACGTGGGCGAGCAGCACCGCGGGGTTCTCCACGCAGTCGGCGACGAAGCGGAGGAAGCCCCCCGCGGCGCCGCCGTCGCAGACGCGGTGGTCGAACGTGAAGGACAGTTGGGTGATCTTGCGGGGCACCACCGCGCCGCCGTGCACCCAGGGGCGGTCGATGACGCGGCCCACCCCCAGGAGCGCCGCCTCCGGGTGGTTGATGATGGGGGTGGAGCCGTCCACGCCGAAGACGCCGTAGTTGTTGAGCGTGAACGTGCCTCCCGTCAGCGCGGACGGGGGCAGGCTGCCGGAGCGGGCCAGTGCGGTCAGGCGGGTCAGTTCGGCGGCCAGGCCGGCGGTGGTCATGAGGTGCGCGTCGCGGACCACCGGCACGACGAGGCCGCGTTCGGTCTGGGCGGCGAAGCCCAGGTTGATGTGGCCGTGGCGGACGATCTCGGCCCGCTCGGTGTCGACCGAGGAGTTCAGCTCGGGGAAGCGGAGCAGGCCGGCCACGCAGGCGCGGGCCAGCAGGGCCAGCAGGCCGATGCCCAGGTCCGGGCTGGTCCGCCGGAGGGTGTCGCGGATGGCGAGCAGGTCGGTGGCGTCCACGTCCACCCAGGTGGTGGCGTCGGGGATCTCGGTGCGGCTGCGGGTCAGCTTGTCGGCCACCGTACGGCGCAGGCCGCGCAGGGGGATCCGCTCCGCCACCGGAGACACCGGAGCAATCTGGGACGCCGGGGCCGCTGTCCTGTCGGCGGACAGGGCGTCAGGGGTCGCGGCGGGGTCGGTCCCGGGGTTGGCGATGGCGTGCTCGACGTCGCGGCGGAGGATGACGCCGTGCGGTCCGGTGGGGAGGACGGCGGCGAGGTCCACGCCGTGCTCGCGCGCCATCCTGCGGACCAGCGGCGAGATCACGCGAGGCGCGCCCTCCGGCCCGCCCGGGGATGGAGAAGCCGGCTCGGGCCCGGACGCGTGTCCAGGTGCGGATGCGCGCCCAGGTGCGGACGCGCGCCCAGGTGCGAGCCCGGACCCCGGTGCCGGTCCCTGAGCGGGTGCCGGCGCGAGTCCCGCAGCCGATCCCGAAGCGGGTGCCGGTACGGAACCCGGTGCCAGTGCGGGTCCCGATCCCGGAGCGGGTGCGAGTACGGATCCCGGGGCGGGCCCCGAGGCCGGGGTGGAGGGGACGGGCTTGGTGGGGCGGCGGCGGCGGCCCTTGTGCGGGGTGCCGGTGGTGCCGTAGCCGATCAGGACGTTGCCCGAGCCCGCCTGTTCCTCCTCCCGGTACCGCGTCGCCGCCGGGTCCTCCTCCCCGCCCCCGACCTCGATGAGCGGCTCCCCCACCGCCACGACCGCGCCCGCCTCGGCGTGCAGCCGCAGCACGGTCCCCGCGTACGGCACGGGCACCTCCACCGCCGCCTTCGCGGTCTCCACCTCCACCACGATCTGGTCGATCTCCACCGTGTCCCCCACGGCCACCTTCCACTCGACGATCTCGGCCTCGGTCAGGCCCTCGCCGAGGTCCGGCAGCCGGAACACCTGCCGCGCGGCGGTCGTCGTCATGACGCCTCCCGGGTGAGGTGCAGCAGGTCGGGCTGGTCGTCGAACTGGAGCCGGTCCACGGCGTCGAGGACGCGGTCGACGTCCGGGAGGTGGGAGTGCTCGAGGATGGGCGGCGGGTACGGGATGTCGAACCCGGTGACGCGCAGCACCGGCGCGGCCAGCGAGTGGAAGCACCGCTCCTGCACGCGGGCGGCGATCTCCGCCCCCACCCCGGCGAACCCCTGGGCCTCCTGGATCACCACGCAGCGCCCGGTCTTACGCACCGAGGCCACCACGGTCTCGTCGTCGAACGGGACGATCGTCCGCAGGTCGACCACCTCCAGCGAGAGCCCGTCCTGGGCCGCGGCCTCGGCGGCCTGGAGCGCGACGGGCACGCTGGGCCCGTAGGCGACGAGCGTCGCGTCGCGGCCCTCGCGGCGGACGGCCGCCCGGCCGAACCCGGCGGCGCGGCGGTCCGCGGTGGACGTCTCCTCCTTGGACCAGTACAGCCGCTTGGGCTCCATGAAGATCACCGGGTCGGGGTCGGCGATGGCGTCGCGCAGCAGCCAGTAGGCGTCGTCGGCCGTCGCGGGCGTCACGACCTTGAGCCCCGGCGTGTGGGCGTAGTACGCCTCGCTGGAGTCGCAGTGGTGCTCGACGCCGCCGATGCCGCCCGCGTACGGGATCCGGATCACGAGCGGCAGCGACAGCCGCCCGCGGGTGCGGTTGCGCAGCTTGGCCACGTGCGAGGCGATCTGCTCGAAGGCCGGGTAGGCGAAGGCGTCGAACTGCATCTCGATCACCGGGCGGAAGCCGCCCATGGCGAGGCCCACGGCCAGGCCCACGATCCCCGCCTCGGCCAGCGGCGTGTCGAAGCAGCGCTCCTCGCCGAACTCCTTGGTGAGCCCGTCGGTGACGCGGAAGACGCCGCCGAGCAGGCCGACGTCCTCGCCGAAGACGAGGACGCGCTCGTCCTCGCGCAGGGCGTCCCGCAGGGCGGCGTTCAGCGCCTGGGCCATGGTCATCGTGGTCGTCGCGGTCATGTCAGTCCTCCCGCGCGGTCAGCTCGGACGCCAGCAGGGCCCGCTGCTCGTGCAACTGGGGCGTCGGCTCGGCGAAGACGTGGTCGAACAGCTCGAAGGGGTCGGCCTCGGGGTCGGCGTTCATCGCCTCGCGCAGGCGCGCGGCGTACTCCTCGGCGGCCTTGTGCGCGGCGGCGACGTCCTCGGCGCCGAGCAGGCCGCGCCCGCGCAGGTAGGTCTCCAGCCGGGCCAGCGGGTCGGCCGACTCCCACTGCTCGACCTCCTGGCTCTCGCGGTAGCGGGAGGGGTCGTCGGCGTTGGTGTGGGGGTCCATGCGGTAGGTGTGCGCCTCGACGAGGAACGGGCCGCCGCCCGTCCTGGCGTGCGTCACGGCGGCGTTCAGGACCGACAGCACGGCGACGAGGTCGTTGCCGTCCACCTGCTCGGAGGGGATGCCGTAGCCGATGCCCTTGTAGGCCAGCGCCGGAGCGGCGCTCTGCTTGGCCAGCGGCACCGAGATGGCGTACTTGTTGTTCTGGACGAGGAACACGACGGGGGCGCGCAGCACCGCGGCGTAGTTGAGCGCCTCGTGGAAGTCGCCCTCGCTGGTGCCGCCGTCGCCGATGAAGGCCATGACGACGCCGTCCTCGCCCTTGCGGCGCATGGCCTCGGCCATGCCGACGGCGTGGATCGTCTGGGTGGCCAGCGGCGTGCACTGGGGGGCGACGCGCGTGGCGGCGGGGTCGTAACCGCAGTGCCAGCCGCCGCGCAGCAGCGTGAGCACCTCGACCGGGTCGAGGCCGCGGGAGACGAGCGCGACCGAGTCGCGGTAGGTGGGGAACAGCCAGTCGTCCTGGCGGAGCGCGAGGACTCCGGCGATCTGGCAGGCCTCCTGGCCGCGGCTGGAGGGGTAGACGGCCAGCCGGCCCTGCTTGGTCAGCGCGGTCGCCTGACGGTCGAAGCGGCGGCCCAGGACCATCCGCCGGTACGCCTCCACCAGCTCCTCGCCGGCGGGCTCGGTGTACCCGGCGGGCGGCTCGACGGCGGTGCCGTCCTCGGCGACGAAGCGCACCGGCTCTGGTGAGGGCAGCAGGCCGTCGACCGTCTGGGGACTCCTCCTCACGGACATGGCGACGCTCACTTTCTTCTGGACGTTTGTGAGGGAAAGCGTCCGCTCCTGGAGCCATCCGTTCAAGACATCAGGCATGATGAGCGACAAACGGCTTTATATGGGATTAATGGAGGGCCAATTGTCAGCCAACGAGGGCGTCGAGGGCGGCTGGCCGGGACGTTCGGCCGCAAACCTGGACGGAGTAGACCGGGCGATCATCGCCGAGTTGCTGCGCGACGGCCGGATGTCGATGCGCACCCTGGCCGAACGCGTGCACGTCTCGCGCGCCAACGTCTACGCCCGGCTCACCCGGCTGATGGACGACGGCGTGATCACCGGCTTCACCGCCGAGCTGGCACCGCACCGGGCCGGCCTGGGCACCAGCGCGTACGTGTCGGTGACGATCGAGCAGAACTCCTGGCGCCAGGTCACGGCACGGCTGCGCGAGACGCCGTACGTGGAGCACTTCGCCATGGTCGGCGGCGACTACGACGTCCTGGTGCTGGTCAGGACGCCGGACAACGCCGCGCTACGGCACGTCGTGCTGGAACGCATCCAGGACATCCCCGGGGTGCGGGCCACCCGGACCTGGCTGGTGTTCGAGGAGGCCCGTGGCCGGGGTGCGGATTGGGGGGCCCACGACGGCTGAGCCCCCGCCAAGGTCCTCGTTCAGCGCCCGCCGAAGGTCGGCCTGCGCTTGGCGAGGAACGCCTCCACCGCGCCCGCGTGGTCGGCGGTCAGGCCCAGCCGGGCCTGCGCGCCGGCCTCGGCGGCGAGCACCGCCCCGAGGCCCTGCTCCCACCCCTGTGCGATGAGCCGCTTGGACTCGGCGTAGGCCGCGGTCGGCCCGGCCGCCAGCCGGGCGGCCAGCTCGCGTCCCGCCATGCACACCTCGGCCCCCGGCACCACCCGTCCCGACACGCCCCACGCGACCGCCTGCGCGGCGCCGAACGGCTCGCCGAGCAGCACCAGCTCCTTGGCCCTCGACTCGCCGACCGCCCGCGTCAGCGTCGCGGACAGGCCGGAGTCGCAGGTGAGCCCGATCCCCGTGAACGCCGTGGCGAGCTTGGCGTCCTCGGCCAGGACGCGCAGGTCGCAGGCGAGCGCGAGGGCCAGCCCGGCGCCGACGCAGGCGCCGTTGACGGCGGCGACGACCGGTTTGGGCATCGTGGCGAGGAGCCGGACGACCGGCGCGTAGTCCGCCTCGACGGTGTCGAAGGCGTGGGCCGGGTCGGCGCGCAGGGCCTCGGCGTGCTCGGCGAGGTCCTGGCCGACGCAGAACGCGCGGCCGGCGCCGGTCAGCAGCACGGCCCTGACCGAGTCGTCGGCGGCGGCCTCCTCCAGCGCCCGGCGCAGGCCCTGCTTGAGCGCGGCGTCCAGCGCGTTGCGCCGGTCGGGACGGTTGAGCGTCACGACGGCCACGGCGCCGTCGCGTTCGAGCAGGACCGGGGTGTCGTCCACGTCAGTCCTCCGGCCAGGTCTTGGCCACGAGGGTCAGCACGTCGTACGTGGCGACCGGGACGCCGTCCTGGTTGGTCACGGTGGCGTCCCAGCGCACCTCGCCGTAGTCGGCGCCGCTGCGCGGCGTGATCTGCTTGACGGTCAGCGCGACGGCGATGGCGTCGCCGGCCTTGACCGGGGTGAGGAAGCGCAGCCCGTCGACGCCGAAGTTGGCCAGCACCGGGCCGGGCGCCGGGTCCACGAACAGCCCGGCGGCCAGGGACACCACCAGGTAGCCGTGCGCGACGATGCCGCCGAACAGCGGGTTGCGGGCGGCGGCCTCGGGGTCGGTGTGGGCGTAGAAGGTGTCGCCGGTGAACTCGGCGAAGTGCTCGATGTCGGCGAGCGAGACCGTGCGCGGCGCGGAGGCGATCGTGTCGCCCACCCGCAGCTCGGCCAGCGACTTGCGGAAGGGGTGGACGCCGGACTCGGCGCGGGCCGAGCCGGTCGTCCAGCGGCCGGTGATCGCGGTGAGCTGGTCCGGCGACCCCTGAAGAGCGGTGCGCTGCATGTGGTGCAGGACGCCGCGCACGCCGCCCAGTTCCTCGCCGCCGCCGGCCCGCCCGGGGCCGCCGTGGACGAGCACCGGCAGCGGCGAGCCGTGCCCGGTGGACTCCTTGGCGTCGTCGCGGTCGAGGACCAGGATCCGGCCGTGCCAGGGCGCGAGCCCGAGCACGACGGACCGCGCGACCTGCGGGTCGTGGGTGGCGACGGAGGCGACCAGGCTGCCCTTGCCGCGCGCGGCCAGGGCGACCGCCTCCTCGACGCCGTCGTAGGCGAGCACGGTCGCGACCGGCCCGAACGGCTCCACGTCGTGCGGCTCGGCGGCGCCGGGGCGGGCGCGCAGCAGCAGCGGGGTCATGAACGCCCCGCGCTCGGGGTCGCCGTCGAGCAGGGAGGCGCCGCGCGGGTCGCCGTGGACCACCTCCGCGCCGGCCCGCAGCGCCTCGACCGCCTTGCGCACCTCGTCACGCTGGCCCAGGCTCGCCAGCGGGCCCATGCGCACGTCGGGGTTGCGCGGATCGCCGACGGTGATCGCCGACAGGCGCGCGGCCAGCGCCTCGGTCACCTGGTCCGCCAGGTTCGCCGGCACGAGCACGCGGCGGATGGCCGTGCACTTCTGGCCCGCCTTGACCGTCATCTCGGTGACGACGCCCTTGACGAACAGGTCGAACTCCGGATCGTCCGGGCGCACGTCGGGGCCGAGGATCGAGCAGTTGAGCGAGTCGGCCTCGACGCCGAGGACGACGCCGCCGTCGAGCACGTTCGGGTGGCGGCGCAGGATGCCCGCGGTGTGGGCCGAGCCGGTGAAGGCGACGGAGTCCTGGACGGTCAGCTCGTCGAGCAGCCCGGTGGGGCTGCCGGCCAGGAGCTGGAGCGTCCCTTCGGGCAGGATGCCGGACTCGATGATCTGCCGGACGGCCAGCTCGGTGAGGTAGGCGGTCTGGGCGGCGGGCTTGACGATCGAGGGCAGCCCGGCGAGGAAGGCGGGGGCCAGCTTCTCCAGCATGCCCCAGACGGGGAAGTTGAAGGCGTTGATCTGCACGGCGACGCCCGGTCGCGAGGTGTAGACGTGCTGGCCGGCGAAGGTGCCGCCCTTGCTCAGGCGCTCCAGGCCGCCGTCGAGGTAGACGGTGTCGTTGGGCAGCTCGCGCACGCCTTTGCTCGCGTAGCTGAACAGGGTGCCGATGCCGCCGTCGACGTCGACCATGGTGTCGCGGGAGGTGGCGCCGGTGCGCGTGGACAGGGCGTACAGCGCGTCCTTGCGCTCGATCAGGTGCTTGGCCAGCGCCTTGAGCAGGGCGGCCCGCTCGTGGAAGGTCAGGGCCCGCAGCGCCGGGCCGCCGGTGTCCCTGGCGTGCCTGACCATGGCGGCGACGTCCAGCCCCCGGCTGGAGATCCGCGCGACCTCCTCGCCCGTCGCGGCGTCGAGCAAGGGTTCCCCGTCGTCCGACGCGCGGAACCATCGTCCGGCGGCGTAGCTCTCCAGCAGCGCGCTCACGCTGTCTCCTCTCTTGCGCGGAAGCCCCGACTCATGCAACCGTATTACTGACCGAGCGATAAGTAAATAAGACCGATGTCTCGGAGGGACGATGACCACCACGCCGGCGGAGCCGGACCTGGAGGAGCGGCTGCAGTCCGCCTTCGACGCGACCATCGCGGGTCACGACCGGATCGAGCCCCGCGACTGGATGCCGGAGGCGTACCGCAGGACGCTCGTCCGCCAGATAGCCCAGCACGCGCACTCCGAGATCATCGGCATGCAGCCGGAGGGCGAGTGGATCGGGCGCGCCCCGTCGCTGCGCCGTAAGGCGATCCTGCTGGCCAAGGTGCAGGACGAAGCCGGGCACGGCCTCTATTTGTACTCCGCGTGCGAGACGTTGGGCGTCTCCCGCGCCGAGCTGACCGAACTCCTTCTGTCCGGGAAGCAGAAATACTCCTCGATCTTCAACTATCCGACGCTGTCCTACGCCGACGTCGGCACCATCGGCTGGCTCGTGGACGGCGCCGCGATCTGCAACCAGGTGCCGCTGTGCCGCACCTCCTACGGCCCGTACGGCCGAGCCATGATCCGCATCTGCAAGGAGGAGTCCTTCCACCAGCGGCAGGGCTACGAGCTGCTGATGACGATGATGCGCGGCACCGAGGCCCAGCGGGAGATGGTCCAGGACTCGGTCAACCGGTTCTGGTGGCCCTCCCTCATGATGTTCGGCCCGCCCGACGACCGCTCCCCCAACAGCGAACGCTCGATGGCCTGGGGCATCAAGCGCAACTCCAACGACGAGCTGCGCCAGAAGTTCGTCGACATGACGGTCCCGCAGGCCGAGGCGCTCGGCGTCACGCTGCCCGACCCCGAGCTGCGCTGGAACGAGGAGCGCGGGCACCACGACTTCGGGCAGCCGGACTGGTCGGAACTGGCCGCGGTCATCCGCGGCGACGGGCCGTGCAACGCCCAGCGGATGCGCCACCGCCGCGCCGCCCACGAGGACGGCGCCTGGGTGCGCGAGGCCGCGTCGGCGTTCGCCGGCCGTACGGCTGCCGGGGCGGGCGCCCGATGAGCGCCGACCGGCGGGAGTGGCCGCTGTACGAGGTGTTCGTCCGGGTCAAGCGCGGGCTCAACCACGTGCACGTCGGGTCGCTGCACGCCCCCGACGACGCGATGGCCCTGCGGCACGCCCGCGACGTCTACACCCGGCGCAACGAGGGCGTGAGCATCTGGGTCGTGCGCTCCGACGCCATCACGGCCTCCAGCCCGGACGAGAAGGACCCGCTGTTCGCGCCGAGCGGCGACAAGGTCTACCGGCACCCGACGTTCTACGACATCCCGGGCGACGTCCCGCACATGTGAGAGGGGGTCCAGCGTGAGCGATGACCACGAGAGCATCTTCGACGGCCTGACCGGCGGGGACTCCGCGCAGTGGGCGTTCGGCACGGACTTCGAGGACCCGCTGGCGGGCGTGGACACGACCGTGCCCGAGGGGGTCGGCCACGCCGAGCTGGCGGCGTACTGCCTCATGCTCGGCGACGACGCGCTGGTCATGTCGCAGCGGCTCGCGGAGTGGTGCAGCCGCGCCCCCGACCTGGAGGAGGACATCGCGCTCGCCAACGTGGCCCTCGACCTGCTCGGGCAGGCGCGCCTGCTGCTGGCGCGGGCGGCCGCGGCCGACCCCGGCGTGGTGCCCGCGCTGCCCGAGGGCTCGCCGGTGCCGCCGGAGGACGCGCTGGCGTTCTTCCGCGACGCCGGGCAGTTCAGGAACGTGTGGCTGGCCGAGGTCGCGAACGGCGACTTCGCGCACGTCGTCGTGCGCCTGCTGCTGTTCTCGACGGCCCGGCTGGCGCTGCTGGAGCGGCTGTCGGCGAGCGCGGACACGGTGCTGGCCGCCGTCGCCGCCAAGGGCGTCAAGGAGGTCGCCTACCACCGGGACTGGGCGGGCCGCTGGTTCCTCACCCTGGCCCAGGGCACCGAGGAGTCGCGCCGCCGGCTCGACGCCGCGCTCGGCGAGCTGTGGCCGCTGCTGGCCGAGCTGGTCACCGCGCATCCCGTCGAGCGCGCGCTCGCCCGCTCGGGCGTCGCCGTCGAGGCCGCCGCGCTGCGCGCTGACGTGGAGGCCGTGCTCGACCAGGTGCTGACGGTGAGTGACGTCCCCCGCCCGGCCCTCGAAGACCGACCGGACGAAGACAGGCCGGGCAGCGGCCGGGACGGCGGCCACACCCCGGCCCTGGCCGACCTGCTCGCCGACATGCAGTCGGTCGCCCGCGCCCACCCGGCAGGCCGCTGGTGACGGCCGCCGGGCAGGCCGGACCCGCGCCCGGGGACGCCCGCGGGCGCGCCGCCCGGGTGGCTGAGCTGGTGCGGGACCCGGAGATGCCGATGCTCACCCTCGCCGACCTCGGCGTGCTGCGCGGCGTCGAGCTGCGGCCGGGGCCGGACGGCGAGGTCGTGGTCGCCTCGATCACCCCGACGTACACCGGCTGCCCGGCCATGGCGACCATGCGCGACGACCTCGTCCACCGGCTGCGGGAGGCGGGTTTCCCGCGCGTCGAGGTGCGTGTCGTGCTCGACCCGCCGTGGTCGAGCGACTGGATCTCCGAGCGCGGCCGGGCCGCCCTGCGCGCCGCCGGGCTGTCGGCGCCCGGACCGGCCCGGCGGACGTCCGGGCCGATCCCGCTGACGCTCGGCCCGGCCAGGTCCGCCCCGGCCTGCCCGCGCTGCGGCTCCCGGGCCACCCGGCTGACCTCCGAGTTCGGCGCCACCGCCTGCAAGGCCCTCTACGCCTGCGCCGACTGCCTGGAACCGTTCGAGCATGTCAAGGAGATATGAGATGACCACGCTCGCGCCCGCGCCGGCCCGGGCGCACGCCGCCTTCCACGAGCTGACCGTGGCGGCGGTCGACCACCTGTGCGAGGACGCCGCCGCGATCACCTTCGCCGTGCCCGGCGAGCTGCGCGAGGCGTACGCCTTCCGCGCGGGCCAGTCGCTCACCCTGCGCCGGTTCGTGGACGGGCGGGAGGAGCGGCGATCGTACTCGATCTGCGCCCCGGCCGGGGACGCGCCGCGCATCGGCGTCCGGGAGATCCCGGACGGCCTCTTCTCCTCCTGGCTCGTCCGCGAGGTGCGGCCGGGCACGCGGATCGAGGTGCAGACCCCGACCGGCTCCTGGCAGGCCGACCCCGCCCCGGGCGAGCGGCACCTGTGCGTGGCCGCCGGGTCGGGCATCACCCCGATGATGTCGGTCGCCTCGACGGTGCTCACCCATCCCGGCGCGCGCGTGTCCCTCCTGTACGGCAACCGCAGCAGCCGCACCGTGATGTTCGCCGAGGAGCTCGGCGACCTGAAGAACCGGTACGGCCCCCGCTTCCAGCTCGTCCACGTGCTCTCCCGGGAGCCGCGCGACGTCGAGCTGTTCTCCGGCCGGCTGGACGGCGACCGGCTGCGGCGGCTGTTCACCGAGCTGGTGCCGATCGAGACGTTCGACCACGTCTGGCTGTGCGGGCCGCTGCCCATGGTCGAGGACGCCCGCCGGGTGCTGGCCGAGCTCGGCGTCCCGGCCGCGAAGGTGCACGTCGAGCTCTTCTACGTCGACGCTCCCCCGCCGCAGCCGAGGCGGCCCGAGGGCGTGCCGGCGGGCGCGACGACCGTGCTGACGACGGTGCTCGACGGAAGGCGCACGACCGCCACCGTCTCGCGCGAGTCGACCCTGCTCGACGGCGCCCAGCAGACCCGCTCGGACCTGCCGTTCGCCTGCCGGGGCGGGGTCTGCGGGACGTGCCGGGCGGTGGTCCGCGAGGGCGCGGCGGACATGCGCCGCAACTACGCGCTCGAACCGGCCGAGGTGGACGCCGGTTTCGTGCTCACTTGCCAGACGTTCCCGGCCGGCGACCGTGTCACCGTGGACTACGACGCCTGACCCCTACGCAGAGGAGTTTTCCGTGACCGAAGCCCGCGCTCCCCAGGCGGAGCGCCCATGACCCTCATCGTCGAGGAGGGCGCCGACCGGGTGGTGTGGCGGCTCAACCGGCCGCAGGTGCGCAACGCGATCGACCGGGAGCTGGTCGCCGCGCTGCACGAGGCGTGCGCGGCCGTCGAGGAGGAGCCGCGCGTCGTGCTGCTCACCGGCGAGGGCACGACCTTCGCCGCCGGGGCGGACATCGCCCAGCTCCGCGACCGGGACCGGGACGACGCGCTGCGGGGCATCAACTCCAGGATCTTCGACCGGATCCACCGGCTGCCGATGCCGACCGTGGCCCTCGTGGACGGTTACGCCCTGGGCGGCGGGGCCGAGCTGGCCTACGCCTGCGACTTCCGGATCGGCACGCCGCGCACCCGGATCGGCAACCCGGAGACCGACCTCGGCATCCTGGCCGCCGCCGGGGCCGCCTGGCGGCTGGCCGAGCTGGTCGGGGAGCCGCTGGCCAAGGAGATCCTGCTCGCGGGCCGGGTGCTGACGGCCGAGGAGGCGCGGGCGGTCCACCTGCTCAACGACGTCGTGGAGCCGGAGGACCTGCTCGCCGCCGGTCACCGGCTCGCCGACCGCATCGCGGCGCGGGCGCCGCTGGCCACCCGGCTGACCAAGGCCGTCTTCCACGCCCCGCGCGCCGCGCACCCGTTCGTGGACGACCTGGCCCAGGCGGTCCTGTTCGAGACCGAGGAGAAGCACGCGCGCATGACGGCGTTCCTCGACCGGCGCAAGGAGCGACGCTCATGACCTTCGCCTCGACCCTGCCACGGATCGTCGGCGTCTTCGGCGGCGGGCGGATGGGATCGGGCATCGCGCACGCCTTCCTCGCCGCCGGCTGCCGGGTCGTCGTCGTGGAGAGCGACCCGCGGGCCGCCGCCCAGGCCCTGGAACGGGTGACCGGCAGCCTGGCCAAGGCCGCGGAGAAGGGCCGGCTGGGCAGCCCGCTCCAGGACGTCCTGGCCCGGCTGCGCACGACGGCCGACCCCGCCGAGCTGGCCCCGTGCGAGCTGGTCGTGGAGGCGGTGCCGGAGGACGCGGCGCTCAAGGCCCAGGTGTTCGCCCTGGTCGAGCGGCAGGCGCCGGACGCGGTGCTGGCCACCAACACCAGCAGCCTGTCGATCGGCGGCCTGGCGGCCGGCCTGGCCGCGCCGGAGCGCTTCATCGGGCTGCACTTCTTCAACCCCGTCCCGGTCAGCGACCTCATCGAGGTCGTCGTCGGCCCGCGTACGGAGCCCGAGCTGGTCGAGCGGGCCCAGGAGTGGACGCGGGCGCTCGGCAGGACGCCGGTCACGGTGGCCGACTCGCCGGGCTTCGCCAGCAGCCGGCTCGGCGTCTGCCTGGCCCTGGAGGCGATGCGGATGCTGGAGGAGGGCGTGGCGAGCGCGGCCGACATCGACACGGCCATGACGCTCGGCTACCGCCACCCGACGGGCCCGCTGCGCACCACCGACGTGGTGGGCCTGGACGTGCGGCTCGCGATCGCCGAGCACCTGGCCCGCGAGCTCGGCCCCCGGTTCGAGCCGCCGCGGATCCTGCGCGACCTGGTGGCCGCCGGGCATCTCGGCCGCAAGACGGGCCAGGGGTTCTACACCTGGTGAGCTCCGGGCGTGTGCCCGGCCAGGCCGTCGAAGGCGATCGCGGTGACGGCGTCGGCGACCATCGCCCGGTCGTAGGCGCCGTCCGGGCGGTACCACTCCACCAGCGAGTTGACCATGCCGAACAGCAGCCGGCTGACCAGCGCGGGCGGCACGTCGTCGCGCAGCGCGCCCTCGGCGACGGCGTCGGCGACCAGCACGGCGAGGCGGTCGTCGAGCCAGCGGCGGCGTTCCAGGGCGGCCAGCTCGACCGGGCTGTTGCCGCGCACCCGCAGCAGGAGCGTGACGCTCGGCTGGTGGGCGACCAGCACCTCGACGCTGCGCCGCACGACCTCGCGCAGGCGTTCGTAGGCCGTGCGGCCGGCGGCGTCGCGGGTGGCGGCGGTCACGGCGGCGGTGAGCTCGTCGAGGGCGTCGTCGAGGGCCTGGCCGAGCAGCTGCTCCTTGCTCGTGACGTGGTGGTAGATGGCCGGCTTGGTCAGGCCGAGCTCCTTGGCCAGGTCGCCCATGCTGGTGGCGTCGTAACCCCTGCGGTTGAACAGCTCCACCGCGGCGCGCAGGATCGCGGCCTGGTCGTAGCCGGGTCGGCCGCGCCCGCGGCGCGGGGCGGGCCCGGCGGGCTCGGTCGTCGTCACGAAAGCCAGCATCTCACGGCAGATCAGACCTCTTCCCCGAGGCGGTCACACCCCCGGGACGCCGGGACGCTCGCGGGGTACAGTCGTGACGATCTTCTCCTACCCCTCGAGGAGTGAGCCCCGTGACGTTGCCCGCCGACAGCCATGTGCACAGCGAATGGTCCTGGGACGCCCCGAAGGGCGACATGGAGCGTTCCTGCGCGCGGGCGGTGGAGCTCGGCCTGCCCGCCATCGCCTTCACCGAGCACGTCGACCACACGGTCTGGACGGTCGACCCCGGCGCCCTCGACGGCCACGACCACCTGCTCGCGCTGACGACGCAGGACGGTCACCTCACTCCCCCGGCCTTCGACGCCGCGGGCTACCTGGAGGCGGTCGAGCGGTGCCGCGAGCGTTTCCCGCAGCTGCGCATCCTGAGCGGCCTGGAGCTGGGCGAGCCGCACCGGCACGCCGGGGACGTCGCCCGCGTGCTCGCCGCCGGCCGCTTCGACCGGGTGCTCGGCTCCCTGCACAGCCTGCCCGCCGGCGACGGGTTCTGCGAGCCGCCCGGCCTGTACGCCCGCGGCGCCGCCGGCCAGGTGATCCGGGACTACCTGGCCGAGATCCCCGAGCTGGTCGCGGGCAGCGACGTGTTCTCCGTGCTGGCCCACGTCGACTACCCGGTGCGCTACTGGCCGCAGGCGGCCGGGCCGTTCGACCCGGCCGACTTCGAGGAGGAGTTCCGGCACGCGCTGCGGGTGACCGCCGGGTCGGGCCGGGCGCTGGAGATCAACACGGTCCTGCCGCTGCACACGACGCTGCTCGGGTGGTGGCGGGAGGAGGGCGGGCAGGCCGTGACGTTCGGCAGCGACGCCCACGAGCCGTCCGTCGTCGCGCGCCGGTTCCGGGAGGCGGCGGAGCTGGCCCGGGCGCACGGCTTCCGCCCGGGCCGGGACCCGTACGACTTCTGGGGCCGTACGGGGTGACCCCCGCCGTCCGGGCCCCCTACCGGTCCACCAGGCGGGCCCGGAGCAGGGCCAGGTCGTCCGGTGGCAGGCCGCCGGCCAGCAGGTACGCCTGCGCGCCGCCGTGCCGGTCGTCCAGGTGGGTCAGGGCGGCCAGCATGGTGTCCGCGGTGACCTCGGCGAACAGGCGCAGTGCCCTGGCCCGCCCCGAGTCGCCGTCCAGGGCGGCGAGGTGGTCGTCGAGGCGCAGGCAGACGGCCGTCATGGCGTAGTCGGCGGCGATCTCCTGCCGGGAGACGCCGGCCAGCGAGAGGGCCAGCGCGACCGCCAGCCCGGTTCTGTCCTTGCCGGAGTGGCAGTGCAGCAGGACGCCCCCGTCCGGCGCGTGGGCGACGGCCGACAGGACGGCGGCGAACCGGGCGGCGCCCCGGTCGAGGATCACCCGGTAGATGCCGGGCAAGGTGTCGTCCAGCGCCTCCAGGACGGTGTCCTCGTCCCGCAGGACGGGCAGGTGGCGGCGGCCCGGCACGTCGGGACCCGGGTCGGCCTGGCACTCGGCGGCCAGCCGGAGGTCGGCGACGAGCCGGATCCCGTGGGCCCGCAGCGCCGGGACGGCGCTACTCCTCGGGCGGTCGCCCCGCACCAGCGCGCCCCACCGGATCCGCCCGCCGTCCTCGGTCGGCAGCCCGCCGAGGTCGCGCACGTTCTCGCAGCCCGGCCAGCTCAGCACCCGTCCGCCCGACGGCGGCTCCGGGGGCCTCACGCGAGGTCCCGCAGATTGCTGGTCCAGGCGTCGATGGTGGCCTGCCACTCCTTCGGATCCTCCGGCCGCCCCGGCACGCCGGGCCTGGTCTGCCAGGGCAGCGGCCCCGACTCCGGCCGGTACTCCACCCCGATCGCCGCCAGCCGCGGCAGATGGCCCGCCAGCCGCGCGCGGAAGTCCTCCAGGTCGCGTCCGGGCGGCCCCCAGACGGTCTCGGCGAAGGCCGCCAGCCGAGGGAAGACCATGTAGTCGACCCGCCGGTTGGAGTCGATCAGCTCGGTCCAGACCTGGCACTGCGCGCCGAGGACCCGGGCCGCCGCCGGGTCTTCGCGCAGCTGCGCGGGCACGGGCTCGAAGGCGTAGACGTCCTCCAGCGCGAGCACGGTCCCGAACGGCACCGGCTCGTCCTCGCCCGGCCCCTGGCGGTAGTCGAAGTAGACCTGGGTGTTGGAGCAGTTGATGACGTCGTGCCCGCGCCGGGCGGCGGCCACCGCCCCGAGGTCGCCGCGCCAGGACGCCACCACCGCCCCGGGCGCCAGCCCGCCCTCCAGGATCTCGTCCCAGCCGACCAGGCGGCGTCCCCGGGCGGCCAGGAAGTCGTCGAACTGGTGGATGAACCAGCTCTGCAGCTCCTCCTCGTCGCGCAGGCCCAGCTCGCTGATCCGGCGCTGGGCGGACGGGCTCTCCCGCCACTGCTCCTTGCGGCACTCGTCGCCGCCCACGCACACGTACGGGCTGGGGAACAGCTCCAGCACCTCGTCGAGCACGTTCTTGAAGAAGGTGATCGTGGCGTCCTCGGCGTTGAGCACGTTCCGGCCGATGCCCCAGGTCGTGCGGACCTCCAGCGGCGTGCCGAGGTTGCCCAGCTCGGGGTAGGCGGCGATGGCGGCCTGGGTGTGGCCGGGCAGGTCGATCTCCGGCACGACGGTGATGTGCCGGGCGGCGGCGTAGGCGACGATCTCCCTGATGTCGTCCTGGGTGTAGTAGCCGCCGTGGGGGCGGCCGTCCATGGCGCCGTTCCAGCCGGTCTGGCTCTCCCGCCGCCACGCGCCGACCTCGGTCAGGCGGGGGTATCGCCTGATCTCGACGCGCCAGCCCTGGTCGTCGGTCAGGTGCAGGTGCAGGACGTTGAGCTTGTGCAGGGCCATCAGGTCGATGAAGCGCAGCAGGTCGTGCTTGGTCATGAAATGCCGGGCGACGTCGAGGAGGCAGCCGCGCCAGCCGAAGCGCGGCTCGTCCTCGATGTGCGCGCCCGGCGCGACCAGGGGTTCGGCGGCCGGTGTCCGGCGGTAGGCCGCGGCGGGCAGGAGCTGGCGGAAGGTCTGCGCGCCGTAGAAGGCCCCGGCGGGCCCGCCCGCGTCGATGGCGACGCCGTCCTCGCCCACGCTCAGGCGGTACGCCTCCGGACCGAGGCCGTCGCCCAGCCCCAGGGTGATCGTCCCCGGGCCCGGCGTGCCGGGCAGCAGCTCACCTCCGGTGACCTGGCTGAGCTCGGCGCGCAGCCAGGCGGCCACCCCGGCGAGCGCCGGGTCGGCGGTGAGCGCCGTGCGCCCGTCGAGGACGAACCTCCCGCGCCTGGTCTCCTGGCCGACGGGCCTGGGAACGATCTTCAAGTGGATCTCCTCACTGACAGGTGATGGTGGCGTCGGCGAAGTCGGCGTGGTCGGAGGTGGCGTTGTCCCCGCCGTTGGTCGCGACCAGCCGGACGAACCGGGCGCCCGCGACGGACGCCGTGACCTTCCTGGCGGGCATCGCGCCGGTCAGCACGCCGGAGTGCGCGACCCGGCCGCCGTCGGCCCACACCTCGAAGTCGGCCGATCCGGCCTGCCCGACCTCGTCGTCGATGCCGGCCTGGAACTCGACCGTGGTGCAGCGGCCGGCGGCGTAGAACTCGATGTCGGCGGGGGCGTGCGTGCCCAGGCCCTTGGCGTACCGGACGCCCTCGACGGTGATCGGGCGGCCGTCGCCGGCGGCCCGGTCGCCGTTGCTGGTGTCCTTCTCGACCGGGCCGAAGTAGTTCGTGGCCCTGGTCCAGGCCAGGTCGCTCAGGTAGGTGCGGCCGGTGCCCGGCGCCTTGGTCACGATGACGACGGCGACGGCCTGCTGGCCGCCCTGCGTGAAGGCCACCGCGTAGGTGCCGGGCGCGGCGCCCGCGGGCGGGGTGACCGTCCAGGTCACGGTGAACGTCTCGGCGGCGCCGAGCCGGGCGGTCCTGGCCGGTGTGCGGGCCTCGGCGCGCCAGCCGTCCGGCGCGGACGCCTTGACCTCGACGTCCCGCAGCGGGGCGGTGGCCCCGGTGTTCGTGACGCGGGTGACCAGCTCGCCGGGCACGCCGGGCTCCAGCACCGACGGGCGGTCCTCGCCGAGGAAGCGCGGCGGGTCGGCCTCGAACGTCACCAGCGGCGGCGCCTGCTCCCGGCTCTCCGAGACCCGGTAGAGCACCGCCGCGTGCGCCGGGACCTGCGCCGACAGCACGTCCTTCGTCGAGCTGACCGCGCCGGACCACAGCTCCTCGACGCGGTGGCGGGAGCCCGCGCCGAGCCGGGTGGAGATCACCGCCGCCCGGTCGCTCTCGTTGAACAGCGCGATCGCCCGGTCGCCGCCGTCCAGCGGCTTGGCCAGGACGTGGTACCAGCCGTCGGAGGAGACGAGCCGGCCGTGCGCGCCCAGCCGGTCCTGGTCCACCGCGATCACCTTGGGGTTGGCGACGACGGCGGCCGGCGCCTTGGCCGGGTCGGCCTGCAGGACGAGCGGCGCGGCCCCCATGGCCCACAGCGTGAACTGGGCGCGGTACTCGGTCTCGGTCATCCCGCCGCGCCCGGCCTGGATCAGGTCGGGGTCGGCCCAGCTGCCCGGCCCGGCGTACTCGGCTCTGAGCTGGTTGGTCTCCCAGATGTCGACCATGCTGGGGTAGCTGTCGGGGATGGGCCTGTTGTAGACGTTCGTCCGCCAGGTGGTGGCGCCGGCGTCCTTGCCCCACAACCAGGGCACGGTGCTGCCGTCCTCGTTGTTCATGGCGAACACCACGTCGTCGCCCAGGGCCTGGCGCATGCGCGGGTAGAGGGTCTGGGCGATCTGCTGCACGTTCTGGCCGGGGAAGTCGGCCGTGGGGACGTTGCACCAGTCGTACTTGACGTAGTCGGCGCCCCAGGCCTTGAGCTGGGCGGCGTCGGCGGCCTCCTGCTTGTAGGCGCCGGCGCCGCCGCCGGAGCACGCCTTGGTGCCCGCCGACACGCTCAGGCCGAGCTTGAGCCCCTTGGCGTGCAGCTCGTCGGCCAGCGCCTTGACGCCGCCCGGGAAGCGGGCCGGGTCGGGGGTCAGGGCGCCGCCGCTGCGCTGGGCGGCCAGCCAGCAGTCGTCGAGGACGACGTACCGGTAGCCGAGCGGCGCGAGCGGGGCGAGGGCGTCGGCGGCCTGGCGGACGGCCGCCTCGGAGACCGAGCAGCCCAGGGAGCGGCTGCTCCAGCCCATGGGGGGCGCCGCGGCGGTCGCCGCGGTCGCCGTTGAGCCTGGTAAGGGCGCGAAGGGCAGGGTGAGGAGGGCCGCCGCGGCGGCGGCCGTGATCGTGCGCATGGGGATCCCGTCAGGCTGGGTGGAGGCTCGGGTCGCCCGGCTCGACGACGAACGAGCCGGAGGTGTAGGCGGGCGCGTACGGCTCGGTCACCCGGGACAGCGAGCGGAAGTCGACCTTCATCTCCTGCTGGGTGAGCTTGGCGCGGACGTAGCCGCGGCGGCCGTTGAAGAACTTCACGTGCGGGTTCTCGTCGAGCAGGATCTGGGTGTTGGGGTACTCGTCGAAGCCGTTGCCGGCGCTGGTGACCGACGTGGTGACCAGCTCGACCGCGACGGACTTCGACTCGGGGTCCTGGAAGTCGCGCTTGACCTCCCCGGCCCAGTGGGAGTGCACGTCGCCGGTGAGGACGACCGCGTTGCGCCGGTAGTCGTCGATGGCGGCGGTCAGCCGGTTGCGGGAGGCGACGTAGCCGTCCCAGCCCTCGTTGGAGTAGCCCTTGCCCTCGCCGTTGGTCCAGTCCATCTCCATGAGGAAGACCTGCTGGCCGAGCAGGTCCCAGGTGGCCTGGGAGCCCTTGAGCTGCCCGTCGAGCCAGGACTCCTGCTCGCCGCCGAGCATCGTGCGGTTGGGGGCCAGCCGCTCGGCGCAGTCGGCGCCGACCGTGCCGCTCCTGCCGGTGCAGGCGTACAGGTCGCGGTACTGGCGGGTGTCGAGCATGTGCAGGTTGGCGACCGCGCCCCAGCGGATCGTGCGGTAGAGCCGCAGGGCGGGGCCGTGGGGGCGCTGGGCGCGGCGCAGCGGCATGTTCTCGTAGTACGCCTGGAAGGCCGCGGCCCGGCGGGCGAGGAAGGGCGGGTCGGGCTGCTCGGGCACGTCGCCGGCCCAGGCGTTCTCGATGTCGTGGTCGTCCCACACGACCACCCAGGGGGCGATCGCGTGGGCCAGCCGCGATTCGGGGTCGGCCTTGTGCTGGGCGTGCCGCAGCCGGTATCCGGCCAGGTCGAGGCATTCGCCGCCGGCCTGGTCGCGGACGGGGTACTTGTAGTCGCCGTACTCGTAGATGTAGTCGCCGAGGAAGGCGATGAGGTCGGGGTGGTCCTCGGCCATCCGGCGGTAAGGGGTGAACCAGCCGGTCTGGTAGTCGGCGCAGGAGGTGAAGGACAGGTTCAGGGGCCGGGAGCGGGCGCCGGGGGCGGGGGCGGTCAGGGTGCGGCCGACCTCGCTGATCTCGCCCTCGGCGCGGAAGCGGTAGAAGTACTCCGCGCCCGGACGCAGGCCGTCCAGCTCGACGTGCACGCTGTGGGCCGACTCGCGGCGGGCCTGGTCGACGCCCTGGCGCACGACGTGGCGGAAGTTCTCGTCGGAGGCGAGCTGCCAGTGCACCGGCACGACGCGGTCCGGCATGCCGCCGAGCCCGTCGAGCGCGACCGGGTCCATGGCGAGCCGGGTCCAGAGGACGACGCCGTCCGGCGTGGGCTCGCCGGAGGCGACGCCGAGCTGGAACGGGTCGGACAGGGGGGCACGCCGGGCCGCCGCGCGCACGGGTGAGGCACCCAGTGCGGCGGCGAGGCCCAGGCTCGCGCCCCCGGCGAACAACGATCGCCGGGTGATCAATGGAGCTCCTACTTGACGGAGGCGTTGCCGGCGGCCACGGCCTGGTCGGCGGCCTGCTGGGGGGTGAGCTTGCCGAGGTACATCTCGTTGAGGATCTGGTTGAGCTTGGTCTCGAAGCCGGTGAAGCCGGTGGTGACCGGCAGCGGGAAGGTCTGGCCCTCCGACTCCTTCTGGAACGGCGAGACGTCGAGCTTCTTGGACTTCCAGTAGTCGACGTAGCCCTGCGACAGCCCGTTGAGCGCGGGGAAGACGTAGCCGCCGTCGGCCATCATCTTCTGCGGCTCCTCGGTGCCGAGCCAGGTGGCCAGCTTCATCGCCTCGGCCGGGTGCGCGCTCTTGGCGGAGACGGCCTCCGACAGGCCGTTGAGGTTCACCGAGCGGCCCTGCGGTCCCTCGGGCATGGGGGCGACGCCGATCTCGAAGTTGGCCTCCGGCGCGACGAACGGCAGCAGCGCGTTGTTCGCCGGGAACATGGCGACCTTCCCGGCCTTGAACATGTCGGTGACCTTGCCGGTGGGCGGGTTGGTCTGGGTGGCCGGCGGCGAGACGTGGTGCTTGTTGACCAGGTCCACGCCGAACTGCAGCCCCTGGACGGAGGCGGCGTCGTTGAAGGTGTAGTTGCCGAAGGGCTTGTCCAGCAGCTTGCCGCCGTTGGAGCTGACCCAGTTCATCCACTGCGTCTGGTAGTGGTTCCAGGAGGCGAAGCCGTACGTGGCGACCTTGGCGGGGTCGAAGCCGGACTCGCCGGGGTGCTTGCCGGCCTCGTCCACGGTGAGCTTGCGGGCCGTGTCGAGCAGAGTGCCGGAGCCGTCGGCCGCCCAGGTGAGCTTGTCCGGCATGGTGACGCCGGCCTTGGCGAACAGGTCCTTGTTGTAGAGCAGGCCGACGATCCCCCAGTCCTTCGGCACGCCGTACAGCTTGCCCTGGTAGGTGAACGAGCCGACCACGGTCTGGTGGTACTTGGAGCCGTCCACCTGGACGGGCGCCAGCACGCCCTTGGTGACGTACTCGGGGAACTGGGTGGGGCTCATCCAGAAGACGTCCGGCGCGGTCCCGGCGACGGCGTCGGCGGTGAGCTTGGTCCAGTACTGGTCGTAGGGCAGCAGTTCTATCTTGACGTCGATGCCCGGGTTGGCCTTCTCGAAGGCGGCCATCACCTTCTCGTAGCCGACCTTCTGCTGGTCGTCCCAGAGCCGGTAGGTGAGCGTGACCTTGCCGGAGTCTCCGGAGCCCGACCCACAGCCGGACAGGATGAGCGTGGCGGCGCAGAGCAGCGCCCCGGCCCAGCGAATCGGGGGGGATTGCAACATTCGCTGACCTCTTGTTCGTGTGCTACTTGAGGCCGGTGAGGACCACCGACCGGACGATGTGCCTTTGGAAGAAGACGAAGACGGCCACCATCGGCACGAGCGCGATCAGCCCGCCGGCCATCATCAGGTTGTAGTCGACGCCGATGCCGACCTTGAGGGTGGCGAGCGCCACCGTCATCACCCTGGTCTCGTCGCCGCTGGTGATGATCAGCGGCCAGATGAAGCTGTTCCACGACGAGATCACGGTGATGATCGTCAGGGTGCCGAGCGCCGGGCGGCACAGCGGCAGCAGGATGCGCAGCAGGACGGTCATCGCCCCGGCCCCGTCGATCCGGGCGGCCTCCTCCAGCCCGGCGGGCAGGGACTTGAAGAACTGGCGCATCAGGAAGATGCCGTACGGGGTGCCCAGCACGTACGGGATGAGCAGGCCGTACCAGGTGTTGACCAGGCCGAGCTCGCGCATGATGAGGAACAGGGGGATCATCGTGACCGCGCCCGGCACCATCATGGTGGCGACGTACAGCCAGAACAGGGCCTCCCTGCCCCGGAAGCGCAGCCGCGCGAAGGCGTAGGCGGCGAAGGTGGTGAAGACGAGCTGCCCGAGGGTGAGCACGACCGTCATCAGCAGCGTGTTGAGCACGTACCGGGGGAAGTCGCCGCTCAGCAGCCGGGTCAGGTTGGCGGTGGTCGGCGGCAGGCCGGGCAGCCACGGCTCGGTGGAGCTGAGCTGCGACTGCGTCTTGAAGGCGGTCAGCACGACCAGCAGGTACGGGAAGACGGAGACGAACGCGCCGGCCGCGAGCACGACGTGGAGCAGGGTGCGCTTGATCATGGGGGGCCTCAGCTCAGGTCGTAGGTGGTGCGCTTGCCGAAGAACCTGACCTGCGCCAGCGTCACCAGCAGGATGACCCCGAACAGCAACATCGACAGGGTCGAGGCGTAGCCGAAGTCGAACTGCTTGAACGCCGTCTCGTAGATGCGGAAGTTGAGCACTTCGGTGCTCTGGCTGGGGCCGCCGTTGGTCATGACGTAGACGGTGTCGAACACCTGGAAGGCGCCGATCAGGTTGGTCACCATGACGAAGAACATCGTGGGGTTGAGCAGCGGCAGCGTGATGCGCCAGAACCGCTGGGCGGGGGTGGCGCCGTCGGTGGCGGCGGCGTCGTACAGCTCCTTGGGGATGCCCTGGAGGCCGGCCAGGAAGAACAGCATGGTGTAGCCGGTGTGCTGCCAGACGTTGACCAGCGCGATCGCGGGCAGCGCCCAGGCGGGGTCGGACAGCCAGTCGGGGCCGGTGATGCCGGCCAGGCCGAGCAGGCTGTTGAGCGCGCCGTCGCGCGGGTCGAAGATCCAGTTCCAGACCAGGCCGAGGACGATCGGGGTGGCCATCCACGGGATCAGGTACAACGAGCGGTACAGCCGCAGGCCCTTGACCTTGCGGTCCAGCAGCAGCGCCAGCACCAGGGCCAGCACGGTCTGCAGCGGGATGCACAGGACGACGTACAGGAGGGTGACGCCCAGCGCGTGCCAGGTCTCGCCGTCCGCGGCCAGCCGGCGGTAGTTGTCCAGCCCGGCGAAGGTGGGTTCCGACAGCAGCTCCCAGTTGAAGAAGCTGAGCACCAGGACGATGACGACCGGCAGCAGCAGGAAGGCCACCACCCCGAACAGGCTGGGCCCGACGAACAGGTAGGCGTGCCAGTCGCGGGCGCGCCTGCGCGGCCGCCGCGGGGCCTCCTTGGCGGCGGCCCGGACGGTCTCGGTGATCACGACGGGTCCGTGGCGGTGGGGACCAGCAGGCGGCGGGTGGTCTCCAGCCCCCAGTCGTCGAGGGAGGCGATCGGGTCGCTGGAGCCGCGCAGGCCGCCGGTGCCCTCGATGTGCGCCGCCCACTCCTGCCGGGCCTCCACCTCGGGCCGCGCGATGAGGCAGTCGGGGTCGTTGACCCACCAGCGGGCGTGCAGGAACTCGCGGGCCGCGCCGGTCAGCCGGGCGCCGAGCTGGGAGGGCTGGCTGATGTCGCCCGAGCGGGGGTGCAGGGTGGGCGCGATGTCGGGGCTGACCCGCATGATGTCGACCAGCCCGATGCTGGGCAGCATGGGCGCGCCGCAACCGTGCAGGGTGGCCTCGGGGCCCGCGCCGCGCCGGACGAGCTCCAGCCCGCGCCGGTAGGCCGCGATCGGGTCGAGCTCCTCGTGGCGGCGGCCGGCCAGGGCGCCGGCGTAGAGGTAGTCGAGCTTGAAGTGGGTGACGCCCATGGCGGCGAAGGTGGCGAACACGTGGACCAGGTGCTCGGCCGCGCCGGGGTGGGTGACGTCGAGGACGGCCAGCTCCTGGTTCCACATGCGGCCCGCGTACGCGCCGTCCACCAGCCAGTCGGGGTGCTCGTGGAACAGGCGGCTGTCGTGGCCGACGAGGAAGGGGGCGGTCCAGATGCCGGCGCGGCGGCCGGAGCCGGTGACGGCATCAAGGGCGCGGGGAAGGGAGCCGAAGCCTGGCCTGGGGTCCAGCCAGTCGCCGATGCCGGCCTCGTAGCCGTCGTCGACGAGGAACATGTCGGCGGTCAGGCCGTGCCGGTCGGCCAGCGCCAGGTTCTCCAGGACGTCGGCGTCGGTGACCTTGTCCCAGTAGCCGTACCAGGTGCACCACATGGGCGGGACTGCGGGGAACGTCCTGGGTTCGGCCATGCCGTCCGCCCAGGCGCGCAGGGCCCGGTCGAGGTCGCCCTCGATGCGGTGGTGGCGTACCGGGCCGTCGGCGGAGATGACCAGGCGGTCGCCCTCCCGGCGGGCCCGGACGGAGGGCACCTGGAGCGGTCCGGGCGCGCTCCACAGCTCGACCGCGCCGTCACCGGTCTCGACGGCCAGCAGCCCCTCGCCCTGGAAGACGCCGTCGGGGACGGGCGTCTCGGGCCGGTAGCAGAGGATCTGGATCGTCTCGTCGGCGGGTCTGGGCGGAAGGTGCCCGAGGCCGTAGGCGCCCGTGGGGCTCCACGACTGCCAGCCGTGCTCGAACACCCGGGTCCGGGCCTGGTCGCACCTGATCTCGCCGACGTCAACGAATGACATCAGACCTCATCTCTCTCAACTTACGAAGGAGCGCTTCATTAGTAGCACCGTCGGTTTCCGAGGGTCAACGCCCAATTTGAAGGGGTTCGTAGGTGGTGCGCTGTCGAGCTGGCCCCTGGCATAATCTCTGCTTACAGAGGAGACCTACGTTAAGGACGGCGATGGCGGATCTACGCGGCGGCGACCTGTCACGGCTGCGACAGCTCAACTCGCTGACCGCCATCCGGGCGTTGCGCCGGGCCGGCCCGCTCACCCTGTCGGCGCTGGCCGAGCGCACGGGGTTGTCGCGGCCGTCCATGAAGGAGGTCGCCGGCGAGCTGATGGACCTGGGCTGGGTGGAGGAGGTGCCGCCGAGCCCCGGCTCGATGGGCCGGCCGGCCCGCCGCTACCGCTTCCGCGCCGACAGCGGCTACCTGGTCGGCGTCGACGTGGGCGGCCACAACATCCGCGCCGCCCTGTCCGACCTCGACGGCGAGATCCTGGCCGAGACCCGCCAGCCGGTGTTGCCGGACGCGCCGCTGGAGGACCGCCTGGCCGCGATCGAGCGGGCCGTCTCCGGCTGCCTGACCCTCGGCCGCGTCGAGGTGTCCGACCTGTGGACGATCGCCGTCGGCACCATCGGCATCATCGACATCGAGGGGCGGGTCATCTACTCGGCCGCCGTCCCGTCCTGGCGCGACCTCGACCTGGCGGGCCGGATGCGGGAGATGTTCCCCTGCCAGGTGCTGATCGAGAACGACAGCCGCCTGGCCGCCATGGCCGAGACCCGGCGCGGCGTCGCCCAGGGCGCCAAGGACGTGGTGTTCCTGCACGTCGGCAGGCGTATGGGCGCCGGGCTGATCATCGGCGGCCGGGTCCACCGAGGGTTCGGGGCGGCGGCCGGGGAGATCTCCATGCTGCCCGAGGCCCGCTGGTTCGACGCGCCCGAGCACCTCAACTCGTGCGCGGCCGTCCCCCAGGGCACGCCGCCGGAGGACGCGGCGGGCTACACGCTGGCCGCCGCCAGGAACGGCGACCCGGTCGCGCTGGAGGCCGTCGGGCGCTTTCTCGACGACCTGGCCGTGGGCGCGGCCGCCATGGTGCTCGTCCTCGATCCGCAGGTCGTGGTGCTGGGCGGCGGGTTCTCCAGGTCGGCCGACGTGCTGCTCGGGCCGCTGCGCGAACGGCTGGAGCGGCGGTGCATGCGCATGCCGGAGGTGCGGGCGTCCACGCTGGGCGACGAGTGCGTGGTGGCGGGCGCGATCGACTACGCCGTCGACCACCTCGACGAGCAGCTCTTCACCCCCGAGAGCGGCCCGCTCCCCCTCACCCGCTGATTGCAGGATTCCTGCAATCGGTTGTTGCAGAAATAACGACGCCACCAGGCAGAACGCTCGAAGCGTTTGCAGTTTTACCTGGACGTATTGACCTTTCCTTGGCACGAAGCCACTGTTACTGCAACCGGTTGGCACGGCTCGCGCGGCATCCCCCTTCCACTCCTCCACCGAAACGGAGCTGGACGTGCGTAAGAACCAACCCTTGGCGACGAGACCGGCGGTCGTGCTGGCCACCGGCCTGCTCACCGCGGGCGGCCTGGTCGCCGTGCTGAACACGCCCGCCTCGGCGGCCCCGGCCGGCGGGAACTACACGCTGGTCAACGGCGGCAGCGGCCTGTGCGCCACCGTGCCGGAGCAGAGCACCGGCGACGGCGTGCAACTCGCGCAGAACGCCTGCGCCGAGGCCGCCGGGCAGGTCTTCACCCTCACCGCCGCCGGGAGCGGCTTCCAGGTCAAGGCGGCGCACAGCGGCAAGTGCGCGGGCGTCCGCGACGCCTCCACCAGCGCGGGCAAGCCCGTGCAGCAGGAGACCTGTACGGGCGCCGCCTCCCAGACCTGGCAGCTCACCGCCGCCGGCGGCGCGTACCGGATCGTCAACGCCAACGGCGGGAAGTGCCTCAACGTCAAGGACAACGCCACCGCGCCGGGTGCGCTCCTGCAGCAGAACTCCTGCGACTCGGCCGCCACCAAGCAGTGGACCCTGAAGCCCGCGGGCGGCGGACCCACCACCAGCCCCACCCCGACCCCGACCGTCACGCCCACCGTCCCGCCCGCCGACGCCCTGTACGTCTCCCCGACCGGCAGGGACGGCGCGACCGGCACCCGGTCCGACCCGACGACGCTCACCTCCGCCATCACCCGCGTCGCGGCGGGCGGCACGATCTACCTGCGCGGCGGCACGTACGCCTTCAGCCAGACGGTCACCATCGCCCCGGGCAACGACGGCACCGCCGCGGCCCGCAAGAGGTTGTCGGCCTACCCCGGCGAGACGCCGGTGCTGAACTTCGCCGCCCAGAGCGAGGACCCGGCCAACCGCGGGCTCGCCGTCAACGGCTCGTACTGGCACCTGTACGGCATCACCGTCGAGCGCGCCGGCGACAACGGCATCTTCGTCGGCGGCAGCGGCAACATCATCGAGAGGTCGGTGACCCGGTACAACCGCGACACCGGGCTGCAGCTCTCCCGGATCGCCTCCGACACGCCGCAGAGCCGGTGGCCGTCCGGCAACCTCGTCCTGAGCACGGTCTCGCACGACAACGCCGACTCCGACGGCGAGGACGCCGACGGCTTCGCCGCCAAGCTGACCGTCGGCCCCGGCAACGTCTTCCGGTACGCGGTGTCCCGCAACAACATCGACGACGGCTGGGACCTCTACACCAAGACCGAGACCGGCCCGATCGGCCCGGTCACCATCGAGGACTCCCTGGCCTACGGCAACGGCACGCTCAGCGACGGCGGCCAGGCCGGCAACGGCGACCGCAACGGCTACAAGCTGGGCGGCGAGGACATCAAGGTCGACCACGTCGTGCGGCGCAACATCGCCTACCGCAACGGCAAGCACGGCTTCACCTACAACCGCAACCTCGGCACGATGTCGATCACCGGGAACGTCGGCATCGACAACACCGAGCGCAACTTCTCCTTCGACGGCGGCACCTCGGTGTTCCGCGACAACACCTCCTGCCGCTCCGGCAGCGGCGCCAACGACAAGATCGTCGGTGCCGCGGACGCCTCCAACCAGTTCTGGTCCGGCTCGAACGGCTCCCGCTGCTCGGCCTACTCCGGCGCCCTGAACTGGTCCTTCGCCGCGGACGGCCGCCTGGTGGTGACCTTCGGCGGCGTCCCGGTCGTCCCCGCGGGCTGACCGGCGGCCCCCAGGTCCGGGACCCGCGCCAGGGTCCCGGGCCTTCGCGCGCCGGTGGGGTAAACGAGCCGGAAGTGGAAAAGGTGGCCTTGTGAGGGCCTCCCGTCGAGGCCGCTGCTGCCCGTACGAAGAAAGAGCAGACGCCATGCCGTCTTCTGCCCTGCACCGTTCCATCCAGGTCGCCGAGCCCGGCGGCGCCATGGCCCAGGCCCCGGCGCAGACCCGCGAACCGGGCCCCGGCCAGGTGCGGATCACCGTCGAGGCGTGCGGGGTGTGCCACTCCGACGCGCTGATCATCGGCGGCGCGCTCCCGGGCACCGCCTTCCCCGTCACGCCGGGGCACGAGATCGCCGGACGCGTCGACGCGATCGGTGACGGCGTCGCGGGCTGGTCCGTGGGCGACCGGGTGGCGGTCGGCTGGTACGGCGGGAGCTGCGGCCACTGCGACGCCTGCCGGGAGGGCGACGGCGTGCTCTGCCCCGAGCTCCGGGTGCCGGGCGCCGCCTACCCCGGCGGGTTCGCCGACTCCGTGGTGGCACCGGCCGTCGCCCTGGCCGCGATCCCCGACGAGCTGACCGCGGTGCAGGCGGCGCCCCTGGCCTGCGCGGGCGTGACCGTGTTCAACGCGCTGCGGCGCAGCTCGGCGCGGCCGGGCGACACCGTCGCGATCCTCGGGCTGGGCGGCCTCGGCCACCTGGGCGTGCAGTTCGCCGCTCAGATGGGCTTCGAGACGGTCGCGATCGCGCGCGGGAGCGACAAGGAGCCGCTGGCCCGCGAGCTCGGCGCCGCCCACTACATCGACGGCGCCGCGGAAAAGGCCGCCGACGTGCTGCTGGCGCGGGGCGGGGCCAAGGTGGTGCTGGCGACGGTGACCAGCTCGGCGGCGATGTCCGGCACGGTCGACGGGCTCGGCCGGCGCGGCGAGCTCATCACGGTCGGCATCGACACCGACCCGCTCGCCGTCACTCCCCTGCAGCTGGTCGGGGGCGCCCGGCGGGTCTACGGGCACGCCTCCGGCATCGCCGTGGACACCCAGGACACCATGAGGTTCGCCGCGCAGAGCGGCGTGCGGGCCTGGACGGAGGAGGTGCCGCTGGAGGAGGCCGCGACGGCGTACCAGCGGATGTTGTCGGGGCAGGCCCGCTTCCGCATGGTCCTGACCACCGGCAACTGAGCGGGGAGGCGGCCATGAGCGAGTCCTACGACCCGCGCCGCACGGCGGTGCTGCTGGTCGATCCGTACAACGACTTCATCTCCGAGGGCGGCAAGGTGTGGCCGCGGCTCGGGCCGGTGGCGCAGGCGATCGGCCTGCTGGACAACCTGCGGGCGGTGATCGCCGCGGCGCGTGGGGCCGGCGTGCGGGTGGTGTTCGTCCCGCACCGCCGCTGGGAGCCGGGCGACTACGAGAGCTGGGCCCATCCGAACCCGACGCAGCACGGCATCCAGGAGCGGCACACCTTCGCCCGCGGCTCGTGGGGCGGGGAGTTCCATCCCGACCTCCAGCCGCAGGAGGACGACGTCGTCGCCGCCGAGCACTGGGCGCAGAGCGGGTTCGCCAACACCGACCTGGACCTCCAGCTGCGGCAGCGCGGCGTCACGCACGTGGTGGCCGTGGGCGTGCTGGCCAACACGTGCGTCGAGTCCACCGGGCGGTTCGCCATGGAGCTGGGCTACCACGTGACGCTGGTGCGCGACGCGACCGCCGCGTACCTGCCGGAGATGTTGCACGCCGCGCACGAGCTCAACGGCCCCACCTTCGCCCACGCCATCCTGACCACGGAGGAACTGGTCGCGGCCTTCTCACGGGGCTGACCCGGCCGGGTCAGTGGCTCGGGCGGGGCGGGTGGCCGTCCAGTAGGACCGGGTCATCTCGGCGGCCAGGCCGGCCACGACGAGCCCGATGATCCCGTGGTACCAGCGCCAGCCGACGCCGAGGCCGACGAACCCGTCCAGGATCATGATGCCCGCGCCCCCGCCGAGCGCCGCCAGCATCACCGCCAGCACGGCGAGCATCGCGGCCCGCGGCAGCCGGCGGCCCGCGGCGGTGACGGTGGCCAGGGCGACACAGGCCGCCAGCACCCCGGAGGCCGCCGCGAACCCCTGCGCGAGTGACGGGTCCAGGAAGTAGCCCGCGGCCTCGGCCGCCAGCACGGGCGGCCCGCCCGGGAAACCGAGCCTGCCCTGGACGGCGAAGGCGGCCTTGCCCGCCGCGTACCCGAGCATCAGCGCCGCCAGCCCGTATGCCGGCCAGCGCCGCGGGCGATGAGAGTCGACCATGCCCGCAACGCTAGGGACCGCCCGGCGCACGCTCCTCCCCACCGCGCGCGAACCCCCTCCCCCGTCAGGGGGATCCCCCCCACCTTCCGCGTCGGCGAGGGGGCCTGTCTCGCAGCCGAGAGCGCCCCGCCATTCGATAGCCGGAATTCATGCCATTCTTCTTCCGGAAATTCGGGGCTATCGTTTCGCCATCTCATGGATTCAATGTCCGGACATATCCGTTTCCGGCGTTAATTCATTCCTATGGAGGTGGCTTCATGCCCGCAAGGCTGTGGAGAATGGCGGCCGCGCTCGCGCTCACAACGCCGCTCATAGTGCCGCTCACAGTGGCGCTCACAGTGGCCACACCGGCCGTGGCGAGCGCGGCGGACCCGCCGTCGGTGGTGATCGACTCCGCCGGGCCCGCCCCCGGCCTGGTGCGCCTGACCGGCCGTTTCACCGCCGCCTACGACGTGTCGGTCGTGGTGGACGGCGAGCGCGTGGACCGGGCCGAGGTCACCGACCCCGACGCCGACGACAGCGGAACCTGGTCCTACGACCTCGACACCAGCGCCCTGGACGGCGAGATCGAGGTCTACGCCAAGGCCACGGCCGCCGACACCCGCTACGGCGCCTGGTCGCCGCCGCTGACCCTGCGCGTGGACAACCCGCAGGCCAGGGCCCCGCGCGTGTCGATCGCCGAGCCCGCCGACGGGGCCCGGCTCACGCGTCCCACGCCGGTCCGGGTGAACGTGACCGGCACGGACGTGCGCTCGGTCCGGGTCCGCGTCAACGGCGGCCCCTGGCAGCCCGCCGCCGGCGCGCGAGGGCGCTACGTCACGCTGCTGAACCCGGCCGGGTACGGCGACGTGATGGCGAGCCTGGAGGCGGAGGCGGTCGACGCGCGCGGCCACGTGTCCAGGTCGTCCACCACGTACGTGGCGCTCGGCGCGGCGAGCAGGCGGGCCCCGGTGCCGCACCGGCAGGACCGGGCGATGTGGATCTGGGAGAAGGCGTCCTACAACCTGGTGCTCAACCCGGGGTCGCGCCGCCTGCTGGAGACCGTCCTGCCCGCCGGATCGACGCTCTACCTGGGCGTGGACACCTACGCAGGGCGCGACATGCTCGAGGACGCCCGTCCCGGGCTGCGTGACCTGGTGGCCTGGGCGCACGGCCGGGGCATGAAGGTGCACGCCACCGTCGCCGGCGGGACGCGGCCGCCGTACCTGGGGGCGCTGTCCCGCTACCGCGAGCGGGCCGTCGGGGAGATGGAACGGGTGCTCGACTACAACCTGTCCTCGAAGCCGGCGGAGCGCTTCGACGGGATCAACGTCGACATCGAGCCGTACAGCCTGCCCTGGTTCACCAGCGGCAAGCCCGACGTGCAGATCCAGTGGCTGGACACGCTGCGCGCGATGATCGCCCGTCGGGACGCCTCCGGGCAGCCGCTGCTGTTCGGCCCGGCCGTGCCGCGCTGGCTGGACACCTCGGCCTGCTGCACCGGCATCACGTACGGCGGGACCACCCGCACCATGGCCGAGCACGTCCAGGACCTCAGCGACTACATCGCGATCATGGACTACCGCGACCAGGCGGACGGCGGCGCCGGCATCATCGCGCAGGCGGCCGGCGAGCTGGCCTACGCCGAGCGGATCGGCAAGCCGCTGTCGGTGGTGGTCGGCGTGGAGACGCTGGACATCGCGACCAGCGGCGACCCCGCCGCCATCACCTTCCGAGAGGAGGGCAGGGACGCGCTGGAGGCCGAGCTGGCCAAGGTCTCCGGGACGTTCGCGGGCAGCCCGGCCTTCGCCGGGATCGCGCTGCACCACTACGACTCCTACCGGGAGCTGCCCACGGTCTGGGGCCCCTCGGCCAGATGGCCCGAGCCGCCCGCCGACTCCGGGCCGCCCACGGGCGTGGCCTCGCCGCCGCGGGCCGTGGCGTTCGGCCACGCCACGGTGGACCTGACGTACGGGCGGGCACGCGACGACACCGAGGTCGCCCACTACGAGGTGCACCGCTCGACCGAGCCGGGCTTCACCCCCGGCCCCGGCACGCTCGCCGGGAAGGCGCGCGGCCTCACCCACACCGACACCGGCCTGCTGCCCGGCACCGCCTACCACTACCGGATCGTGCCGGTGGACGTGGCCGGTCACCGCGGCCCGCCCTCCGCCCCGGTCACCGTGACGACCGGCGCGAGCGGCCTGCGGCCCATGGTCGTGCAGTCGATGGCGGTGACGGTGGAGGGCGGCGCGGCCCGCGTCCGGCTGCGCGTGGTGGACAAGGAGAGCGGGCAGCCGGTGGCCGCCACGGTGCGCGGGCGCTTCACCTTCTCCGCCGGCCGCTACGTGACGGTGACCGCGGGCCCCGACGGCTGGGCCACCGCGACGTCGGAGGCGCTGAAGCTGCCGACCGGCGAGGTCGGTTTCGCCGGTCACCGCCTGACCGCCGCGGGCCACTACTGGGCCGCCGCCTACGACCGCGACAAGGACGTCACGGCCCGCTGGTGACCCCCAAAAGGAGGGAATTCATTCCTAATATGTCGCGAATAACGGAGTGAATTTAGGGTTGACATTACTTTGGAATGACGAGAAGAATCCCGTTATGGAGCCACCTGAAGGAATGAATTCCCTCCCCAGGGGAAGGCGATTCCGCACCCTCGCGGCGCGCCTGCGGCAGGAGATCGTGCAGGGCCGCTGGCCGGTCGGCGGGCGGCTGCCGACCGAGTCCGAGCTGGCGCAGACCTACTCGGTCGGGGTCAACACCGTGCGCCGCGCGGTCGACCTCCTGGTCGAGGAGGGGCTCGTCCGGCGCCGGCAGGGGTCGGGCACCTTCGTGACCAGCTCCGTCACTCCGGGGGCCAGGCCGCGTCTCATCGGCGCGCTCGTCCCGTCGAACACCTACTACTTCCCGCAGGTCGTGCAGGGCATCGAGCGGGCGGCCACCGCCGCCGGCGTGCAGCTCGTGCTGGCCTGCTCCAACTACGACCCCGACGTCGAGGCCGGGCAGATCCAGCAGCTCGTCGACGTCGGCGTGGCCGGTCTGCTGCTGGTGCCCAACCTGCACCTCGCCGCCGACCCCGACGCCCACCTGGCCCGCCTGCGCGGGCTGCCCGTGCCGTACGTCCTGGTGGAACGCCGGCCGGCCGACCCCCGCCCGGCCGACCCGACCTCCTACGTCTGCACCGACGTGCACGGCGGCGGCTACGCGGCGGTGCAGCACCTGAGCGGCCTCGGCCGCAGCCGGATCGGCTATCTCGGCCGGGTCGGCACCGCCAGCTCCGAGCAGGTCTTCGCGGGATACCGCCAGGCCATCGCCGACCTCGGGCTTCCGGAGATCCCGGAGGCCGTGGCCAGGCAGCCCGTCTGGACCGGCCCCGACATGCTGGCCTACGCCAACACGCTGGTCGCCGAGAAGGTGCGCGCGGTGGTGTGCCTCGGCGACCGCGAGGCCACCGCGCTGCTGCCCTACCTGCGCCGGGTCGGCCTGACCGTGCCCGACGACATCGCCGTCGTCGCCTACGACGACGAGGTCGCCGACCTGTCGGAGGTGCCGCTCACCGCGGTCTCGCCGCCCAAGGCCGAGGTCGGCCGCATGGCGACCGAGCTGCTGCTGCGCCGGATCGAGCTCGGCCCCGCCGCCCCGGTCTGCCGGGTCGTGCTGCAGCCCCGCCTGGCCGTACGCGCCTCCTGCGGAGCCGCCTCCGGCAGCCTGGTCGAGGTCCGCGTCCCGACGTGACGGCGGCGTCCCCCTCACCCCCTTCCCCCCTCTTCGTTCCTGTTGGAGGACCCAATGAGAGTGCGCGTGCTCGCCGCTGCCGCGGTGGCCGTCCTCACCGTGGCCGGCACGGCGTCGTGCGGCGGCCCGGCCGACGACTCCGGGGCGGTCACCCTGAAGCTCGGCTTCTACGCCGCCGCGGGCGACCCGGCCGACACGACCATGCGGGAGCTCGTCAAGGAGTTCACGGCCGCCAACCCGTCGATCAAGGTGCAGCTCGAGGTCGCGCCGTACGTCAAGTTCTTCGAGCGGCTCAGGACGCAGATCGCCGGCGGCCAGGCGCCCCAGGTGTGGCTGTCGGACGGCGTGCTCGTGCAGGAGTTCGCCGCCCGCGGCGCGCTCGCCGACCTGAGCGACCGGGTCAAGACCGTCAACGCCGCCGACTTCTCCGGCATCGAGCTGAACCGCGACGCCCAGGGCCGGGTCTTCGGCTTCCCCCAGGGCGCCCAGACCCCGGTGCTCTTCTACAACAAGAAGCTGTTCGCCGAAGCCAAGGTGGCCGAGCCGACGGCCGGGTGGACCTACAACGACCTGGCCGCCGCCGCCAAGAAGCTCACCAAGGACGCCAACGGCGACGGCAAGCCCGACACCTACGGCTTCCGCGCGTACTCGCCGGGGTTCACCGAGAGCTGGTGGCCCATCGTCAAGGCGTTCGGCGGCGACGTCGTCACCGACGGGGGCCGCAAGGTCGTCGTCGACAGCCCGCAGTCCACGGCCGCGCTCGACTGGATGCTGCGCACCATGGGCAAGGACGGCTTCGCCCCCGACTACGTGACCACCGAGGCCATGGGCAAGGGCGTCGTGCACACGCTGTTCGCGACCGGCCGGGTCGCCATGTCGTACGGCATCTACGCCCGGACCCTGCCCGCGGTGAGCGCGGGCGTCGACTTCGGCGTGGCGCCGCTGCCCAAGGGCCCGGCCGGGCGCGGCAACGTCGCGATCGTCAACTCGTGGGTGGTCGGCAAGGGCGCCTCCCCCGCGCAGGCCGACGCGGCGTGGAAGTGGATCACCTTCTTCTCCGGCGAGGGCCCGCAGCGCAAGTGGGCCGAGCTGGGCGAGGCGATCCCGATCAACAAGAAGGTGGCCGCCACCGCCCTGCCCGCCGACCGCGGCCCGGTCTTCCTGGACTCGCTCGACGCGGCCACCGACCTCGGCACCAACGCCGTGTGGTCGGAGTACACCGAGGCCCTGGCCAAGCGCATGAACGAGGCGCTGTCGGGCGCCACGCCGGTCGCCACCGCGCTGCAGACCGGGCAGAAGGAGGCCCAGGAGGTCATCGACCGCTTCTACGCCGGGAAGACGCAGTGACGGTGCTCACCAGGCGCTCCGGGCAGGTGGCCGCCGAGCCGCGGCCGCCCGCCCGGCGGCGGCGCGCGGGCGAGCGGGCCTGGGCCTTCGCGTTCGCCTCGCCCTACCTCCTCCACCTGGTCGCGCTGGCCGCCTGGCCGCTGCTGGCCTCGCTGTTCTTCAGCATGACCGAGTACGACCTGATGTCGGCGCCGAGGTTCGTCGGGTTCGGCAACTTCACCCGTCTGTTCGGCGACCCGGTCTTCTGGCGCACGCTGGGCAACACCGCCTACTTCGCGGTGCTGTTCGTGCCGGCGCAGACGGCGCTGGCCCTGGCCCTGGCGGTCGCGCTCAACCAGCGGCTGCGCGGCATGGCGCTGTTCCGCGCGGCCTACTTCGTGCCGGTGGTCTCCTCGTGGGTGGTCGTCGCCTACGTGGCCGACGCCGTCTTCAACCCGCAGACCGGCATCGCCAACCAGGTGCTCGGGTTTCTCGGGCTGCCGGCCGAGAACTGGTTGCAGGATCCCGCGCTGGTGATCCCCACGCTGGCGGCGGTCGCGGTCTGGAAGGGCGTCGGCTACATGACGGTGCTCTTCCTGGCGGGCCTGCAGGCCATCCCCGAGGAGCGCTACGAGGCGGCCAAGATCGACGGCGCGTCGGCCTGGAACCGGTTCCGCTACATCACCCTGCCGGGCATCTCCGGCACCACGTTCCTGGTGCTGGTGCTCACCTCCATCGAGACGCTGCAGTCGTTCGAGCAGGTCTTCGTGATGACCGACGGCGGGCCGCACGGCGCGAGCGAGCTGACCGTGCTCTACCTCTACCGGCAGGGTTTCCAGTTCTTCCAGATGGGCTACGCCTCGGCCGTGGCGTGGGTGCTGTTCGTGCTGGTGCTCGCGCTGACCCTGGTGCAGTTCCGGCTCCAGCGCAGGTGGGTGCACTATGCGTAAGACCGTCTCGTACGTGCTGGTGCTGGCGGGGGCGGCGGTCATGTTGCTGCCCTTCGTCGCGGCGCTGGGCAACTCGCTCAAGAGCTTCGCCCAGTACATCCAGGTGCCGCCCGCGTGGATCCCTGACCCGGTCCAGTGGGACAACTACGCCGAGGTGTGGCGGCGCACGCCGTTCGGGCTCTACCTGGTCAACAGCCTGCTGATCGCGGTGCTCGCGGTGGCAGGGAACGTGCTGACCAGCGCCATGGTCGGGCACGCCCTGGCCAGGATGCGGCTGCCGGGCAAGCAGGCGCTGCTGACGATGGCCCTGGGCACGATGATGTTGCCGACCGTCATCACGATCGTCCCGAACTTCCTGCTGTTCCGCTCGCTGGGCTGGCTGGACTCGATGTTGCCGCTCATCGTGCCGTACTGGCTGGCCACGCCGATCGGGATCTTCCTGATGCGGCAGACGTTCCTCGGCATCCCCAAGGACTTCGAGGAGGCGGCGGGCCTCGACGGGGCCAACCCCTGGCAGGTGTTCTGGCGCATCCACCTGCCGCTGGCCAAGCCCGCCCTGGCCACGCTCGCGGTCTTCACCTTCACCACCTCGTGGAAGGCCGTGCTGGAGCCCACGATCTACCTCACCTCGCCGGAGAACTACACGCTGCCGGTCGGCGTGCTGAGCCTGAAGGGGCAGTTCGTCGGCAACGACCAGCTCGTGACGGCCGCGGCGATGATGAGCCTGCTGCCGATGCTGGTCGTGTTCGTGCTGGCCCAGCGTTACTTCGTCCGCGGAACCATGTCCGCGGGTCTCAAGGGCTGACCAGAGCCCATTCCGATCCGGAAAGGAAATCGTGACCACAACATCCGGGCTGCGCCTGGGCGTCATCGGCGCGGGCACCATCGCGGAGTTCCACGTGGCCGCCGCCCGCCAGAGCGCCGGGCAGGTGAAGGTCGCCGCGGTGTGCGACGTCCGGGCCGAGGCGGCCGAGAAGCTGGCCGCCGAGGCCGGCGCCCGCGTCTTCACCGACCACCGGGCGATGCTCGACGCCGGCGGCCTCGACGCGGTCGTGATCACCGTGCCGCACGCGCTGCACGCCCCGATCACCCTCGACGCCGCCGCGGCCGGGCTGCACGTGCTCGTGGAGAAGCCGATCGCCACCACGCGCGAGGACGCCGTCCGCATGATCGGGGCGTGCCGGGCGGCCGGCGTCGTGTTCGCCGTCGGGCACGTGCTGCGCTTCGTCCCGATGCTGCGCGCGGCGGCCGGGTTCCTCGCCTCGGGCGAGCTCGGCCAGGTCGTGGTGGCCGCCGAACGGCGCACCGCCGACTACGCCGACCCCACGCGCCCCCGCTGGTTCCTCGACGCCGACATGGCCGGCGGCGGCATCGTGCTCAACGTCGGCACGCACAGCATCGACAAGCTCCAGATGCTGGTCGGCTCGCCGATCGTGGAGGTCACCGCGCACGTCGCCGGGCCCGCCGGCGGGTCGGTGGAGACCGAGGCGGTCGCCCTGGCCCGGCACGCCGACGGCACCCGTTCGACGCTCTCGGTCACCGGCACCGGCCTGCCGTTCACCGACGAGGCGGAGATCGTCTGTGGCGAGGGCGCGCTGCGCATCAGCCGCGGCGAGGGCGTCTGGTCCTTCCGTGGCGGCGTCGCCACGCAGGTCGCCGCGCCCGGCATCGGCGAGATGGCCACCGCGTTCGCCGCGCAGCTCGCCGACTTCGCGCGCGCCTGCGCCGGCCGGACCGCCCCCGAGGTGAGTGCCGAGTACGCCCTGTCGGTCCTCGACGTCGCCCTGGCCGTCTACGAGTCCGCCCGCCGGGGTTCCACCGTCACAGTGAAGGGACAACCATGAACCCGCTCGCGTTCAGCACGCTCGGCATGCCGGGCGCACCGGCCGAGGAGGTCGTCGCCACCGCCGCCCGGTACGGCTGCGCCGCCGTCGAGCTGCGCTGCGCCGTAGGTGAGATCGTCGCGCCGGACACCCCCGACGCCGAGCTGCGCTCGATCGCCCGGACGTTCGCCGCCGCCGGGATCGGGATCGTGGCCGTGTGCTCCTACACCCGCGTGGCCCGGCCGGACGGCGACCCGGTGGCCGAGGTGCTGCGCCACGTCGAGATCGCCGAAGCGCTCGGCTCGCCGTACGTGCGGGTCTTCGGCGGGGTCGAAGGGCAGGACGACCCGGCCGCCGCCGCGACTCGGAGGCTCGCGGACGTGGCCGGGCGGCTGCCGGACAACGGCGTGGACGTGCTGCTGGAGACGCACGACGTGTTCCTGACGGGCCAGGCGGTCGCCGGCGTGCTGGCCGGGGTCGGCTCGCCGCGCGTCGGCGCGCTGTGGGACGTGGTCAACCCGTGGCGGGCCGGCGAGAGCGCCGCGGCCACCGCGGACGCGTTGGGGCCGTACCTGCGGCACGTGCAGATCAAGGACGCGGCCTCGCCCGCCGACCTCGCGCCGGTGCTGCCGGGCAAGGGCGCGGTGGGCGTGCCCGGCGTGCTGGCCGAGCTGGACCGGATCGGCTACGCGGGCTTCCTGGCGCTGGAGTGGGAACGCGCCTGGTACCCCGACGCGGCGCCCGTCGGCGAGGCCCTGGCCGCCTTCCGAACGGTGCTGGGACGGTGATCCCCCTGATCGCCGCGGCCGGCGTCGCCGGGCGGACGGCCGATCACCTCCCCCTGCCGGACCGGATGGGCGTGGCCTGCCGGCGACCCGAAGGAGCCGTGCGTGTTCACCTCTGAGCAGGAGCTGGAGGACCGGCTGGCCACCCCGTCGGCCGCGCTGGCCGCCGACGTCGCCGGCCTGGACGGCGACCTCGTCGTGCTCGGCGCGGGCGGCAAGATGGGGCCGAGCCTGGTCCGGCTGGCCCGGCGGGCCCTGGAGGCGGCGGGCCGCGGCTCGGCCCGCGTGTACGCCGTGTCCCGCTGGTCGGACGGCCGGGCGGCGCGGGCGCTGGCCGACGAGGGCGTCGAGGTGGTCGCCTCCGACCTGATGTCCGGCGGCGACCTGGCCGGGCTGCCCGACGCGGCCAACGTCGTGTTCATGGCGGGCGCCAAGTTCGGCACGTCGGCGGCGCCGTACCAGGCGTGGGCGGTCAACGCGGCGCTGCCGGCCGCCGTGGCCCGGCGCTACCGCGACTCCGCGATCGCGGTGTTCTCCACCGGCAACGTGTACCCGCTGGTGGACGTGGCCGGCGGCGGCAGCGCCGAGGAGGACCGGCCGGACCCGGTGGGCGAGTACGCGATGAGCTGCCTGGGCCGGGAACGCGTCTTCGAGCACGCCGCCGCGGCGTACGGCACCAGGGTCGCGATCCTGCGCCTGAACTACGCGGTGGACCTGCGCTACGGCGTGCTGGCCGACCTGGCGGCCACCGTGGCGGCGGGCGAGCCGGTCGACCTCACCACCGGGCACGTCAACGTCGTCTGGCAGGGGTACGCGAACGAGGTCGCGCTGCGGTCGTTGCGCCACGCGCGCGCCCCGGAGGCGTTCACCCTGAACCTGACCGGCCCGGAGACCGCCTCGGTGCGGCGCACGGCGGCCCGGCTGGCCGCCGCGATGGGGACGAAGGCGTCCTTCACCGGCGGCGAGAGCGGCACCGCGCTGCTCAGCGACGCCTCGCGCTGCCACGGCCTGTTCGGCTACCCGGACGTGCCGCTGGACACCCTGATCGCCTGGCAGGCCGGCTGGTTGTCGCGCGGGCTGCCCCTGTCGGGCAGGCCGACCAAGTTCGCGGTACGCGACGGGAGGTTCTGAGATGTCGATCGGCCTGCTGCGGGAGGGGACGGTCATCCCCGCCCACCCGCTGGCGCTGACCGGCGGGCGCGCCCTGGACGAGCGCCGCCAGCGCGCGCTCACCCGCTACTACCTGGCCTCCGGGGCGGGCGGCGCGGCCGTGGCGGTGCACACGACGCAGTTCGAGATCCGCCGGGCGGGCCTGCTGCGGCCGGTGCTGGAGCTCGCCGCCGAGGTCGTGGCGAAGGAGGCGGGGCGGCCGTTCGTCATGGTCGCGGGCGCGTGCGGCGGGACCGCCCAGGCCGTGGCGGAGGCGGAGCTCGCCGCCTCGCTGGGCTACCACGCCGTGCTGCTGTCGCCCCAGGTGCCCGGCGCGGGCGAGCCGGAGCTGCTGGCGCGGGCCAGGGCGGTGGGCGAGGTGCTGCCGGTGATCGGCTTCTACCTCCAGGAGGCGGTGGGCGGACGCCGGCTCGGCCCGTCGTTCTGGAGGTCGCTGAGCGAGCAGGAGTCGGTGGTGGCGATCAAGATGGCGCCCTTCGACCGGTACCGCACGCTCGACGTGGTCAGGGCGGTGGCGGCGTCCGGGCGCGGCGACGACATCGCGCTCTACACCGGCAACGACGACAACATCCTGGCCGACCTGCTCGCCCCCGTCGCGGGCCGCCGGATCGTCGGCGGGCTGCTCGGCCAGTGGGCGGTGTGGACGCGGGCCGCGGTGCTCATGTTCGACGAGGTGCGCCGGGCGTGGGCGGGCGACGACGAGGTCCTGCGTTCCCTGCTGGCCCGCGCCGGCGACCTGACCGACGCCAACGGCGCGGTGTTCGACGTGGCGGGCGGCTTCCGCGGCTGCATCGCCGGGGTGCACGAGGTGCTGCGCCGCCAGGGCCTGCTGGCCGGGACGTGGTGCCTGGACCCGGACGAGGGGCTCTCGCCCGGACAGGCCGCGGAGATCGCACGGGTGGGCGCGGCCTATCCGTGGCTGGTGGACGACGGGTTCGTCGCCGCGCACCTGGACGACTGGCTGCGCTGAGAGGGGAACCGGGGCCGGGACACGCGTCCCGGCCCCGGCTTATTCGTTCGTCAGACGGTCCAGTGGGCCGTGGACAGGGCGCGGACGGCTTCCTCGTCCACCTCGACGCCGAGGCCGGGGCCGGTGGGCACCAGGGCCGTCCCGCCCGAGACCTCCACCGTCGGGCCGCCGACGTAGGCCGAGCGCACGAACTGGCGGCCGTTGAGGTCGACCGGGGTGTCCACGCCGAACGCCGCGAACAGGTGCAGCGAGGCGGCGAACCCCAGGTCGGTGTCCGTCAGCCCCGAGCCCATGATGCGCAGCCCGGCGTCCTCGGCGAGCTGGCACAGCCGGCGCGACAACGTCAGCCCGCCCGACCGCTGCACCTTGGCGATGGCGATGTCGACGGCGTCGAGCTTGACGAACGTGGCCAGGTCTGTGGGATGGCGCAGGCTCTCGTCGAGCGCGACCGGGAGCGGGCTGTGGTCGCGCAGGCGGCGCAGCCCGGTGACGTCGTTGGCGGGCAGCGGCTGCTCGAACGCCGTGACGTCCAGGTCGGCCAGCCGGCGGGCCATGCGCAGCGCGCCGTCCACCGTGTAGGCCTGGTTGGCGTCCACCCACAGCGGCGCGTCGGGGGCCGCCTCCCTGACGGCCGCGACGACGGACACGTCCGTCGCCTCGTCGTGCAGGCCGACCTTGACCTTGAACGCGTGGTAGCCCTCCGCCCGCCCCTCCTCGACCGCCTGCCGCACCTCGCCGGGCGTCTGACCGGCCACGATCCAGCCGAGCGTGATCCGGTCGAGGCGGCGCTGGCCCCACAGCACGCCGACGGGCACCCCGAGAGCCCGGCCGAGCAGGTCGTGCAGGGCGATGTCGAGCGCGGACTTGGCGATGGGCGACCCGATCGTCAGCCCGCGGTTGATCACCTTCTCGTAGGCCGCGCAGGCGCCGTCCAGGTCCCAGGCCGGGCGGCCGAGGAGGGCGGGGGCCAGGTAGCCGGCGATCGTCGTCGAGATCGACTCCACGGTCTCGTACGTCCAGGCGGGCGTCGGCGTGGCCTCGCCCCAGCCGGTCACCCCGCCGGCCGTCACCTTGACGAGAACCCGCTCGGCGGGCTTCCCCTCGGTGGTGACGTTTCCTCCTGAAATGCTGAACGAACGGATGGACGGCAATTCCACGACGAATATCTCAATACGCTCGACGACCAGCGATTTCATCATTCTCCAATGAGCAGGAATTCATGCTTACCCGAGCATTTAAGCCTCCCGAATCTAGCACGCCGGAATTGATTTCAGAATCAATGGCAGGAATTCATGCGGCCCTTTCGCCGGGGCCCTCTGGCCGCATCCGGACGTTGACCGGCGGCCCGCCCGGGCGCAGGCTTCGGTGGTCCCCACTTCTCCCGTTCACGACGAGGTGATCGTGATGGCCGGACCCCGTCCCGCCCTTCCGGACGCGACCAGCGACAGCTTTCTGGCCGAAGCACTGAACGAGGCCAACGCCTACCGCGCCAAGCACCACGCGCCCCCCATGGAGATGGACGCCAAGCTCGTCGAGTACGCCAAGGAGCGCGCGTCCTCGCGCTCGGAGTACGCGAAGCTGTCGGCCGGCCACGACGGCCTGCGCGACACCACCGGCGAGAACATCTTCTGGGGCATGTCCTCCGGCTCCACGCCGAAGACCGCCGGCGACGCCGTGACCGCCTGGTACAACGAGATCGCCGACTACAACTGGGCGAACCCGCCGGGCGACCCGGCCAAGACCGGCCACTTCAGCCAGCTCGTCTGGAAGGACACCAGGAAGGTCGGCGCGGCCCGCGTCGCCGGCCAGGGCCCCGACGGGTTCGAGACCTACATCGTGTTCGTCTTCGAGAACCCGGGCAACTACGAGGGCGAGTACCCCCAGAACGTCCTGCCCGCCTGACGACGGGCCGGTCAGGGGGCGGCGAGGGCCCCCTGACCACCGGCCGCCGGCCGGCGCCGGACGGTCACGGGTCGGTGCCCTGGGAGGCGACGTGGTCCTCGTCGAAGATGTCCCCCGCCGAGATCACGATCCGCGGGTCGGGCACGCCGACGACCTCGTCGTCCTTGTCGTCGTAGTCGAAGAGGCTGAGCACGTGACGCATGGCCTCCAGCCGGGCGCGTTTCTTGTCGTTGCTCTTGATGACGGTCCAGGGCGCCGACTCGGTGTCGGTGTGCAGGAACATGTCCTCCTTGGCCTGGGTGTAGTCGTCCCATTTGCGGAGGGACGCCAGGTCCATCGGCGACAACTTCCACTGCCGCACCGGGTCCACCTGGCGGATGATGAACCGGGTGCGCTGCTCGGCCCGCGAGACCGAGAACCAGAGCTTGACCAGGTGCAGCCCCGAGTCCACCAGCAGGTCCTCCAGGCGGGGCACCTGCTCCATGAACTCCAGGTACTCGTGCACGTCGCAGAAGCCCATGACCCGCTCTACCCCCGCCCGGTTGTACCAGGAGCGGTCGAACAGCACGATCTCCCCGTTGGCCGGCAGATGGGCGATGTAGCGCTGGAAGTACCACTGGCCGCGCTCGCGCTCGCTCGGCTTCTCCAGCGCGACCACCGTGGCCCCGCGCGGGTTGAGGTGCTCCATGAAGCGCTTGATCGTGCCGCCCTTGCCGGCCGCGTCGCGCCCCTCGAACAGCACCACCAGCCGGCGGCCGCTGCCCTTGATCCAGTACTGCAGCTTGAGCAGCTCGATCTGCAGCAGCCGCTTGTCCCGCTCGTAGACCTCCCTGGACAGGCGCTCGTCGTAGGGGTAGTGCTGCCGCCAGGTGTCCACCGGCCGTCCGTCGGCGCGCACCAGCACCGGATCGTCGTCGTCGCCGTCGTCCACCCACAGCCCGGGAGTGGTGTCGAGCAGTTCGCTGTGCTCCGCGGCCGCCAGGGGGGCGAGGACCACGGGCTGCTCGTCGCCTGGACCGGTCATGCGGCCCGCGACCGGATGTTCGCGTTCATGGCGTCCTCTCTTCACCGGATGCGGCCGGCTAATCGTGCCGGCGGCCCCTGTTCCGGGAATTCCGCCGGCGGCGGGCCGTTCAGCTCGTGGCTCCCAGGTGGCCGCGTACCTGGGCGAGCAGGTCGTGCGGCAGGGGGGCGTAGCCGTACAGGGCCAGGTAGGACTGGCCGGCGTCGCTGGCGGCGTAGCCGAGGAAGGCGCGCGCCAGCGGGTCCGCCCGGCCCGCGCAGATGATCTCGTACGTGACCTGCACGATCGGGTAGGCGTCGGGGACCGGCCGCCTGTGGTCGAAGGTCAGCACCAGCCCGCGCCCGCCGCTCTCGACCGTGGCGCCCTGCAGGGCCTTGCTGGCGCTCTCCGGCGACAGCTCGGCGAACTGCCCGGCGGCGTTGCGCACGTCCGCGGTGCTCAGGCGGGCGCTGCCGGCGAAGCCGTACTCCACGTACCCGATGGAGTCCCTGGTGTGCTGGAGGACCTGGGTCATGCCGCTGGAGCTGGTGACGCCCTGGCCGGCGCCGGTCCACGTCCTGGCCGGCTGGTGCGGCCAGCCGCCGGTCGCCCGCAGGAACTCGGTGAGGTTCTGGGTGGTGCCGGACTGGCCGGAGCGGTGGAAGACGCGGATGCGGGCGGCCGGCAGGCGGTTGCCGGGGTTGTCGGCGGCGATCTCGCGGGCGTTCCACCTGGTGAGGCGCCCGGTGAAGATGCCCGTCAGGGTCGCCGGGGAGAGCCGCAGGCCGGGCACGGAGGGCAGGTTGTAGGCCACCGCGACCGGTGCGACGACCATCGGCAGGTGCTCGGCCCGGCCGCCGCAGCGCCGGTCGGCCCGGACCTGCTCCTCCTGGGTCATCGGCACGTCCGAGCCGGCGAACGCGCTGCGTCCCGCGATGAAGTCCTCGATGCCGCGGTCGGAGCCGTTGGCCTCGTAGACGACCCGCAGTTCGGGGTGGACGCGCTCGAACTCGCCGGTCCAGGCGTCGATGGCCCCCTTCTGCGCGGTCGAGCCCGAGCCGTGCAGCCACGCGGCGACCCGCTCGGGGGCGGCCCCTTCCTCGCTGCTCATGCTCAGGAACACGGCCCCGGCCGCGGCGGCGGCCCCGGCGACCAGAACGAGCACGGTGACCAGGACCGACTTGGCCGTCCATGTCAGCCTTGCCATTGCACAAGGCTATGAACCGGACGCGTCCGGACGCGTCATCCCGCGGTCAAGCCCACGGACACGAAGGGTTACCTTGTCGCCAAGCCGTCCGGCGTCCCGTCGGCCGCGGCGGCCAGGAGCCGGGCCAGCTCGACCGGCCTGGTGAACATGGGCCAGTGGCCGGAGTCGATGTCGACGAGGTCGAGGTGCTCGACCCGGGCCAGCTCCGCGTCGTCGCCGCCGTCGATCCACTCCCGTGCCTGCGCGGGGCTGAACTCGGGGCACACCACGACGGCCGGCACCCCGAACCGCCGCTCGTCCGTCATCCGCACCACGCCCTTGGCCACCCCCTCGGGGACGGGGACCGCGGCGGCGGCGAACCTCTTTCTGGCCTCCGCGTCGAGGTCGGCCGAGTCCGGCCCCTCGAACGGCTCCCATCCCGGGAACGGCACGACGCCGTCCACGGCCTCGAAGAGGTCGGCGTAGGCGCCGTCGGCAGCGGGAAAACCGCCGATGAAGGCGACCTTGCCCACCTTGTCCGGCCGCGCGTCGGCGGCCAGCCAGGCCAGCGTGCAGGCCGCGGAATGGCCGGCCACCAGAGGCCTGCCGTCCGCCGCGTCCACGGCGGCGAGCACCGCCGCCACCTGGTCGGCGAGCGTGGCGGAGGCGTTCCCGTCCCCCTGGCCGGGGAGGGCGACCGGCACGGGACGGTGGCCGAGCGCCTCGATCGCGGGCGCCACCTCGTCCCAGGCGGACGCGTCGAGCCAGAGGCCGCCGATGAGCAGGATGTCCATGTCAGTCTTCTTTCTCCAGTGCGTTCAAATCGCGTTCCGCGTAGAGCCGGTGTTCCCATTCCTCGTTGAGGACGATGTGCAGGCACTCCTTGAGGGGGAAGCCGGTCAGCCGCGGCCAGCCGGGCTCGTCGCGGGTGACGTGTGAGGCGAGCAGTTCGGGGGTGAGCGAGGCGACGACCCGGCCGATCATCGCCCGGCGGTCGCGGCGGACCGCGAGCACCTCCGCCAGCGGTGGCCGGGCCGCGCGGTCCCACGGGACGCCGTCCCAGCCGGGGGCCTCGTCCCATGGCAGGTCGAGCGGGTGCCAGGGCGAGAGGTCGCCCAGGATCATCCGGCCGACCCAGGCGGCCGAGGCGAAGTTGAGGTGCCGCAGCGTCTGGACGAAGGACCATTCGCCGTCGACGCCCCGGTGCAGCGCCGCCTCGGGGAACGTCGCGGCGCGGGCGAGGGTGCCCGCCCACAGCCGGTCCAGGATCGCCCATGCCTCGCCGAACCCCTCGGGGTCGTCGGGGCGCATCCTGGCGCGCTCGGGCATGCGGCGGTTCAGCTCGGCCTCGACGAGGGGGACGATGTCCACGCCGTTCACCACGACGTTCCGCAGCCGGCCGCTGATCTCGACGTCGACGAGCTCGGCGCCGCGCACCCGCACGCCGGACAGGTCTGCCGCGCGCACCCCGACGTCGATCAGGCGTACCCGTGTGAACGCGGCCTGCCGCACGCTCAACCCTTCGACGTGCGGGTCTTCCCGGGAGTCGGTCATGACGCCACACGGTAGGGCGTATTCCGGACGTTCTACTTCCGGTACCTGCCCTGACCGCTCTAATCTGCTCGGGTGCCGACCGAACTCAGCCCCACCGCGCGGGCCCTGCGCGCCATGGAGGTCCTCCGGCAGCGTCCCGGCGTGACGGCCGGCGAGCTGGCCGCGGCCCTGGGCGTGACCGAGCGCGCCGCCCGCCGGTACGTCGGGATCCTGCGCGAGGCGGGCATCCCCGTCGAGTCGGCCAGAGGCCCCTACGGCGGCTACCGGCTCGGCCGCGGCACCAGGCTGCCGCCGGTCGCCTTCACCGAGCCCGAGGCGCTCGCCCTGGTCATGGCGGTGTTCGACGGCCAGCCGGCCGCCACCGACCCCGACGACCTGGTGGGCACCGCCCTGTCCAAGGTCATCCGGGCCCTGCCGGAAGGCGTCGGACGGCAGGCCGCCGCGCTGCGCGAGCACGCCTCCGCCGCGCCCGACCGGTACGCGGCCCGTCCCGGCGTCGCCGTGACCAGCGCGCTGGTCGCCGCGTCCGCGGCCCGGCGGCGCGTCCGCATCGCCTACCGGAGCGGGTCGGGCACGGAGTGGGAGGCCGAGGTCGACCCCTGGGCGGTCGTCGTCCGGTACGGGCGCTGGTACCTGTTGTGCCACTCCCACCGCGTCGGCGCGATCCGCACCTACCGGGTCGACCGCGTCCGGGCCGTCCATGAGACCGTGCACGGCTTCCGGCCGCCCGACGGCCTGGACCCGGTGGCGGCGCTGGAGGAGAACCTGGGCACCGGATGGGCGTACTCGACCCGCGTGGTCTTCGACGCGCCCCTGGCCGAGGTGGCGCCCTGGGTGCACCCGCCCATGGGGCGGCTCGAACCGCACGGCGAGGGCTGCGTGCTGGTCGGCAGCACGGGCAACCCCGCCATGTACGCCCAGGAGTGGCTGCCGGCCGTGCCGTTCCCCTTCCGCGTCGAGGGCGGGCCGGAACTGCGCGCGGCGGTCGCGAGCCTGGCCGCCCGCCTGGCCGCCGCGCTGCCCGGCTAGGCCGCCGCCGCCCGCCCTGCCGTACGGTGCCGGCGGACGCGCGCGCCGAGGATCAGGGCGGCCAGCACGGACGCCGCCGCCGTGGCCAGCAGGATCGCGCCCTTGGCCTGCGTCAGGTACGCCGGCCCGGTGTAGGAGAGCTCGGCGATCAGCAGCGAGACGGTGAAGCCGATGCCGCCCAGCACGCCCACGCCGGCGATGTCGCTCCAGCCCAGCCGCGGGTTGAGATGGGCGCTGGTGAGGCGGGCGGTGAGCCAGGCGGCCCCGACGATGCCGAGCGGCTTGCCGGCCAGCAGCCCGGCCAGCACGCCCCAGGTCACCGTCCCCGCCCAGAAGCCGCCCGCCCCCGACAGGGAGATCCCGGCCGACAGCAGCGCGAACACCGGCAGCACCACCCCGGCGCAGAACGGCCGCAACACGTGCTCGGCACGCTGCGAGGGCGGCTCCGGCTCGCCGGCGTGCGGCCGGGTGCGTATCAGCAGGCCCATCGCGACGCCTGCGATGGTCGCGTGCACCCCGCAGGCGTGCACCAGCGCCCAGATCAGCACGGCGAGCGGCCCGTACAGCAGCCACGCGGGCAGCGCGCGGCGCACGGCGGTGACCGCGCGGCCCCGCCCGTGCTGCAGGTACGCCCACACGCACAGCGCGGCGGCGGCCCCGGCCAGGGCGGCGAGGTTCAGCCCCGAGGTGTAGCCGACGGCGATCACGACGACCGCGCACACGTCGTCCACGGTCGCCAGCGTCAGCAGGAACGTGCGCAGCGGGGCGGGCAGGCCGCGGCCCACGACGGCCAGGACGGCGAGCGCGAAGGCGATGTCGGTGGCCATCGGCACGCCCCAGCCGCGGGCCGCCTCGCCCGGCGCGGCGGCGTTCACCGCCAGGAACAGCAGCGCCGGGACCACCACGCCGCCGAGCGCGGCCACCACGGGCAGCGCGGCGCGGCGCGGGTCGCGCAGTTCGCCGTGCACGAGCTCCTGCTTGAGCTCGTTGCCGACGATGAAGAAGAACACCGCCAGCAGCCCGTCGGCGGCCCACGCCTGCGCGCTCAGGCGCAGGCCCAGCCACTCCGGGCCGAAGGACCACGTGCGCAGGGCCTCGTAGGAGCCGGCGAGGGACGAGTTGGCCCAGGCCAGCGCGGTCAGGGCGGCGACGATGAGCAGGACGCCGCCGACCGCGTCGGAGCGCAGGGCAGTGATGATCCGCGAGGAGGCAGACATGAAGGGAGAACTCCAGGACGGTACGGGCACGATCGGGCCGCCGGACGCGCGACCCCGCACGGCGGCCCGCGGAACCCCGGATCACCTCCGGGCGCGGGCCTCCGCGTGGCGGAGGGCTCTCAGCGGCCCTGCGGCGGGCGGATGCCCGCGATCACGCCCCACGTGCTGACGTAGCCGTTCGTGCCGACCGGACGGAACTCCAGCGGGCGCAGCGGGCGGGCGTGCCGCTCGCGCGCGAGGTGGAGGCAGGAGCGGAATTCGCGCACCTTCGCCTCCCTTTTGTCCGATCGTGTCCTCCTCCTACCCTACAAGTTCCCGCCGCTCCTGGAATCCGGTACCCGGGTACGGGATGACCGCGGACCTGCTGCCCCGGCCCCGCCGCCGCCCTCGCGGATGCGATGTACTGGCCGTCATGACGATGATCCGCTCCCTGCTGCTGTTCGCCCTGGCCGCGCTCGCCGAGATCGGCGGCGCGTGGCTGATCTGGCAGGGCGTGCGCGAGCAACGCGGGCTGCTGTGGATCGGCGGCGGCGTCGTCGCCCTCGGCCTGTACGGCTTCGTCGCCACCCTCCAGCCGGACGCCGACTTCGGCCGCATCCTGGCCGCCTACGGCGGCGTCTTCGTCGCCGGGTCCCTGGTGTGGGGCATGGTCGCCGACGGTTTCCGCCCCGACCGCTGGGACGTCATCGGCGCCCTGATCTGCCTCGCCGGCGTCCTCGTCATCATGTACGCCCCCCGCGCCTGACCTCGTCCCGGGGGCGCGCGTCCGCCATGACGCGGCGCATGTCGGCGACGGCCCGCAGCGTTCCGCGCAGGGTGCCGGTCACCTTCGAGCGGCCCGTGCGGGGCAGGTAGTCCACGTCCGTCTCGCCGATCCGCCAACCGGCCGCCGCGGCGCGCAGCACCGTCTCCAGCGGGTAGCCGAAGCGGCGGTCGGCCGTCCCGAGCGACAGCAGCGGCACGCGGGCGGCCGCCCGCATCGGCCCGAGGTCGCGCAGCGCCACCCCGGTGCGGCGGCGCAGGCCCCGGGCCAGGACGGCGTTGCCCAGCCGGGCGTGCGCGGGCCAGACGCCGGCGCCGCGCGGCCGACGGCGTCCGAGCACGAGGTCGAGCTTGCCGTCGAGGACGGGCCCGGCCACCCGGGGAAGCTGGGCGGGATCGAGCGAGGCGTCGGCGTCCATGAAGCAGACCAGGTCGGCGGAGGAGGCCAGCAGCCCGGCGTGGCAGGCGGCGCCGAACCCGCGCACGGGCTCGGTGACCACCCGCGCCCCGAGATCGCGGGCGACCCGCGCCGAGCCGTCGGTGGAGCCGTTGTCGACGACGATCGGGCGGTAGCCGGCGGGCATGCGCCCGAGCACCCAGGCGAGCGCGGCCTCCTCGTTCAGGCAGGGCAGGATCACGTCGATCGTCATGATCGGGCGAACTCCGCCATCCCGGCCTCGAACCCGATCGCGGCGCGGAAGCCGAGCTCGGCCTCCGCCCGCCGGGGCGAGGCGACGATGTGGCGGACGTCGCCCAGCCGGTAGCCGCCGGTGACCCGCGGCCCGGGGCCGCCGCACCCGGCGGCGAGCACGCGGGCCATCTCCCCCACGGTGCGCGGTGTGCCGGAGGCGATGTTCCAGGCCCTCAGCCCGCCGGCCGGCCAGGACGCGGTCAGGGCCGCGAGGTTCGCCCCGGCCACGTCCCGCACGTGGACGAAGTCGCGGAGCTGTTGGCCGTCCTCGAACACCGCCGGCGCCCGGCCGGCCCGCAGCGCGGAGCGGAAGATCGCGGCGACCCCGGCGTACGGGGTGTCGCGCGGCATGCGGGGCCCGTAGACGTTGTGGTAGCGCAGGGCCGCGACGGTCCCGCCGGTCTCCCTCGCCCAGTTGGCGGCCAGGTGTTCCTGGGCGAGTTTGCTGGTGGCGTAGGCGTTGCGCGGATCGGGCGGGGCGTCCTCCTCGATCGGCGCCCAGCGCAGGGGCTCGCCGCAGCGCGGGCAGGGCGGCTCGAACCGGCCGCCGTCCAGGTCGCCCGCGGTCCGCGGGCCGGGCCGGACGTCGCCGTGCGCCGCGCAGGTGTAACGTCCCTCGCCGTAGACCACCATCGAGGAGGCCAGCACCAGCCGGGTGATCCCGTGCCTGGCCATGGCGGCCAGCAGCACGGCGGTGCCGAAGACGTTGACGTCGGCGTAGGCGGGCAGGTCGGCGACGTCCACGCCCAGGCCCACCTTGGCCGCCTGGTGCACGACGGCCTCGACGCCGGGCAGCAGCGCGTCCAGGGCCGTGGCGTCGCGCACGTCCGCGCCGGTCCGCGTGTCGAGGCCGACGACGTCGTGGCCCGCCGCCTCCAGGGCCTCGGCGACGTGGCCGCCGATGAAACCGGCCGAGCCGGTGACCATCACTCTCACGCCGCCGACGGTAGCCGCCGGGCCGGGCGGGCCGAAGCGGCGTTCGCGGTTCGTAAGGCTTCTTACGAAGAACGAACGTGCACCGCCGCGGCGGCCCGGGACCGGCCCCGGGATGCGAGGCTGCCGCCGTGAACCGGAACACGACGGTGGCCGCCGGGACGCTCGCCGCCCTGGCGGCCGTGGTGCTGCGGCTGGTGACGGGACCGCCCCACCTGGGCTGGTACCTGGCGGCCTGGGCGCTGTTCGCGGCCGCGCTGTGGCAGACCGCCCGGCTGCCGGGACGGACGACGGCCGCGCTGGTCCTGGCCGGCGGGATCACGCTCGCCGCGACCGGCCTGGCCGCCCCGCCGAGCAGCAGCACCGACTCCTTCCGGTACGCCTGGGACGGCCGGGTGCAGGCCGCCGGCATCTCGCCCTACGACCACCCGCCGGCCGACCCGGCGCTCGTCCGGCTGCGCGACGACTGGCTCTTCCCGGCCGCCTGCGACGCCCCGGCCCTGTGGCCCCTGCCCGGCGGCGGCTGCACCCGGATCAACCGCCCCACCGAGCCGACGATCTATCCGCCGGTCGCGCAGGGCTACTTCCTGCTGGTCCACTGGTTGTCGCCGGACGGGGTGCGGCACAAGGCGCTCCAGCTCGGCGGCTTCGTGGCGGCCGTGGCCGTGCTGGCGATCCTGTGCCGGGCGGCGGGGGCCCGGCGGGCGGCGTACTGGGCGTGGTGCCCGGCCGTGCCGGTGGAGGCGGTGAACAACGCGCACGTCGACATGCTGGGCGTGCTGCTGGTGGTGCTGGCCTGCACCGCTGTACGGGGGCGCGGCGCGCTGCTCGGCGCGGCCGTGGCGGCCAAGCTGCTGCCGGTGACCGCGCTGCCCGGCGCGCTGTCCGGGGTGCTGGCCGGGGGGCCGGGTGCCTGGCGGCGGGTGCTCGGCACCGTCGTGCCCGCCGGGCTCGTGGTCGCGCTGTCCTACCTGCCGTACGTGCTGGCCTCGGGCGCCTCGGTGGCGGGCTACCTGCCGGGCTACCTCAAGGAGGAGCGCTACGACGGGCCCGGCGGCGGGAACCGCTACGCCGTCCTGCGGCTGCTCGTGCCGGACGGGTGGGCGCCCTGGGCCGCCATCGCGCTGCTCGGCCTGGTCGTCCTGGCCGTCCTGCGGTACGGCGACGCCGACCGGCCCTGGCGCGGCGCGCTGCTGGTCAGCGGCTCCCTCCTGCTGCTGTTCACCCCCGGCTACTCCTGGTACGCGCTGCTCGTCGTCGCCCTGGCCGCGCTGGACGGCCGGTGGGAGTGGCTGGGCGTCGCCCTGGCCGGGGCGGTCGCCTACACCACCGGCCCGGCGGCCCCGGGCAGCCCCGGCACCCCCGCGTACGCCCTGGCCGCCGTGGCCGTGCTGGCCGGCTGGGCCGTGCGGCGGCCCCGCGGCGATCACCTGCTGTCATCGGCACGGAAGGACTGAGGAAGCTGAGTCGTCCCACGTTCGAGCACTCGCCGCAGATCGTGCTCATCGCCAAGGAGCCCGTGGCCGGGCGCGTCAAGACCCGGCTGACGCCTCCGTACAGTCCGGCCGAGGCCGCCGCGCTGGCCGAGGCCGCGCTCCGCGACAGCCTGCGCGCCGTCGCCGCGGCCCCCGCCGGCCAGCGGATCCTCGCTCTGGACGGCCTGCCGGGCCGCTGGCTGCCGCCCGGTTTCGTGGTGATCCCGCAACGCGGCGCCGGCCTGGACGAGCGCCTCGCGGCGGCCTTCGCCGACGCCCACCGGCTGCGGCCCGGACCCGTCGTGCTCATCGGCATGGACACCCCGCAGGTCACGCCCGAACTGCTGCGCGAGGCCGGGGAGGCGCTGGCGGACCACGACGCGGTGTACGGCCCGGCGGCCGACGGCGGTTTCTGGCTGCTGGGGCTCCGGCGGCCGGACCCGGCGCTGCTCCTCGGGGTGCCCATGTCGCACCCGGAGACCGGCAAGGTCCAGCTCGACCGGCTCGTCCGCGCCGGGCTGGCCGTCCATCACCTGCCGGAGCTGGTCGACGTCGACACCGCCGCGGCCGCGACCGAGGTGGCCCACCAGGCCCCCGCCTCCTGCTTCGCCACCACCCTCCGAACGCTGCACCGATGACCGGGGAGAGCCATGCCGAACAGGGAACCGGGCCGGTGACCGGGAAAACTCTGCCGCACGGGGAACCGGGCCGGTGACCGGGAACAGTCACGCCATCGGGGAGCCGGGCCGGTGATCGGGGAGATCTATGCGGCCGCGCTCGCGGGTGAGCGCGCCGAGATCGAGTACCTGGACGGCACCCGCGCCGAGCTGCCGGCCGCGCGCTGGTCGGCGCCGATCGACGGCGACGAGGAGCTCCTGAGCCGCTGCCGCAGCCCCACGCTGGACATCGGCTCCGGCCCCGGCCGGCTCACGGCGGCGCTGACCCGGCGCGGCGTCGCCTCGCTCGGCATCGACGTCACGCCGCACGCCGTCGCCCTGACCCGCCGGGCGGGCGGGTTCGCCCTCCTGCGGGACGTCTTCGACGACGTCCCCGGCACCGGCCTGTGGGCGACGGCGTTGCTCGCCGACGGCAACATCGGCATCGGCGGCGACCCCGCGGCGCTGCTGCGCCGGGTCCGGCAGCTCGTACGGCCGGGCGGCACCGTCCTGGCCGAGCTGGCGCCGCCCTGGACGCGCAGCCGGGTCGACCGGGTACGGCTGCGCCGGGGAGCGCGTGCCGGGGAGTGGTTCGGCTGGGCGACCGTCTCGGCGGCCGACATCGGGCGCCTGGCCGCGAACGCGGGGTTCACGGCCGCCCACTGCCGGCCGACGCACGGCCGCTGGCTGGCCCACCTGCACTGACATCCAGCCCACGACCCCGGCACTGACACCCGGCCCTCAGCCGCCCACGACCCCCGGCACTGACACCCAGTCCCCGCCGGCCCACGACCCGCCGGCACTGGCGTCCGACGCCGGGCCGCGCCGGGATCAGCGTCCGGTCGGGCCGCCTGCCCGGCGCCGCTCAGTCGTCGTCGGCGTCGTCGTCGCCACCGGTCTGGCCGTGGTCGTCGTGGCTACCGGCGGTCTGGCCGTTCTTCTGGTCGGTCTTCTGGGCGTCCGCCTGGTCGTCGGACTCGTCGTCGGTCTCGTCGGCGAGGACGGTGCCCTTGGCGGCGTCCACGGTGATCTCGCGCTCGGTGCCGTCGGCGGCGTCGATGTCGATCTCCCAGACCTGGCCGGCGTCCTCGTTCTCCAGCTCGGCCGAGGTGACCTTGCCGCCCGGCACCTTCTCCAGCGCCGTCTTCTCGGCCTGCTCCCGGGGCACCGCCGGAGCGGGCGCGGACGTGGGGCTGGACGTGGGGGTGGAGGCGGTGGCGAAGGCGGTGCCGGCGCCCGCGGCGAGCACGGCGGCCGTGGCCAGTCCAGCGATGATCATAGGCTTACGCATGCGGAAACACTCCGTCGGTTCGGTCGTCGTCCTGACGCCTCCCAGAGTGGCCGCCGGGACGATAGCGACGAACTGCGGGAACCCTAACGTCCGGTTAAGAAGCCGAACGGGCCCCGCACCCCCCGACGGACCTACTCGTAACGGGCGCGACGGGCGATCTTCTCGAACCCGAGACCACCGAAGAGCGCGGCCGAGGCCGGGTTGTTGACGTTGACGTCCAGGAAGACCTGGTCGGCACCGCCCTCGCGCATACGTGCGAGCGCCGCGACGGCGAGCGCCCGCGCCAGCCCGCGCCGCCGCCACCCGGGCACGGCCCCGACCTGGATCAGGAACTCCTCCGCGCACGTCACGAAGCCGACGGCGACGTCGCCCTCGACCGCCACCAGCGAGCACCCCGGCAGGAACTCGTCGTCGACCAGCCAGTCCACCCACTCCTCCCGCGTCCAGCCGGGAAAGCCGGGACGGTCCGAGAAGGACGCGGAGTACGCCTGGTGGAAGGCCCCTTCGGTGAGCGGGGACCACTCCTCGACCGCCACCTGCGCCGGCATCGGGACGTCCGGCAGCGGCCGGGCCAGGTCGCGACGGAAGACGTCCTCGGCGAACGCCTGGCGGAAGCCGCGCGCCAGGAAGAGGTCGTACGCCTGCGGGGTGAGCGACTCGGTCTCCAGCCGCACCTTCCCGGGCTCGGCGGCCAGCCGGTCGAGCAGGCCCGACCCCAGCCCCCGTCCGCGGTGGTCGGGGTCGACCAGGCCGGTCGCCGCCGACGTCTCCCCCACCGGCCGCACGGCCCCGCAGGCCACCAGCCGGCCGTCGGTGAACGCGCCCACCGCGGTGCCACCGGTGTACCTGCGTTCCAGGAAGGAGGGCGACGCGGTGGCCGGGAGCCCGCCGTCGCGCGCCGCGCACCTGGAGGCCAGCCCGGCGATCGCCGGCAGGTCCGTGGCGGACAGCGCGGCCCATTCGATGCTCACCATGGTCTCCTTCGCGTGCGGATGATCAAGTATGTCATCACGCGGGGCCGCGCTGGAGCAGAGCCCGATCAGCCGCTTCGCGGGACGCAGTCGAGGACGACGTTGCCGAGCGGGGTGTGGCGCACCCCGGCCACGTCGAGCCCGGCCTCGGCGGCGAGCGCGGCGTAGTCGGCGACGGTGCGCTCCCGGCCGCCGCTGATCACGAGCATGCGCAGGTCCATCTCGGCGAACATGGCCGGGTCGTCGCCGGCGCCGCCCCTGGACTCGATCAGCACGACCCGTCCGTGCGGCCCGGCCGCGTCGGCGCAGCGCCGCAGGACGCGCGCGGCGTCGACGTCGTCCCAGTCGTGGATCACGCGCCTGAGCACGTAGACGTCGCCGCCCGGGGGCAGCGGCTCGAAGAAGCTCTGGCCGGCGAACGCGCACCGCCCGTCGAGCCCGAGCCCGGTCAGGAACCGCCGGCCCCGCTCCAGCGTGTCCGGCAGATCGACGAGCGTGGCCCGCAGCCCCGGGTGGGCCCTCAGCATCTCGGCGATCAGGGCGCCGGTGCCGCCGCCGACGTCGACCACGTGCCGTACGCCGGACCAGTCGTACCCCTCGGCCGCGTCGGCGAGGTCGTCGGCCCCGGCGGCCATCAGGACGTCGAACGACTCGCCGACCTGCCGGTGGGTGGCGAGATGGGTCCAGATCGGGGCGCCGTGGACGCTCTCCCACGCGGGCCGCCCGGTGCGGACGGTGTGCAGCAGGCCGGTGAACGCGACGTCCATCTGCCCGCCGAAGCCGTCGAGGTCGAGCCGGTCGCGCATCATGGAGGGATGGCCGGAGGCCAGCAGCGCGGCGGGCTCGTTGACCGCGAACACGCCGGGCTCCCGTTCGGCGTAGACGCCGCGGCAGGCCAGGTGGCGCAGCAGCCGGCCCAGGGCGTCGGCGTCGGCGCCCGACCGGCGGGCCAGCTCCGCGACGGGCAGCTCGTCGCCGCCCATCAGATCGGTCAGGCGCAGGGTGGCCGCGACGCGTACGGCCATCGGGGTGACCATGTCCGTGACGGGGGCCAGCACCTCCCACGCCGCCTGCCACGCCGTCGGGTGGACGGTCTCGTCGCCGGTGCCTGTCACGGCCGCAGCCCCCTTCCCCCAAAGGATCAAGGCTCGCCCGCAACCTACCACGCGATCCCGGCCCCCGCCCGTCCCGCGCACGAACTCCGGCGCTGGGGCCGCCTCAGGGGGCGCGTCAGCCCAGGAGCCTGGAGAACAGGGCCCCGAGGCCGAGGCCGCTCAGGAGCGACCTCGGCCGGTCCTGCTCGGTGGTCGCCGCCGACAGGGGCACGTCGGCGGCGGGGCAGGCCGCCGGGGGACGGCCGGTCAGGACGTCCAGCGTCCTTCTGACGCCGAGCGCGTCGAGCAGCGACGTCCGGGACGACGCCGTCGTGACGTACATGCCGTCGTCGGAGGTGACGATGGTCGAGGTGCCGTCGGTGACGCACGTCTCGGGTCGGTTGACCAGCGCTTCGAGCACCGCCGTGGCGCCCGCGGCGTCCAGCAGGGACGCCGGCTCCGCCTCGGCCGACGCGCCGGTGTCCGTCAGACCGGTGTCCGCCCAGCCGGTGTCCGACGCGCCGGTGTCCGACGCGCCGATGTCCGACGTACCGATGTCCGACGCGGGAGTGTCCGACGCGGGGGTGTCCGAGGAGCCGGTGGCCGGGGCGCATCCCAGGGCGCCGGCGACGAGCGGCTCCAGGATCCGCCGGGCCAGCGTGTCGCTGTCCGCCGCGGTCAGCCGGGGCTCCTCCGTGCCGCCGCCCGGCCTGCTCACCCCGATCTCCCGCTCGACGTCGAGCAGGAAGGCGTCGAGCATGCCGGGGAACTCGGCGGCCTCGGCGAATCCCGCGTCCGCCGAACGCGGCAGCGCCCCGGGCCGGTCCGCCGGGCGGACGAGCCCCTGCAGGAACGTCCGCACGACCGAGGTGTCGAGCAGCGTGCCCGCCGCGACCGAGGGCCCGCCGGCGATCTCGAGCCGGGCGGCGACACAGGGCGCGGCGACGCTGCTGCCGTCCTCGGCCGCCGCCGGGCCCGCCGCCGTCAGCAGCCCCGTTGCGGCCAGGCCGAGGACGGCGATCGTTCTCTTGCACATGGGTGTCTCCCTGCGACGTTACGTGATCATCCGCAGCGATCATTACCCATTGCAGTGGATCAACTACTCTATGAATGTTTCTAGCCCTCTTTACCCGCCGAAACCGGGTCACCGCGCATGCTCTACCGTCTGCTGAGCGAGCGACCGTCGAGCGGAAGGACCCCCATGAGCCCCCTGAACGGCACCGGCCGGAGCACCGAGGAGCTGACCGAGCGGGTGCACGCCCTCCTCGCCTCCCCCAGGCCCTGGTCGGTCACCCAGGTCGGCGACCCCGTGCTGCGCCGGACCGCCGAGCCGTACGACGGCCAGCTCTCCGACGCCCTCCTGCGCGAGCTGCTCGACGCGATGTTCCGGCACCTGCCCGGAGTGGGCGTGGGCCTGGCCGCGCCGCAGGTCGGCATCCCGCTGGCGCTGGCGGTCATCGAGGACCCGGCCGAGCTGCCGGCCGGCCTGGCCGCCGAGCGCGAACGCGCGCCGCAGCCGCCCCTGGAGCTGGTCAACCCCGTCGTGACGCCGGTCGGCTCCAGATATCGGGCGTTCTACGAGGGATGTCTCAGCGTGGAGGGGCTGACCGCCGTGGTGCCCAGGCACGCGCGGGTGCGGCTGTCGGCCCTCGACGGGGACGGCCGCCCGTACGAGACAGAGCTGTCCGGCTGGCCGGCCCGCATCGCCCAGCACGAGACCGACCACCTGAACGGCGCCCTCTACCTCGACCGCGCCGACCTCCGCTCGTTGTCGACCACCGCCAACCACGAACGCTTCCTGGCCGCGCGGCCCTGACGCCGCCGCGGGGTCACACGCTGCGGATCACCGAGACCACGACCCCCAGCACCACGGCCCGGTCTCCGTCGATGACGTCGTAGCGGGGGTTGCGCGGTTCGAGCCGGACGTGCCCGTCGCGACGCCGGTAGACCTTCACGGTGGCCTCGCCGTCGATCATGGCGGCGACGATCTGCCCCGAGTGCGCCTCGGGCTGCTGCCGCACCACCACGATGTCGCCGTCGCAGATGGCCGCGTCGACCATCGAGTCGCCGCGCACCCGCAGGCCGAACACGGTGCCGCGGCCGGTGAGGTCGCGGGGCAGGGTGAGGGTGTCGTCGAGGTGCTCGTCGGCGAGGATGGGCGTGCCCGCGGCGATGTCGCCGACCACGGGGACGCTCACCAGCTCGGCGGGCGGCTCGGCCGACGGCGGCCGCAGGAACAGGCGCACGTCGATCGGGCGGGTCATCGTCGCGCCGCGGCTGAGGAAGCCCTGCTCCTCCAGGCTCCTCAGGTGTTTCGAGACCGACGAGGACGAGCGCAGCCCGACCGCCTGGGCCAGCTCGCGCGTGCTCGGCGGGTATCCGTGTCTGACCACCCAGTCGCGGATCGTGGCCAGGATCCGCTGCTGGCGTTGCGGCAGGGCCGAGACGTTCAGGTGCTCGAACGCGTCATGGTCGTCGTAGGTGGTCACAGAGGAATGCTAGAGGCCGGCCGGCGGGAGCGGTGGCGGCCGGCGGCGGAACGGGCGATCCCGGCCGCGAGGGCGCAGGCCGCCGTGCCCGCCAGGACGAACAGCCCGGTGTCGCCGGCCAGGTACTCGGCCACCACCACGGGCCGGTCGGTGGTGACGGCGTGCTCCAGCAGCAGGGCGAACGTGGCGTTGTGCGCGAAGTGGGCCAGCACGGCCGGCCACACGCTGCCGGACATGACCCGCAGGTAGCCGAAGAGGAACGAGAACGCGATCACCGACCCGCCGAACAGCGGCAGCACGACGGCCCGCGCCCCCTCGGCGTGGTAGTACGGCGTGAACAGGATGTACGGCAGGTGCCAGGCGATCCACACCACCCCGACGACGAGCATGGACGCGCGCTCCCCCAGGCGGGCGAGCCGGGGCTGCAGGTAGCCCCGCCAGCCGATCTCCTCGGCGAAGGCCAGGATCGGCCCGGCGACGAGCACGGCCGCCACCGACTGCGCCCAGTCGCCCCGCGGCGCGGTGAACCGGCCGAACCCCAGGGCGACCGCGCCCGCCGTGGCCAGCAGGCACACCCCGGCGGTGGCGGCGACGGCGGCCGGCCAGGCGCGCAGCCCGGCCCGGCCGAGGCCGAGGCGGCGCAGCCCGTCCCTGGAGTATCCCTCCCGGGTGATGACGAACAGCAGCACCAGCACGGTGAGCAGCGGCGACAGGGCCAGGACGAGCCCCTCCGCGACGCCGGCGGTGCCCGCCGAGACGGCGAGCACGAGGACGATGTAGACGATCGACGCGACGCGGTCGTCGAGCTGTCGGAACACGGGCGGACCTTCCTCCGGGGGTGGGCCCCGCCAAGTGTTCAGGAGCCTGCTCCCGGCGCCCATCGGCCGAAGATCCGAATCGCCGCCCCGCCTCTGCCACCCGGGGACTACGACCACCGGCTGAGGGCCGGTAATCGCGTTGCGCCCGCGCCGCGGCGCGTGTCAGGGTCGTGGCTTCCTGGCAGTGGTGACAGTGGTGACGGCGCTGGTGGTGCGGTATGAGGTATGCGGGGCTCGCGCTCGCGTTCGGGTCCTCGTCGTGTTTCGCGTTCTCGGGGCCGATGGCCAAGTACCTCGTCGCGGCCGGGCTGACGCCGATCGAGGCCGTGTGGGCGCGGATGGCGGCGGCCGGGCTCCTGCTGCTGGGCGTGCTGGCCGTGGTCAGGCCCGCCGCGTTGCGCATCCCGCGGGCCAGGTGGCCGTTCTTCGCGCTGTACGCGGTCGTCGCGGTGGCCGGGGTGCAGTCGCTGTACTTCGCGGCGATCACCCGCCTGCCCGTGGGGGTCGCCCTGCTGCTGGTCTACATGGCCCCGGTCATGGTGGCGGCCTGGGTGCGGCTGGTCCGCAAGGTCCGGCTCCCCCGGGCCGCCTACGCCGGGGCGCTCGTCGCCCTGGCCGGCCTCGGGATCGTCGCCGAGGTCTGGCACGACCTGCGGCTGGACGCGCTCGGCCTGGCCCTCGGCCTGCTGGCCGCGGCCTGCTCCGCCGGATACTTCCTGATGAACGACAGCTTCGGGGACGACGTCGACCCGCTCGGGCTGGTCGCCTGGGGCATGGCGGGCGCGGCCCTGGTGCTGGCCCCGGTGGCCCGTCCGTGGGCCCTGCGGTGGGAGGCGTTCACGACGTCCGCCACTCCCGCGCCCGGCGCCCTGACGCTGCCCGTGCCGGTGGCCTTCGCCTGGATGGTGGTGGTCGCCAGCGTGGTGGCGTACATCCTCGGGGTGAACGCGGTGCGGCGGTTGTCGGCCGCCGTGGGCGCCACGGTGGCGTCGCTGGAGGTGATCGGCGGGGCGCTGGCGGCGTGGGCGGTGCTCGGCGAGGGCTTGGGCGGGTTGCAGATCGCGGGCGGCGTGATCCTGCTGTCCGGCGCGCTCCTCGCCCAGACCGCGACCCGCCGCGCGCCGGAGACCAAGACGGGGCTGGACGGCGACAAAGAGGTGCCCTCGGGAGCAATGAAGTGCTGACACTACTGTAAGTAGTTAATTCACTACAATGGGTATTTACAAGGGGAAGCAACGACTGTCCCATCCCCGTCCCGAGGAAGGAGGTGGAGCCTTGCGTGTCCTGATCCAGCTCCGCCCCGCCCGTGAAACCGTCGAAGCCGTCCTCGACCCCGGCGTGACCGCCACGGTCGCCGACGTGGCAGGTGACCTGCCGGGAATCGTCCTGGACCAGGCGTTCGCCCCGCTGGCCCTGCCGCGCGCGCTGCCCGCCTCGCCCCCAGGCGGCCTGCTGTCGTCGCTCAACCGGCCGCTGGGCTTCTCCCTGTCGGCCGAGCACGCCAGCGTGCTCGTGCGCGGCGAGCTCCCCGACGACGACCTGCCGTCCAGGCTGGCGTTGTTGTCGTCGTCCGTACGCGAGGTCGTCGGCGTGTTCGCCGACCCGTCCATCCATCCCGACCTGACCTGCGCCGACACCGGCCCGGTCGGCGACTGGCACGACGTCGAACGGCTGCTGCACGCCTCCGACCTGCGCGCGGCCGGCTACGACGGCCACGGCGTCAACCTGGCGGTCGTCGACGGCGGCGTCAACGCCGACCACGTGAGCACCAAGCTCGGCCGCCAGGTCACCCTCGACGCCGGCCACAGCTGGGCCCCGCCCGGTGTCACGCCCACGCCGGGGCGCTACCCGGTGGAACACGGCAGCCTGTGCGCCTTCAACACCCAGCTCGCCGCCCCGCGCTCGACGCTGCTCGACATCGCCGTCCTGCAGAGCAGGAAGGGCACGGTCGAGGGCATGCTGTCCGACGCCGTGGCCGCCTACACCCACCTGCGCGGGCTCCTGGAGGCCATGCCGGCCGAGTCCCGCTCGCTGGTCGTCAGCAACAGCTGGGGCCTGTACAACCCGGAGCAGGACTTCCCGCCCGGCCATCCCGGCAACTACTCCGACAATCCGATGCACCCGTTCAACGTCATGATCTCCAGCCTGGAGCACGCCGGGGCCGACATCGTGTTCGCGGCGGGCAACTGCGGGCGCGACTGCCCGGCGGCGAGCTGCGGGTTCACCGACATCGTGGGCGGCAACGGCCATCCGAAGGTGGTCACGGTGGCCGGGGTCGACACCCGCGGCGAGCGCGTCGGCTACTCCTCCCAGGGGCCGGCCCGGCTCGGTGACCACAAGCCCGACCTGGCCGCCTACACCCACTACACCGGCTCAGAGGCCGGCGGCCCCGGCACGCCCGACACGGGCACGTCCACCTCCTGCCCCGTGGTGGCCGGCGTCATCGCCGCCCTGCGCACCCGCCACCCGTCCACCAAGTTGTCCCCCGCGCAGCTTCGCACGCTGCTCAACCGCACCGCCGAGGACCGCAGCACGGTCGGTTTCGACCACGACTACGGCTACGGCATCGTCAACCCCGCAGGCGTCCTGGCCGCGCTCCGCTCGCACCGCACCAGGGCCGCCTGAACCGCGACGGCGCCGCGTACCCGTGGGTACGCGGCGCCGCCGTCCGCCGGGGAGGGCCGGTGGACGAAGGGTCAGCCGTGGTTCCAGACCGAGGAGATCCGGTCGTTCCACCCGCTGGGGACGAGGTTCGGGATGTCGGAGAAGGGCGGCACGATCAGCGAGCTGCCGCCGAAGTTGATGTGCTCGTAGTAGCGGACCGTGCAGTTCGTGCCGCCCATGGAGCTGATGACGTCGTTCCAGTCGTGCAGGTGCAGCGGGCCGTGGTGGACGTCGGTCAGGTCGTTGTAGGCCTGGCGGGCCGGGCACCAGAACCAGTCACCGGCGTACTCCACGTGCTCGAACATCTGCACCTCGCCCCGCGTGGCCGGGCGGGGGTCGCGCAGCAGCGCCGCGGCCCACAGCGCGCCGTTGACCGCGGTGTCGTCGGTGACCGCCGTCAGGCGATCGGGGTGGTAGAGGTAGGTCAGCGGGCGGCCGTCGAACCGGGTCAGGTCCGCCGGGTCGTGCTCGACGCCGTCCACGACCACCGCCATGGCGGGCGCGGGGTGGGTGAGGGGTGCGGTGGCGAGCGCGGCGGCGGCCCTGGGCCGGGCCAGCGCCCTGGCGGGGTCCGCCGGCACGGGCTTGGCCGAGCGCGGCGCCCTGACCGCCTTGGCGACGAGCTGCTCCAGCGTGGTGATGTCGTGGTCGCGCAGGAGGGCCAGAACGTCGGCCTCCTCCAGGCCCCCGACGTGGTCGGAGAAGTCCAGGAAGCTCTCGACCTGGCGGCGGGCGGGGGTTGAGATCTGGGTCACGGGTGCCTCCCCTGGTGGTGCTGTGCTGCGTACTCCTTCATGGTCGGGCGGGGCGGCGGCCCGGACAGCCCCCCAGTGTTGGGGATGGCGTTCAGGCGGTGAAGGCGGCCATGAGCTCGTCCCGGCCGCTCGCGCCGGTCTTGCGGAAGACCGCTTTGAGGTGGTCGTGCACGGTGTGTCCGGACAGGTCGAGCAGCCGGGCGATCTGCTTCGGCGCCGCTCCGGCGCACAGCAGGTCGAGGACGCCGCGTTCGCGCGGGGTGAGGGCGTACCAGTCGCAGAACGAGGGCAGCAGCAGGCCGCCGGTCGCCGCCTGGATCACCACGGCCACCTCCCCCGTGCCGTCCTCGTCCAGGGCCTGGCCCTCGACGGCGAGCCAGCGGCCGTACCGGGCCGCCGGGGCGCAGATGATCGGCCGGCCGGCGTCCGCGCCGCGCGCGTGCTCGGCGGCGTCGGCGGCCAGGGCCGTGACGAACGTGTCGGCCAGCCAGGCGTGCACGCCGTGCCGGTCGGGACAGCGCAACCGGTCGAACCACGCCTGGGCCTGCGGCGTCACGGCGCGGATGCCGCGGTCGGGGCCGACGACGATCACCCCGGCGGGCAGGGCGGGCGCGGTGGGGGCGAGCGGGGCGGCGGTGACGTACCTGCGCAGCGCGGTCATCAGGGCCGGGGCGAGCAGCGTGGCCCTGCGCAGGTCGTCCTCGGTGAACGGCGGGGCGTCGCAGGCGCGGACCAGCCCGAGCAGGCCCCACACGCCGCCACGCCCGTCGCGCAGCAGCAGCCGCAGCTCGCAGGAGGCGCCGCAGGCCGCGAACGCCCGCCGCGCACCCTCCTCGGCGCCGGCCACCGCGACCGGCACCCGCAGCCGGGCCAGCGACGCGGGCCGGCACGGGTCGCCGTGGGCGCGGCGGTGGGCCAGCAGGGAGACGGCCAGCTCGCGTTCGTAGCGATGCCAGAAGCTGAACGAGCCCTGCCCGAGCCCGGTCGCCGGGCTGGTGCCGACCAGCCTCAGCGCGTCGTGCGGCAGCAGCGGGGCGATGGCGGCGGACACGGCGGCGCCGACGTGCTCGGCCGCGACGCCCCGGTCCATCAGGGTGCGCACCTCGTGGACCGCGCGGTCCTGGCATGAGCTCACGCGGCCAGGTCAGCACGCCGCGGCTTCGCCTGGCAAGCGCAGGGTAGTCATTCGGCTACCTCAGGTCACGTCCAGTCGCCGCAGCTCGTCCTCGGTCAGTGTCAGGGCCGTCGCCCGCGCCGACGCCCGCACCGACTCCGGCCGGGTGGCGCCCGGGATGGGGACGACGTGCTCGGAGTGGGCCAGGTGCCAGGCCAGGCAGACCTGCTGCGGGGTGTGGCCGCGCTCCTCGGCCACCTCGTGGAAGGGGGTGCGGGGCGGGGCGGCGCCGGGGCCGTCCAGGGCGCTGCGGGCGATGCCGCCGAGGGGGCTCCACGGCAGGAAGGCGATGCCGAGGCGGTCGCACAGCCGCAGCTCGGGCAGGCTGTCGCGGTGCTGGGGGCTGTAGCGGTTCTGCACCGAGACCAGGGAGCCGCCGAGGACGGCCCTGGCCTCGTGGATCTGCTCGCAGGTCACGTTGGAGAGGCCGGCGGCGCGGATGAGGCCCGCGTCGAGGAGGTCGCGCAGCGCGCCCACCGACTCCGCCCACGGGACGTCCGGGTCGGGCTTGTGCAGCTGGTAGAGGCCGATCGCCTCGACGCGCAGGCGGCGCAGGGAACCCTCGCAGGCGGCCTTGAGATGGTCCGGACGGCCGTCGACCGTCCAGGAGCCGTCGCCGGGCCGGCCGCGCCCGCCCTTCGTGGCGACCAGCACGCCCGAGGCGTCGCCGGACCAGGTGGCCAGGGCCTCGGCGACGAGCTCCTCGTTGTGGCCGAGCTCGCCGGCGTGCCAGTGGTAGGAGTCGGCCGTGTCGATCAGGGTGAGGCCCGCGTCGAGGGCGGCGTGCACGGTGGCGATCGCGCGGGCGCGGTCCGGACGGCCCTCGACGGACAGCGGCATGGCGCCCAGGCCGACGGCGCTGACCTCGGCGGTTCCGATGCGGCGGGTGATCATGGTCGGTCAGCCTTCCTGGAGGAGGTCGGCGACGGCTCGCGGCAGCCAGGCCGCGACGTCGGTGAACGTGAAGCCGAGCGCGGCGGCCCGGCCGGCGTCGATGGCGTAGGAGCGGTCGAAGGAGAACGGCGAGGCGGGCTCGCCGCCGGTCACCACCCGGTGGACGGGCGCCGGCGAGCCGGTCGCGGCGGCGATGGCCGCGCACAGGCCGGTGACGGTCATCGTGTCGCGGGAGGCGGCGTTGAGCGCGCCGGTGACGTCGGTGCCCGTCGCCGTCCAGTGCAGGAAGGCGGCGATCTCCGCATGGTGGACGAACGACGTCGGGGCCGGGTCGCGGTGCACGGCGACCGGCAGCCCGGCGCGTACGCGGTCCACGTAGTGGCGCAGCCGTCCGGTGAAGTCGGCGTCCCCGCCGCCCAGCACGTGGGCGCTGCGCACGGCGAGGAACGGGAAGACCGGGTCCCAGGCGAACACGGCCTCGGCCTGGCGCTTGCCCTCCGCGTACGCGGCCGCCTCGCCGAGCAGCAGGGACAGGGCGTCCGGCGACCCCCACGGCAGACCGCGGTCCACCGGCCAGGACGCGGCCTCGACCGCCTCCTCGCGGACCGGCGCCGCGGCCGGGGGCAGCAGGGACGGCGAGGTGGCCGGGTCGTAGACCTCCATGGTGGAGGTCATCACGTAGCGGGCGGTGCGGCCGGCGAAGACCCGGCGGGCGACGTCGGCGTGCTGGGGCGTGTAGCAGACCTGGTCCACGACGGCGTCGAAGGCCCGGCCGCCCAGGGCTCGGGCCAGGGCCGCCGCGTCCGCCCGGTCGGCGACGACGTGCTCGGCGCCGGGCGGCGGCGCGGCCGAGCCCCGGTTGACCACGGTCACGCGGTCCCCTCCGGCCAGCAGCAGGCGGATCAGGCGGCGGCCGAAGTAGCGGTTGCCGCCGATGACGCAGATGTGTCGCATGCGGCCAAGACTGGCCCGGACGCGGTCAGCAGTGGTAGTGGTGACTTGCTGGCCTCGTGTTAAGGAGAACTGTTGATCGACGCCCACCGGCTCAGGGTGCTGCGGGAGGTGGCCGCGCACGGCAGCTTCAACCGGGCGGCGGCCGCGCTGCTGCTCACGCCGTCCGCCGTCTCGCAGCAGATCGCCGCGCTGGAACGGCAGCTCGGCACCCCGGTCGTCACCCGCAGCACCCGCGGCGTGGCCCTCACCGAGCCGGGCCGGCTGCTGGTGCAGACGGCCGAGACGATCGCGGCCGAGCTGCGGCACGCCCGGGAGCGCATCGACGAGCTGGCCTCCGGGCGCCGGCGGCTGACCGTGGCCACCTTCACCAGCGGCGGCCGGGCGCTGCTGCCCGGCGTGCTGGCGCGGTTCGTCGCCGGCCATCCCGAGGTCGAGACGAACGTGGTCGAGCGGGAGCCGGAGGACAGCCTGCCGCTGGTCCGGCGCGGCGAGGCGGACCTGGCGATCGCCTACCACTTCGACGGGCCGCTGCCGGTGCTGCCCGGCGACCGTACGGGGCTGGCCTGGACGCCCTTGGCCGAGGACCCGCTGTCGGTGGCGCTGCCGGCCGCCCATCCGCTGGCCGGCCGGGCGTCGCTGGACCTGACCGAGCTGGCCGAGCAGCCGTGGGTGATCGGCTGCTCCAAGACCGAGGCGTTCCTGCGCGGGTACGCCGCCGCGGCCGGGTTCGAGCTGCGGGTCAGCGGCTCCACCACCGACTACCACCTGGCGCAGGCGCTCACGGCGGCCGGGCTGGGCGTCAGCCTGGTGCCGTCCATCTGCCTGGCGCGCGGGACGCCCGGCCTGGCCGTCGTGCCGCTGAACCCGCCGCGCCCGGCCCGCTACATCGGGATCGCCACCGCCCCGCGGCGCGACCACCCGCTGGTGCCGACTCTGGTCGAGTGGCTGCGCGAGGAGGCGGCGGCACTGGGACGGCAGCGGACCGATCCTGTCCGCCAGTGATGTCACAGTGTTCCCGGGAACCTCTTCCTGCACCGAACGGAGTGATTCGTATGAGCCGCCATGTCCAGATCACCTTCGACGCCCACGACCCCAAGGCGCTGTCGACGTTCTGGCGTGACGCGCTGGGCTACGTCCACCCCGGCCCGCCCGGGGTCGAGCTGCCGCCGGGCGCCGACCCGCTGGCCGCCTGGGACGACTTCCTGGCCAGGGTGGGCGTCCCGGAGGAGGAGCGCGACGCGCGGTCGGCCATCGAGGACCCCGACGGCCGGGGCCCCCGGGTGTTCTTCCAGCGGGTGCCGGAGGGCAAGACCGCCAAGAACCGCGTGCACCTCGACGTCCGGGCGGCTCCCGGGCTGCGCGGCGAGGAGCGCATGGCGGCCCTGGAGGCCGAGTGCGAGCGGCTGGTCGGGCTGGGCGCGACGCGGGTGCGTCGGCACGATCCCGAGCCGCCGTTCGGCGCCGGCCACATCGTGCTGACCGACCCCGAGGGCAACGAGTTCTGCCTCGACTGACCGTCCAGGACGCCCAGCTGAGGAATCAGTCGTCGGCACACCTGCATGGCACGATGACCAGCGTGCCCGCTTCGATGTGGGTCACCTTCTTCGAGCCGAGGCAGAAGCGGCATTTCAGCGTCTCGGCGATCCACGGGTCGGACCATACGTTGTGCTGCCAGGCCGGCGGCGGCCCGTCCGGGGGCGGTTCCGCGCCGCGCTCGGCGGGCTCGTTCTCGCCGCCCACCTGGCCGAGGCCGCCGCAGAACGTGCAGGAAAGGAACAGCTCGCCGAGCTGCACGCCGCGGCGGCCCTGGCATTCGGGGCAGGTGATCGGGTCCGTCACTTACGGCCGGTCCCACTGCAGGACTTGCACGACACCCATGTGGACTGCTTCCTGGAGTCGCCGTTCCGGTCGATCCACTCTCCGCCGGCACCCATGCAGATGCCGCACACCGGACGCTCTTCCTGCTCGTCGTCGTACGCCATACTGCGGACGGTAGCCGAGCATGCGCAGGCTGTCTGTCGCCTGACGGATCTGGTTGCGCTCACCTCAGTCGCGCGGAAGGCAGAAGGTGAGTGCTGCGAGAATGGCCGCATGGCCAAGCTGACCGGATCGCAGATCGCACATGAGGGGCCGGCTGGGTGGGCGTACCTGCTCGGCGGCCTGCACACCCGCCTCCACACCGGCACGTTCGCGGCCGGGCTCGCGCTCGTCGACGCCGTCGGGGCGGTGGCCGAGGAGATGGACCACCATCCCGACCTCGACCTGCGCTACACCCATGTCGACGTCCGCCTGGCCAGCCACGACGCGGGCGGCGTCACCGAGCGCGACGTGCGGCTGGCGCGCGCGATCACGTCCCTCGCCGCCGACGCGGGGGTGCGCCTCGACCCGGCGTCCGTCTCCGTGTTCGAACTCGGCCTCGACACCCCCGCGCGGGACACGGTCCGGCCGTTCTGGGCGGCGGTGCTGGCCATGCCCGCCGATGACCGGGGCGAGCTGCACGACCCGGCCGGCGCGCTGCCCGGCGTGTGGTTCCAGCCGTCCGGCGACGAGGAGCCCCGCCAGCGCTGGCACCTCGACGTATGGGTGGAGCCCGCGCAGGTCCAGCCCCGGATCGACGCGGCGCTGGCGGCGGGCGGGCGGCTGGTGTACACCGACGAGGCGCCGCGCTTCTGGGTGCTGGCCGACCCCGAGGGCAACCACGTCTGCCTGTGCACCTGGCAGGAGCGCGACTGAGCCTGGGCGGCGGTCAGCGGGGCCCGTCGGGCAGCCCGGCCCGTGCCTGGACGAGCAGCTCGCGGGTGCGCGGCAGGCCGGCCAGGCGGGCGGCCAGCGCGTCCAGCGTGACGGCCAGCACCCGGGCCGGCACGCCCCGCGCCGTCAGCACGTACGCCATCCAGCTGACGAAGGACGTGAACAGGCCGGGGTCGTCGACGTAGGCGGCGGCCTTGAGGTAGTCCACGACGTAGGCGACGTCCTCGGCGGTGTGGCCGGTCGGCTCCTCGCCCGCGGTGACGGGCACGTGCTCGTCCAGCTCCGCCATGACGCCTCTGACCAGCTCGGACGCCCGGTCGGTGAGCGCCGTGTACTCGGGGCCGGCCAGGTGCGGCGGCCGTCCCGCGCTCAGCCCGGTCGCGGCCCGGCGCGGCGGCGGCCCGGCGTCGAGCAGGTCGGCGGCGGCCCGCGCGTCGGGCGCCCAGGCGTCGGCCCCGAGCAGGCGGGCGTAGCGGCCGTCGGGCCCGAAGGCGGCGCCGCCGACGAGCACGGGCGTGCCCGCCGCCTGACAGGCGCTGATGGCCGCGTGCGCGGCGGGCAGCCGGGTGGCGATCGACCCGGACAGCGCGACCACGGCCGGGGCGGTCCTGTGCACGTGCACGACCAGGTGCGCGGTCGGGACGTGCGCGCCCAGGTAGTCCACCTGCCAGCCGCGCAGCCGGAGCACCTCGGCCAGCAGCCGGGCCGGGAAGGTGTGCCACTCGCCGTCCACGCACGCCACGCTCACCCGTCCCCTGTCCGGGCCGGAACGGTGGCCGCGCGCGCCCGGCTCGTGGGCCAGCACGGCCAGCACCCGCTCGTGGACGGCCGTCGCCGTGTGCTCCTGGGCGACGGTGAGCCGGTTGGCCGCCCAGTCCAGGCCCACGCGGGCCTGCGCGACGGCGACGACGTCCAGGAGCATGGCCTCCAGGGGCACGCCGGCGTCGAGGGCGGCCCGCGCGGCGTCGATCGCGGCGTACTCGTCGCCGGCCGTCGCCGCCGCCCGCAGCGCCTCGACGCAGCGCTCGATCTCGTCCCGCACGCCGGAAGCGCTCACGCCGGAAGACCTCCGTCCGGGCCGTCGGGCGCCTCGCGCGGTGCGCCGATGGCGACGATGGCGATGTCGTCGCGCTCCCGTTCGCCCGCCCACTGGGAGGCGAGCATCTGGACGCGTTCGGCCAGGGCGGCGGCCGGCATGCCGGCGCACTGCCGCAGTTCCTCGCGCAGCCGGTCGTCGCCGAACATCTCGTCGCCCAGCGGGCCGCCCCTGGCCTCGATGACGCCGTCGCTGTAGAGCAGGCACGTCTCGCCGGGGGCCAGGAGCACCGTCTCGGTGACGCTGGTGATCTGGTCGAGCAGGCCGATCAGGGTGCCGCGGGTGCGGGCGTCCTCCACCCGGCCGTCGTTGCGGACGATCATCGGCGGCGGATGGCCGGCGCTGGTCAGCCGCAGCTCCAGCCGGTGGCCGCGGCGCTCGACCCCGGCCAGCACCAGCGTGACGTAACGCGGGCTGGACCCGGCGAGCAGCACCTCGTTGAGCCGTTCCAGCACGCGCTGGTGGTCGTCGGCCAGCGGCAGCAGGGCGCGCAGCGTGTTGCGGATCTTGCCGGTCAGCACGGCGGCCTCCAGCCCCTTGCCGGAGACGTCGCCGAGCACCACCAGCGCCGCCCCGCCCGATCCGGCGACCGGGTGCACGTCGTAGAAGTCCCCGCCGACCAGCGCCCCGTGGCCCGCCGCCCGGTAGCGGGCCGCCACGTCGGCGACGTCGAGGTACGGCGTCATCGGCGGCAGCAGGTCGGCCATCAGCGTCTCGGTGATGGCCCCCTGCTCGGCGTACACGCGGGCGATGGAGATCGCGGTGCCGGCCCGGGCCACGAACAGCCGGGCGAACACCTCCTCGGCCGCGGCGAAACCGGCCGAGGAGCGCAGCAGGATCAGCGCGCCCGCGGGCAGGCCGTAGCCGGGCAGCGAGATCACCACCACGGAACGCGTGTCGTCCCGCCCCTCGCCCAGCACCCAGCCGGGCGCCTGCTCGGGGTCCACCCAGCGGGCGGGGACCGGCGGGAAGGCCCGCAGCGCCTCGGCCAGCCCCGGCATGGAGCGCGGATCGATGTCCAGGTTCCGGCGCACGGCCTCGCCGCCGGCCTCGTGGTAGGCGACCTCGTAGCGGCGCGGGCCCAGCGGCACGACGACCCGGGCGGCTTGGGCGAGGTGCGTCACGGCCAGGCGGGCGACCGCCTCCAGGCAGCGGTCGAGGTTGAGCGAGGACAGCAGCTCGGTGGCCGCCGCCACCATGGACGCGGCCGAGTCCCGCTCGCCCCGCAGCACCTCCATGGCCCGCTCCGACGCGGTGACGTCGACCAGCCACCAGGTGACGCGGTCGCGCCCGGCACGCACGGGATGGGCCTCGAACACCCGCTCCCCGACCGGCCCCCGAGCAGGCTCAGGCACGCTCCCGGCCTCGGGCGCGCCCTCGGCGGCGGGCGACGCGGCCAGGCGGGCGCAGAGGTCGTGGTGGGCCCGGGCCAGCCAGTCCGGCGCGATCCGCGCGGTGTCGCCCAGCAGCGACCGGGCGGCGGCGTTCGCCCGCTCGACGGCGCCCGAGGCGTCGGCGACCAGCATCGGGTACGGCGTGTCCTCCCCCAGCATGCCGATCGCGCCCCGTTCGTGATCACCTACGAGATTGTCACTCTACTGACGTGACCTGCACGGCTTTCCCGACGCCGAATCGTTTTTGTCGCATTTTTAGCCGCGTTACCTTCGGGGCACGCTCCCGGCCCCCGTCTCCGGACGCGTTTGCCGGAGCGGTGGCCGGGTGGTCTACCGTCTGATGGTGCTCGCCTCACATCATGTCCCCCGTCCGGCCGCGCACGGCGGGGGCGCGCCATGAGAAACCTGCGGCTGACGGGCGCCTTCCTGTCCCGGTTCCACCACCCGGCGCAGGTCATCGCGACCGGGTTCGCGGCCCTCATCCTGACCGGCACGGCCCTGCTGACCTCGCCCATGGCCACGGCCACCGGCGAGTCGGCCGGCTGGCTGACCGCGCTGTTCACCGCGACGTCCGCGGTCTGCGTGACCGGCCTGGTCGTGGTGGACACCGCCACCCACTGGTCGGTGGCCGGGGAGGTGGTGATCGCCATGCTGGTCCAGGTGGGCGGGCTGGGCATCATGACGATGGCCACGCTGTTCACCGTCCTGGTCGCGGGCCGGCTGGGGCTGCGCGCCCGCATGTTCGCCCAGGCCGAGACCAAGACGCTGAGCATGTCCGACGTCCGGCGCGTGGTGCGCAACGTGGTCATCTTCAGCCTCGTCTCCGAGCTGATCGTCGGCGCCGTGCTCACCGCGCGCTTCGTCACGGGCTACGGCGAGCCGCTGGGCCGGGCGATGTACCTGGGCTGGTTCCACGCGGTGTCGGCGTTCAACAACGCCGGGTTCGCGCTGTGGTCGGACAACCTGATGAGCTTCGTCACCGACGCGTGGATCTGCCTGCCGATCGCGGTCGCGGTGATCGTGGGCGGGCTGGGCTTCCCGGTGGTGTTCGAGCTGGCCCGCGCCTGGCGCCGGCCCAGCCGGTGGTCGGTGCTCACCCGGGTCACCGTCGGGGTGACGCTCGTCCTGCTCGCGGTGGGGACGCTGGTCTTCCTGGTGACCGAGTGGCGCAACCCCAGGACGCTCGGCGGGCTCGACGACTCCGGCAAGTTGCTGGCCGCGTTCTTCACCGGGGTCATGCCGCGGTCGGGCGGGTTCAACAGCCTCGACATCGGCCAGCTCTACCCGAGCAGCCTGCTCGCCACCGACCTGCTGATGTTCATCGGCGGCGGCAGCGCCGGCACGGCGGGCGGCATCAAGGTCACCACGTTCGGGCTGCTGGCGTTCATCATCTGGGCCGAGCTGCGGGGCGAGCCCCGGGTGAACATCGGCCACCGGCGCCTGGCCGAGTCCGCGCAGCGCCAGGTCATCTCGATCACCATGATCGGCGTCGTGCTGGTCGCCGTCTCCACCTACCTGCTGCTCGCCATCACGCCCCACAGCCTGGACCAGGTGCTGTTCGAGGTGGTCTCGGCGTTCGGCACGAACGGGCTGTCCACCGGCATCACCGCCGACACCACGGCCGCCGGGCACCTGCTGCTGGCGGTGCTGATGTTCATCGGACGCATCGGCCCGCTCACGCTGGGTTCCGCGCTCGCCCTGAAGGAGCGCACCCGTCGCTACGAACTACCCGAGGAACGTGTCATCGTTGGCTGACAAGAAGACAGACCCCGTCGTGGTCATCGGCCTGGGCCGGTTCGGCACCTCGCTCGCCCTGGAGCTCACCCGGCGCGGCACCGAGGTCCTGGCCATCGACAACCGGCCCAAGGTCGCCCAGAGCCTGGCCGGGCAGATCACCCACATCGCCACCGCCGACTCCACGGACCTGGAGACGCTGCGCCAGCTCGGCGTGCCCGACTTCTACCGGGCGGTGGTGGCCATCGGCGGCGACCTGGAGGCCAGCATCCTGACCACGTCGCTGCTGATCGAGCTGGAGATCGACGACATCTGGGCCAAGGCCGTCAGCCGCCAGCACGGCCGGATCCTGGGGCGCATCGGCGCCCATCACGTCGTCTTCCCCGAGCACGACATGGGCGAGCGGGTGGCCCACATGGTGACCGGCCGGATGCTGGACTTCATGCAGGTGGACGAGAACTTCGCGATGGCCAAGACCCGGCCGCCCAAGGAGTACATCGGGGTCCCGCTCGGCCGTTCCAACCTGCGCCGCAAGTACGGCGTCACCGTGGTGGCGGTCAAGAGCGTGGAGGAGGAGTTCACCTACGCCGGTTCCGACACCGAGCTGGCGTACGGCGACGTGATCATCGTCTCCGGCCGCACCGAGGACGTCGAGCGCTTCGCCGACCTCACCTAGCCGGGCGGTCGACGGGGGCAGTCGTCGGGGGGCGGTCGTCGGCGGGGCCCAACGGGGCGGGCCGATGTTGGCCGGTGCGACAGGCCCGTCCGCGTCGTGGTTCACCATGATGGGCGGTCCGTCCGACCGGAGGCAGCCACCATGACACCACGCCGTACCATGTCCGACCGGGCCCGCGAGGCCGCGATGATCGCCGACATCGAGCGGCTCGTACGCTGCGAGTCGCCGTCCGGTGACCTGGCCGCGGTCGCCCGCAGCGCCACGGCCGTCGCCGAGCTGGGCGCCGCCCTTCTGGGGGCCGAGGCCGAGCGTGTCGTCATCGACGGGTGCACCCACCTGCGGTGGCGGTTCGGCGGCGAGCCCCGGGTGCTGCTGCTCGGCCACCACGACACGGTGTGGCCGGTCGGCTCGCTGGAGCGGCACCCGTTCGAGGTGCGCGACGGGGTGCTGCGCGGGCCGGGCTGCTTCGACATGAAGGCCGGGCTGGTGATGGCGTTCCACGCGCTGGCGGCGCTGGACGACCTGGACGGCGTGACCGTCCTGGTCACCGGCGACGAGGAGCCCGGGTCCCCCACCTCGCGGCGGCTGGTCGAGGACGAGGCGCGCGGCTGCGCGGCGGCGCTGGTCCTGGAGGCCGCCGGCCCCGGCGGGGCGCTCAAGACCGAGCGCAAGGGCGTCTCCCGGTACGAGGTGCTGGTGCGGGGCCGGGCCGCGCACGCCGGGCTGGAGCCGGAACGCGGCGTGAACGCGACGGTCGAGGTGACCCACCAGATCGCGGCCGTGGCGGCGCTGGCCGATCCCGCGCTGGGCACGACCGTCACCCCGACCCGCCTGGAGTCGGGCACCACGGCCAACACCGTGCCCGCGCGGGCCCGCTTCGACGTGGACGTACGGGTCAGGGACGCCGGCGAGCAGGACCGGGTGGACGCGGCGATGCGCGGGCTGCGGCCGGTGCTGCCCGGCGCGGACGTCACGGCCGGCGGCGGGCCGAACCGGCCGCCGCTCCCGGCGTCGGCGTCGAAGGACCTGTTCGAGCGGGCGTGCCGGCTCGCCGGCGCCCTCGGGATCGGGCCACTGGCCTCGGTCGCCGTGGGCGGGGCCTCCGACGGCAACTTCACCGCCGGGGTCGGCACACCCACCCTGGACGGCCTGGGCGCGGTCGGCGGCGGCGCGCACGCCGACGACGAGCACGTGCTGGTCGCGGAGCTGCCCGGCCGCACCCGGCTGCTGACGGCCCTGGTCGCCGACCTGCTGACCGCGCAGCGGTGACCACCCCGCGGAAGGGCGACCCGGGACGCGGTTGTCCGGGCGGACGAACGGGGCGCCGCCGCCCGGTGCTCGCCGACCAGCTACGGGACGAAGGCGGCTGCGACCATGACCGGCGTGACTGATCTCATCCGTGACCGTCGCGACTCCCGGCCCGTCGAGGCCGCGTGCGCCGCGGCCCAGGCCGCCGCCGACGGCGCGGGCATCGACATCCGCCCCCTGGACAGCGTCGGCGAGCTGGAAGCCGTCCGCCGCCTGTACGAGCACATCTGGCGCACCGGTGAGAACAACCCCCCGGTGACGGCCGACATGCTGCGCGCGTTGTCGAAGGCGGGCAGCTACGTGAGCGGCGCCTTCGACGGCGACCGGATGGTGGGCGCCTGCTTCGGCTTCTTCTCCCCGCCGGCGCGCGCCGCCCTGCACAGTCACATCGCCGGCGTGCTGGCGGGCATGCAGGGCCGCAACGTCGGGTTCGCCATGAAGCTGCACCAGCGGGCCTGGGCCATGCTGCGCGGCGTCGGCGAGATCTGCTGGACCTACGACCCGCTGGTACGCCGCAACGCCTACTTCAACCTGGCCAAGCTGGGCGCGGACCCCGCCGAGTACCTGCCGGACTTCTACGGCCCCATGGACGACGACATCAACCGCGCCGACGCCACCGACCGCGTCCTGGTCCGCTGGCGGCTGGAGACGCCCGCCGTCGAGGCGGCCTGCGCGGGCCGGCCGCTCGTGGCGGACGCGGCGGCGGCGCGGGCGGCGGGCGCGGCCGTGGCGCTGGAGACGTCGGCGGCGGGCGGGCCGCTGGTCCGGTACGCCGGGACGCCCACCGTCCTGGTCGGCGTGCCCGGCGACGTCGAGGCGATGCGCGAGAGCGACCCGGCCCGCGCCGCCGACTGGCGCGGGGCGCTGCGGGACGTGCTGGGCGAGCTGCTCGAAGGCGGCGGCCGGGTACGCGGCTTCGACCGGACAGGCTGGTACATCGTGGACAGACAGGAGACGGAGTGAAGATCACCGGTGTGGAGGTCCGCACGGTCGAGATGCCGCTCGTGACGCCGTTCCGCACGTCGTTCGGCACCGAGACGGTACGCCGGGCGGTGCTGGTGCGCGTCGTCACCGGCGAGGCCGAGGGCTGGGGCGAGTGCGGCGCGGGCACGGCGCCCCTGTACTCCTCGGAGTACACCGACGCCGCGGCCGACGTGCTGACCCGGTTCCTGGTCCCGGCGCTGGCCGGCGTGGCGGACCTGGACGCGCACAAGGTCGCCCCGGCGCTGGCGGCGTTCAAGGGGCACCGGATGGCCAAGGCCGCCCTGGAGACGGCCGTCCTGGACGCGGACCTGCGCGCCCGCGGCGTCCCGCTGGCCCACGCGCTCGGGGCGGTGCGCGACAGCGTGCCGTGCGGGGTGTCGGTGGGCATCACCGGGTCGATCCCCGCGCTGCTCGACGCCGTCGCCGAGTACCTGGACGCGGGCTACCTGCGGATCAAGCTGAAGATCGAGCCCGGCTGGGACGTCGAGCCGGTCCGGGCCGTGCGCGAACGGTTCGGCGACATCCCGCTCCAGGTGGACGCCAACACCGCGTACGGGCGCGGCGACGCCCGGCACCTGGCGGAGCTGGACCCGTTCGGCCTGCTGCTGATCGAGCAGCCGTTCGCGCAGGACGACCTGCTCGGGCACGCCCGGCTGGCCGAGCGCGTCACGACGCCGATCTGCCTGGACGAGTCGATCGTCTCGGCCCGCGCCGCCGCCGACGCGATCGCGCTCGGGGCCTGCCAGGTGGTGAACATCAAGCCGGGCCGGGTGGGCGGCCATCTGGAGGCCAGGCGCATCCACGACGTGTGCGCCGCGCACGACGTCCCGGTGTGGTGCGGCGGCATGCTGGAGACCGGCGTGGGGCGGGCCGCCAACGTGGCGCTGGCCGCGCTGCCCGGGTTCCTGCTGCCGGGCGACACCTCGGCCTCCGACCGCTACTACCGGACCGACCTGACGCCGCCGTTCCGCCTGGTGGACGGCCACCTCGCCGTGCCGACCGGCCCGGGGATCGGCGTCGCCCCGATCCCGGAGGTGCTGGAGGAGGTCACCGTCGCCAGGGCGTGGGTGCCGATGCCGTCCTGACCGATTGGTCCGTTCCGACAGATCCACCGGCGGCATTTCGTCGTCACGGACGAACGACACGCCACCGGGGCGGCGCTAGCTTCGGAGGCGTGCTTGTCCCCGTGACCGGCCTCCCGCGTGCCAGCCTGGGCCGCGTCCTGGAGGAACTCGGTACCACCCTGCTCCATGTCGTCTGCGGCGACGCCGGGCTCGCCCAGGACATCGGCGGCGTCGTCATCCACGACCCGCTCGACGAGCCCGAACTGCCCGCCGACGCGCTGGTCCTCGGCGTCGGCCTGCACGACCCGGCCGAGATCGCGCAGGTCGTGACCCGGCTCGGGCGGCACGGCGCCGCCGCGCTGGTCGTCCGCGCGCCCGTCGTCGCCGACGAACGGCTGGTCGCGGCGGCGGGCCGGGCGGGCGTGGCGGTGCTGGCCTTCGCCCGCGGCGCGTCCTGGACGCACCTGGCGGGCATGCTGCGCGAGCTGACCTCCGACGGCGGCCGGCTCGGCCCCGACGCCCACGCCTCGGGCCGGATCGGGTCCGGCGACCTGTTCGCCGTGGCCAACGCCATCGCCGCGCTGCTCGACGCACCCGTCACCATCGAGGACCGCCACTCGCGGCTGCTGGCCTTCTCCAGCCGCCAGGAGGACACCGACACCTCCCGCGTGCGGACGATCCTGGGCCGCCAGGTCCCCGAGCAGTACACCCGCATCCTGGAGGAACGCGGCGTCTTCCAGGCGATCTACCGCAGCGACCGGCCCGTCTTCGTGGCGCCCCTGCCCGACCCCGAGGGCAGGCAGCCGCCCGCGCTGCCCCGGGTGGCGATCGCGGTGCGCGCCGGCGACGAGATCCTGGGCACGATCTGGGTCGTCGTCCCCGAGCCGCTGGGCGAGGAGCGCAGCCAGGCGCTCTACGAGGCGTCCAAGCTGGTCGCGATGCACATGGTGTGGCAGCGCGCCGACGCCGACATGGAACGGCGGCTGCGGGCCGAGCTGCTGGGCACCGCGCTGGAGAGCGGGCCCGGCTCCCTGGAGGCCGCCCGCCGCCTCGGGCTGAAGGACGAGCCCGCGGTCGTCCTGGCGCTCACCGTCGTCGGCCCGGCGGGCGAGAGCCCGCTGCCCGCCCAGCTCGCCGCCGAGCGCAAGCGGCTCGCCGACGCCTTCGCCATGCACCTGTCGGCCGTGCACCCGCGGGCCGCCGCGGCGCTGGTCGGCGACGTCGCCTACGGCATCCTGCCGCTGCCGCAGAACCGGCAGGACGCCGACGAACGCGCGGTCCTGGTGGCCACCGAGTTCCTGGCCCGCGTCGGCTCCCGCCTGCGCCCGCTGGTCGGGGTGGGCCGGCCGGCCGGGGACAACTCGGCCCTGGCCCACTCGCGTTCGGGCGCCGACCGGGCGCTGCGCGTGCTGCGCTCGGGCGCCGCCGGGCGGCAGGTGGCCCGCCTGGACGACGTGCACGTGGACGCGCTGCTGCTGGAGCTGGCCGACCTCGTGCCCCGCGGCGACGTCCCCAGCGGGCCGATCGCCCGGATCGTCGCCTACGACAGGGAGCACCAGACGAGCCTGGTCGAGACGCTGGACGCCTGGCTCGACGCCTTCGGCGACGTCTCGGTGGCCGCCGCCGCGATGTTCGTGCATCCCAACACGTTCCGCTACCGGCTGCGGCGCGCGGCCGAGGTGGGCCGGATCGACCTCGGCTCCCCGGACGCGCGCCTGTCGGCCATGCTGCAGCTGCGCCTGATGTCGATCAGGTCCGCGCCGGACGACTGACCGCGCCGCGCAGGCCGAGCGTGCCGATGAGGAAGGCCAGCCATTCGGCGTCCTGGGCCACCGCCACGTCATGGGGGGTGGCCGCGCCGTGCCCGGCGTCGTCGAAGACGTGCAGCAGGACGGGCTCGTCCCCCTGCTGGGCCGCCTGGAGGCGGGCGGCGAACTTGCGCGCGTGCCAGGGACGGCACCGCGGGTCGGCCGCCCCCGCCTGGAGGTAGACCGCGGGGAAGACGCCGGGGCGCACCAGCTCGTACGGCGACATCCGGAGCAGCCGCCGGACCTCCTCGGGGTCGTCCGGGTCCGCCCACGCCTTGCGGATGACGAAGTCGAGGTACGGGTCGCGGATGCCGCCGATCAGGTCCAGCAGCGGCGCCCGCGGCAGGACGGCCCGCCACAGCTCGGGCCGGCTGGTGACGGCGACCCCGCACATGAGCCCGCCGTCGGAGCCGCCGGTCAGCGCGAGCCGGTCGGCGGCCGTCACGCCCTCGGCGATCAGGTGCTCGGCGACGGCCACGAGGTCGGAGTCGCGGACGTGCCGCCGCTCCCGGTGCGCGGCCCGGTACCAGTCCCCGCCGAACTCGCCGCCCCCGCGCAGGTACGCCTGCACCAGCACGCCCCCGGCGGCGACGAAGGCGGCCAGGTCCGGCTGGTACTGGGGAAGCAGCGGCACGTTGGCCGCCCCGTACGCCGAGACGAGCACCGGCGCGGGCCGCGCCGGGTCGAGACCGGCCGGGCGCACCACGTGGTACGGCACCGCGACCCCGTCGGCCGCCACCGCCTGCCCCTCCGCCACCTCGGCGTCGAGCGTGACCGCCGGGGCCGTCAGGGTGTGCGGCGCGCTATGGCCGGGCCGGTGCCGGTAGACGCCCCAGGAGCTGGTCAGCGTGGAGAAGGCGAAGACGAAGTCGGCCGCGGGCATGCCGGTGGCCAGGGCGGTCAGGGCGAAGAAGGGGGCGGCGAGCGCGCCCCGGCCGGGCAGCGGCACCTCGCCGGCGACGGCGCCCGCGCGGTCGAGGATCCGGACCCGGGCGAACGTCCGGTCGAACTCGCTGAGGTACAGGTGCTCGCCGACCGGCGTGAGCGAGCGCAGCACGGTGCCGCCCTCGGGGACCAGCTCGGCCCATCCCGACGGGTCGTCCGGGTCGGCGGCGTCGAGCGGGATGGCGACCACCCGGCCGCGCGGGGCGCCGACGTCGGTCACCGCCACGTAGCGGTCGCCGACGACGTGGCCGGCGACCGTGCCGGCGCAGCGGGTGACGAAGGGCCGCCACGCCGACCCGGGCACGGACAGGTCGCGGACGGCGCACGGGATCGGGCTGCCCACCCGGTGCGCGGCCACGGCCCAGCGGCCGTCCGGGGAGAACTGGACGAGCGTGTACTCCCGCGAGCCCGCCGGGACCGGGATCGGCTCCACGAAGGTCTCCCCCGGCGTCCCGAGGCGGTGGGTGAACACCGCCTGCCGGAACTCCTCCGGCGGGCCGGTGAGCGCGAGGAAGGAGAAGCCGCCGCTGTCGGGCGTCCAGGAGACGCCGCCGGCCCACGCGCTGTGCAGGACCTGGCCGGGCGCGTCGAGCGTGCGGCCGGTGTCCACCTCGACGAGCCGGATGGTGTTGTGCTCGCTGCCGTCGGTGCACACGCCGAGGGCCAGGACGCGGCCGTCCGGGGAGGGCGCCAGCCAGGACAGCACCGCGCCCTCCGTGCCGCCGAACTCGGCCAGGTCGGCCACCGTCCTGCCGGGGCCGTAGGGCTCGTCGGCGACGACCACGGCGGAGGCCGTCGCGCCGGGCGGGGTGACCGGGCGGAACCAGCGGCCGGCCGCGTACCTGGGCAGGGCCGGGCGGGATCCGGTGTCGAAGGCCAGGATCAGGTCCCGGACGGCCGCCGGGTCCTGCCCGTCGTAGGCGACGGCGGCGGCCAGCTCGGCCTGCCGCCGCTGCCACCGCCGCACCTCGGGCGTCTCCTCCTCCAGCCACCGGTACGGATCGGGCACGCGGACGCCCGCGACGTCCTGGACGACCTCGACGGTGCGCGCGGGCGGATAGGGAAGGGTCACGACGACTCCGGCGGTTCGGGATGGGCGGGTTGGGCGGGCCGGGCGGCGGCGAACTCGGCCTGGAGCCGTTCGAACGCGCCGGGGACCCGGCTGACCCGGCGGACGTGGATGAGGGCGTCGTAGGCGGCCGGGAAGTCGTCCACCGGGTCGAGGCCGCCGCCGGCGAGCGTGCCGTCGATCCCGTCGAACAGCTCGGCCGGCGCGCGGCGCAGGTCGACGACGGCCACGGGCGGGCCGAGGCGGTCCAGCGGCGCCTCGACGCAGTTCGGCGGCAGGGTGCGCGCCTCCAGCGAGACGTCGCAGTCGAACGGGCGCGGGGAGCGCTGCGTGAAGCGGACCTCCGGGCCGGAGCCGTAGGTTGTGCCGACGACCACCAGGTCGTCTCCCAGGGACGCGGCGAGCAGCCCGCCCAGCGTCGGCCGGCCGTGGAAGGGCGAGCGCCGGACGTGGGAGTTGTGGGCGCTGACGACGATCCGCTCCTCCCGTTCGAGCACCCATTCCACGGTCTCGGCCATGAACCGTTCCCGAGGATAGGGCGCGCCCGCCGGCACGGCCTCCCCCGCCTCGGCCTCGTCGGCGAACGCCTGGAGGGAGGCCGCGCACCGGCGCAGCACCGGGTCCTGCGATCGGAGCGCGCGCCCGGCCAGCTCGCGCAGCCCCGCGATCAGGCGGGCGCGGCCGGCCTCGGGCATGGCCGCGTACCGGACCGCCGCCTCGGTACGGCCGCCCAGGTCGCTCAGGATCAGCAGCTCCTCGTCGCCCGGCCCGGCCGGCATGCGGTCCAGGCACGCGCGCACCGCCGGGCCGGGCGAGGTGGACGAGCCGGGCAGGTCCATGCCGTAGAAGGAGACCTGCGCCGGGCCCGCCGAGTTGCGGCGGCGCATCCAGCGCAGCTGCCGCCGCATCGGCTCGCACTCGCCGAACCGGTAGGTGATGCCGTCGCGGGCGACCACCGCGGCCTCCCCCGGCCCGCCGTGGACCCAGGCGTCCACGGCCAGCCCCTCGGCGAAGCCGGACTCCATCACGAACGCCGAGAACCCCAGCTCGCGGACGAGGATGCGGAACAGCCGGTCCTTGAGCCGGTAGAACTCGGTGACGTTGTGCGCTCCCTCGCCGACGGCCACCACGCGGGCGTCGCCGACCAGCTCGCGCAGCGTGGCGGCGTCCGCGACGGCGGCGGCGGCCGGGTCGAGGTGGCGCAGCGGCCGGGCGAAGGCGTCCCGCGTCATGCGTGGAAGTACCAGAGCTCGGGCGTGTACAGGTAGCTGAGCAGGGCCCGGAACGACGACTGCGGGCCGGACAGCGTGTCCTTCCACACGACCAGGGTGTGCGGGGTCGGGAAGAACAACACGGGCAGTTCCTGGGCGATCTTGCTCACCTCGGCCGACAGGGCCCCGGCGTCGGCGCCGAAGGTCGAGGCGTCGATGAGCTTGTCCACCTCGTCGTCGCGGTAGCCGCCCAGGTTGAAGCTGCCCTCGGCGTTGAACACCGTGTTGCTGCTGGGGTAACCGGCCGCCAGGTAGAGGGGTCCGTAGTCCTGCATCGCCCACTCGTTCTTGTTCGCGGGCGCGAAGGTGTTGCCGTAGTTGGCGTACATGTAGGTGAGGGACTTGGTGACGATCTTGACCTCGACGCCGAGCTTCTTGGCCGCCGAGGCGAAGGCGACGTCCCGGGCGCCGACGTAGGCGGGGGTGTTCGCGGAGGCCAGGGTGAAACTGATCTTCTGGCCGCGCGGGATGCCGGCGCCGCACTCGCCCGGCCCGGTGCCGGGCCGCACGCAGGTGGTCGAGCCGTTCGGGACCACCTGCCAGCCGTTGTCGGTGAGCAGCTTGGCCGCCGCCGCCGGGTCGTGCGGGTACGGCGGCGCGTCCCCGAACGCCGGCGGGTACGGCGAGCCGCTGCCCGCGGTGCTGTAGTTGGGCGAGCCGGCGCCGTTGTAGATGCCCCGCCCGGCGATGTAGCCCGGCTGGTCGATCAGGCGCTGGAGAGCCTGCCGGACGTACGGCTGCGCGATGATCTTGTCGAAGCCGTTCACGGTGTTGCCGAAGTTGATGGTCAGCGAGTCGAAGCGGGCGGGCGCGGGCGCGCCGTAGACGTTGAACCCCTTGGCCTTCAGCGCGCCGATCTGCGTGATGAAGCTGGAGTCCAGCGTGCCGACGGTCAGGTTCCCCGCCTTGAACTGGTTGAGCACCGCGGCGGCCGAGGTGAACGCCTTGAAGTCGACCTGGTCGAGCCGCGAGTCGCCGGGCCCGCTGTAGGACTCGTTGCGCGCCAGCGAGAACGAGCCGGTCGTCGGGTCGAAGCTCTTGAGCCGGTACGGGCCGTTGACCACCTGCCACAGCGGGTTCGTGGCGAACGTGGACTGCGACTCCGACTCCTTGGTGAGGTACTTGTAGATCGCCGTGGCGTTCTTCGGCTTGGTGTAGTCGAGGTGCGGGCCGCCCGCGCGGTCGATGTCCCACGCCTTGGACGGCATCACGTACAGCAGCGTCAGCATCGACATCAGGTACGACGGGTTGTACGCGGTCTCCAGTTCGAGGGTCAGCGTGTCGGGCGCGGCGGCCTTGGCGGTGACCCCGTCGGGGAACTGGCCCGGGGTGTAGAAGCTCCAGTTGGCCGGGCTCTCCGCGAGCGCCGCCTTGAGCAGGGTCAGGGAGAAGACGACGTCACCGGCGGTGACCGGGTTGCCGTCGGACCACTTGTAGTCCTTCATCTTGATGGTGACGGTCTTGCGGTCGGGGCTGTAGGCGGGCGGCTCGGCCAGGCTCAGCTCGGCGTCGGCCACCTGGTCGCCCTCGCCGCTGGGCCGGTAGAGGGAGCGCCACATCAGGCCGCGGGCGATGACGGTCCCGTTGGCGGCGGCCGGCGGGTAGGGGTAGATGTAGTTCGGGCTGAGGCCGGGGGTCAGCGCGACGGTGACCGTGCCGCCGTCCTTGGGCTTGCCCGACTGCGCCGGCTGGCTGGCGTACCCCGCGGCGGGGTCCTTCGCGGCGCCCCCTCCGCCGGTGCACGCTGTGGCGAGCACCGCCACCGCGGCGGCGAGCGCCACCGCCAGGCGTGCTCGCTGCTTTCCGGACACGTGCGTCATTGCAGGCTCCCTACATGTGGGGGTGGAGATATCAGTCGGCGTTCATCAGTCGGCCCGGCGCCCGACGGCGTCACGCAGGGCGTCGGCGAGCAGGTTGAGCGCCAGCACCGTCAGGACGATGCAGCCCCCGACCGGGTAGATCAGCCACCAGTAGTCGGCCGAGATGAAGGCGACGCCGCCGGCGAGCTGGCTGCCCCAGTCCTCGGTCGGGTACGTCAGCCCGAACCCGAGGAAGCCCAGCGCCGCCACGACCAGGATCGCGTCGGCGACCTGGAACGTGATGTTGACGATGATCACGCCGAGCGCGTTCGGGATCAGGTGGGTCAGGATGAGCCGCCGGCGCGAGGCGCCCATCACCCGCGCGGCCAGCACGAACTCCCGCACCCGCAGCGTCAGCACCTCGCCGCGGACCAGCCGGGCGGAGACCAGCCAGGAGAACCCGCCGATGACCAGGCTCAGCGACAGCGCGTCGGCGTGGAAGCGGGCCGACATGATCAGGACGAAGAACAGGAACGGCACCGAGAGCATGACGTCGACCAGCCGCATGAGGAACCCGTCCACCACGCCTCCGGCCAGGCCGGCGACCGCGCCGTACAGGGTGCCGATCGCGGTGGCGAACAGGGCGGCGAGCAGGCCGATCTGCAGCGACAGGCGACCGCCGGCCATCAGCCGGCCGAGCACGTCGAAGCCGTTGGCGTCCGTGCCGAGCGGATGGCCCGGACCGGGCGGCAGGGCCGCGTTGACCAGGTCCACGTCGATCTGGTTGGTGCGGTAGAGCAGCGGCCCGAGGAAGCAGAACCCGGCGATCAGCAGCAGGAGCAGGCCGCCGGCCAGGCCGAGCGGGCTGCGCCGGAGCCCGCGCAGCACCGAGCGCCGGTTCCGCGCCGGGACGGTCTCGGCCTCGGGCCGGGCCTCCACGTTCTGTGTGGTCATTTCGTCAGCTCGATTCGGCGGTCGGCGGCGGCGACCACGAGGTCGGCGACGAAGTTGCCGGCCACGGTCAGGACGCCCCCGACGAGGGTGTAGGCGAGCAGCACCGGATAGTCCTCGCGTTGCAGGCTGTTGAGGAACAGCAGGCCGAGGCCGGGATAGTTGAACAGCGACTCGACGATCAGGTTGCCCGCCAGGAGCGTGGGGATGAGCGTGCCGACCAGGGTGACCAGCGGCAGGCAGGCGTTGCGCAGCAGGTGGCGCAGCAGGATCAGCCGCTCGGGCAGCCCCTTGGCCCGCGCCACCCGGATGTAGTCCTGGCCGAGCTGGTCCAGGGCCGAGGAGCGCTGGTACTGCGCGAAGACCGCGACGCTCGCCGCGGCGAGCGTGATGACCGGCAGCGCCATGGCCCGCGGATCGGTGAGCACGACCCAGGGCGAGTGCGACTGGGACGCCTCGGCCGGGAAGATCGGCAGCGCCTGGCTGAAGACGGCGATGAGGATCAGCCCGAGCAGGAACGACGGCGTCGCGTAGAGCACGTACGAGACCGCCGTGAGGAGCCGGTCGGCGACGCTGTTGCGCCTGACCGCCTGCAGCACGCCGAGCGGCACGGCGATCACCAGCGCCAGCGCCAGGCCGGCGGCCGAGAGCATCGCGCTGCGGCCGGCGTTCTGCCCGAGCAGGGTGGCCACGTTCTCGTTCAGCTTGTACGACCTGCCCAGGTCTCCCCGGGCGAGCTGGCCCAGGTAGCCGACGTACTGGGTGAGGACCGGGCGGTCGTACCCGTGCTGCCGGTTGAAGTCGGCGACCGCCTCGGGCGAGGCGCGCTGCCCCAGGACCACCCGCCCCGGGCTGTCCGAGACGAGGTGCAGCAGCAGGAAGACCACCGCGGAGATGCCGAGCAGGACGACGACCGAGATCGCCAGGCGCCGGACGACGTACCAGGTCATGACCGGGAGGCTCCCTTCAGGGGGGTGGCCGCGGGTTCGAGCGGCTGGAGCGGGTGGTGGCAGGCGACCTGGTGGCTGCCGGTGACCGGCCGCGGGAGGGGTTCGGCCTGCGCGCACAGGTCGTCGGCCAGGGCGCAGCGGGTGCGGAAGCGGCAGCCGCTGGGCGGGTCGATCGGGCTCGGCAGCTCGCCGCGTACCCGCTCGCCGCGCGGCTGCCGGGCCTGCGGGTCCGCGTCGGGGACGGCGGCCAGCAGGCCGGCGGTGTAGGGGTGGGCGGGAGCGCCGTACACCTCGTCGGTGGTACCGGTCTCGACCAGTTTGCCCAGGTACATAACGCCGACCCGGTCGGCCAGGTACCGCACGACGGCGAGGTCGTGCGAGATCACCACGCTGCTGAGACCGCGTTCGAGCTGGACGGCGCGCATGAGGTTGAGCACCTGGGAGCGGATGGAGACGTCGAGGGCGCTGACCGGCTCGTCGGCGACCAGCACCGCCGGGTCCAGGGCCAGGGCGCGGGCCAGGTTCACCCGCTGCCGCTGCCCGCCGGACAGCTCGTGGGGGTAGCGTTCCATGACGCCCGCGGGAAGGCCGACGTCCCGCAGCAGCTCGCGGGCGCGGGCCGTGCGGTGGGCGCGGTCGCCCGCGCCCTGGATCGCCAGGGGCTCGCGCAGGATCGTGCCGATGCGCATGCGGGGGTCGAGGGCGGCGCCGGAGTCCTGGAACATCATCTGCAGCCGGCTCCGGCGCGGGCCGAGCGCCCGCGCGCCCATCCGGCTGATCGGCTCGCCGTCGAAGACCACCTCGCCGGAGGTGGGCCGGTCGAGGGCGACGAGCATCCTGCCCAGGGTGGACTTCCCGCACCCCGACTCGCCGACCAGCCCGAACGTCTCCCCCGCCGCCACCTCGAAGCTCACGCCGGAGACCGCCTTGAGGGTGCGGCGCGCGCCGAACAGGCCCCTGCCGCCGACCGGGTACTCGCGCCTGAGGTCGACGACGCGCAGCCGCGGCGCGCGCTCAGGGGACGCCGGAGGCTCCACCGGGCGGGTGCGGAAGCGGGTCTGGACCCGGTCGGCCGGTCCGGCGGCCGGGTGGTGGCAGGCGTGGACGTGCCCGCCGTCCTCCGCCGTGGGGGCCGGACGCTCCTCGTGGCACCGGTCGGTGGCGGCCTCGCAGCGCGGCGCGAACGGGCAGCCGGGCCCGGCCGCGGTCAGGTCGGGCGGCGCGCCGGGGATGCTGAACAGCCGCTCGTCCCTGTCGTGGGTGAGCGAGGGGATCGAGGCCAGCAGCGCGTGCGTGTAGCGGTGCCGGGTCCGGGCGAAGAGCACGGGGGTGGGGGCGGTCTCGGCCAGGCGGCCGGCGTACATGACGCCGACGCGGTCGGCGTGCCGGGCGATGACCCCCATGTCGTGGGTGATGAGGATCATCGACATGCCGAGCCGGGAGCGCAGGCCGTCCAGGAGGTCGAGGATCTCGGCCTGGATGGTGACGTCCAGCGCCGTGGTGGGCTCGTCGGCGATGACGACCCGCGGCTCGCAGGCCAGGGCCATCGCGATCATCACGCGCTGCCGCATGCCGCCGGAGAGCTGGTGCGGGTAGTCGTCCATGCGCTCGGCCGGGCGGGGCAGGCCGACCAGGGCGAGCACCTCGGCGGCGCGTTCGCGGGCGGCCCGCCTGGAGGCGCCCTTGTGCAGCCGTACCGGCTCGGCGACCTGCTCACCGATGCGCCGGGTCGGGTTGAGCGCCGTCAGCGAGTCCTGGAACACCATCGCGATCTCGTTGCCGCGCAGGGCCCGGTAGCGCGCGGCGGGCAGGCCGACCAGCTCCTCGCCGCCGAAGTCGATCGAGCCGCCGGTCACCCGGCCGCCGGCCGGCAGCATGCCCATGATCGCGAGACCGGTCATGGACTTGCCGGACCCGGTCTCGCCGACGATCCCCAGGGTCTCGCCGCGGTTCAGCACCAGACTGACGTCCGAGACCGGGCGGACGACCCTGTCGCCGCGCCGGATCTCGACCGACAGATCCCGGATCGCCAGCACGCGATCGCTCTCCAAATCCATCCGACGATAGTGGGACCCGCGTCCCCGGCGGTGTTCGTCGCGGACATCGAACGTTGGGGCCGGGGTTCGTCCGGGCGTACCAACTGATCAGCACTGATCAGCGCGGTGCGGAGACCGGGGGCGGGCATGAGAACGGCCCGCCGGCGCTGTGCGCGGGCGGGCCGTTCTCGCGGGGTCAGCCGGACGTGCGGCGGTCGGCGCGGCCGTCGTGCAGGTAGAGGGCGCGGCCGGTCCCGTCGTCGCCGAGGAAGGCGATCGGGGCGTGCGCGCCGCGCTCTGGTTCGAGGGGGATCAGCACGTCGTCGCGCCAGGCGGCCAGCTCGGTGCGGTACGGCACCTCGTCCAGGTCGGCGGTGATCCCCACGGGCGTGCGCCGCAGCCACAGCCGCCCGGCCCCGTCCAGGGTCACCTCCGTCTCGCACGTGCTCGACGTGTACGTGCCGGCGTACCGGACGGCGTTCGCGGGCGGGACGGGGGCCGGGCCGGGCGCCGGGGGCGCGGGCAGCTCGACCCCGCCCAGCTCGCCCAGCACGCGGCCGGCGATCTCGGCGAACACGGGCCGCGTCCGGCCGCCGTTGGCGACGACGACCACGGCCACGTCGCGCCCCGGCGCCACGCGCAGGCAGGCCGACTGGCCGACGGTGCTGCCGTCGTGGCCGAAGACCGTGCCGCCGGGCCGGTCGAAGAGCTCCCATCCCAGGCCCCATGCCGTGCCCTGGGCGAAGTCGGGCAGCGCGACCTGCGGCCGCCGCATCTCCGCGACGCTCTCCGCGCTCAGCACGCGGGCGCCGTCCGGGCCGGTGCCGCCGGCGAGGTGCATGCGGGCGAAGGCCAGCAGGTCACGCGGCCGCATCGCCAGCATCGACCCGGCGGGCGCGTTCGAGCGGGCCAGCGCCCACACCGGGGTCGGCTCGTACGGGCCGTCCGGCGTGCGCTGGACGTGGCCGACCGCCGTGCGGTGCACGATCGCCTCGTACGGGTCGCAGGCGGCGTGGGTCATGCCGAGCGGCGTGAACAGGTGGTCGCGCAGGCACGCGTCGAACGGTTTGCCCCGCACGACCTCGATGATCCGGCCCAGCACGCAGTAACCGGCGTTGTTGTAGGAGAACATCTCGCCGGGCTCGAACAGCTGCGGCACCTCGTGCAGGACGTCCAGGAACCGTTCGACGCAGTCGTCGCCCTTGCCGGTGTCGGTGAAGACGTCCCCCTCGAAGCCCGCGACGTGGCACATGAGCTGCCGCGTGGTGATCCGCCGGGCGGCCCGCTCGTCGCCGATCCGGAACGCCGGGAGGTGGGCGCGCACGGGCGCGTCCAGGTCGAGCCACCCCTCGTCGGCCAGTTGCATGGCCAGCGTCGCGGTCAGCACCTTGGTGATCGAGCCGATCTGGAACAGGGAGCCGGGGGTCGCCTCGACACCCGTCGCCGTGCTCAGCGTCCCGGCCGCGACCTCGACCGTCCGCCCGTCCGCGTGGACCGCCACGGCGGCCCCGGGCACCTGGTTCTCGGCGAGCAGTCCCGCCAGCCGGTGACGCAGCCACGCATCGATCTCCTCCAGCTCCGGCACCGGTGTCCCCCCTGGTCGACTCCGCCCGACCCTAGAGCCGACGGGAACCGCCCGGTTCGTCCACTGCCACTATGCCTGGCCTGATTCTTCGTCGGCACGACCCAGACCGATGTGATCTATGACAGATATTTCAGTATTGCCTGACTCGCTGTCATATGCGATGTTCCGCTCACAAGCCGCATGAGCACAGCTCATGTCACCCCCGGAGAAAGGCGTTTCCATGCGTCGAATCTCAACCCTGTTAGCCCTGGCCTCCGGCGTCTGCCTGGCACTGTCCGGCTGGGCCACCGCCGCCGAGGCCAACTCCCCGGCCGCCGCCGACCAGCAGCGCTACATCGTCCAGCTCTCTGGCGTGTCGCGAGCGCAGGTGGCGAACGAGGCGCAGCAGCAGGTCACGGCGCACAAGGGCGTGCTGGTGGGAACCTACCGGTACGCCTTCAACGGCTACTCGGCCCTCTTCACCGCCGAGGAGGCCGCCAAGCTGAAGGGCGAGCCCGGTGTGCTCACCGTCGAGCCCGACCACGAGGTGCACGCCTTCGCACAGACCGTACCGAGCGGCATCAAGCGCATCTACGCCGACCAGAACATCAACCTCGACATCGACGGAACCGACGACGTCCGCATCGACGTGGACGCGGCGGTCGTGGACACCGGCGTCGACCTCGACCACCCGGACCTGAACGTGGTGGCCAGCACCAACTGCACCAGCGGCGTCTGCTCGGGCACCGGCGACGACGACAACGGGCACGGCAGCCACGTGGCCGGCACGATCGGCGCCATCGACAACTCCATCGGCGCGGTCGGCGTCGCCCCCGGCGCCCGCATCCACGCCGTCAAGGTGCTCAACTCGGCGGGCTCCGGCACGCTGGCCGGCATCGCCGCCGGTCTCGACTGGGTCGTGGCCAGGGCGAGCACGATCGAGGTCATCAACCTGAGCCTCGGCTGCCAGGGCTGCAGCAGCTCCGCGATCAGCAACGCGATCACGAACGCCACCAACGCGGGCATCGTCGTCGTCGTGGCCGCCGGCAACAGCTCGGCCGACGCCTCCGGCTTCTTCCCCGCCAACCACCCCGACGTCGTCACCGTCTCGGCCGTGACCGACTTCGACGGCCAGCCCGGCGGCCTGGTCGGCACGATCACCGTGCCGTGCCGCACCGACGGCGCGACCGACACCGACGACACGCTCGCCTGGTTCTCCAACTACGGCACCACGGTCGAGGTCGCCGCCCCCGGCACCTGCATCTACTCCACGTGGATGAACGGCGGCTACAACACCATCAGCGGCACCTCCATGGCCAGCCCGCACGTCGCGGGCGCCGCGGCCGTGCTGACCAGCGGCTCGAACAAGCCCACCACCCGGGCGGGGGCGCTGGCCGTACGGGACAAGCTCAAGGCCACGGGCAACTCCAACTGGACCGACGACGCCAGTGACGGGGTCAAGGAGCCGCTGCTCGACGTGCACGACGCCACGCAGTACCCGCCGACGACCGGTGGCAACCAGCCGCCGGTGGCGAGCTTCACCCAGTCGTGCGACAACACCACGCGGGTGTGCTCGTTCAACGGCTCCGGCTCCAGCGACCCGGACGGGACCATCGCCTCCTACGCGTGGACCTTCGGCGACGGCTCCACCGGCAGCGGCGCGACCGTGTCGCACACCTACGCCGCCGCGGGCACGTACACCGTGGCCCTCACCGTGACCGACAACGGCGGGGCCACCAACTCCACCAGCAAGAGCATCACGGTCGGGACCACCCCCGGGAACTGCACCGGCTACCAGACGCCGTTCTCCGGCAACCTGACCAGCGGGCAGAACGTGTACTACCCGAACAGCTCCGGCTACACGGCCGCCGCCGGGACGCACCGGGCGTGCCTCGACGGGCCCTCCGGCGTGGACTTCGACCTGTACCTGCAGAAGCAGGGCATCCTCGGCTGGACCACGGTGGCCAGCAGCGCGGGCAGCGGGCCTGACGAGTCGCTGACCTACAACGGCACGGCGGGCACCTACCGCATCCGCGTGCACGCGTACAGCGGGTCCGGCGCCTACACGGGCGGCTACACCAAGCCGTAACCACCCAATTCGCGACCCCGTGCCCCACACGGGGTCGCCCCCGCTCCCCGCCCTCGCTTCCTCCGGCGCTCGCTTCCTCCGGCGCTCGCTTCCTGCGGTCCGCGTGCCGGCCCGGATCTCGGGCACGTCGCGCCGGGGCCTGCCACAGCCGCTCGCGAGCCTGGCTCGCCCGGGGATCGTCACGGTCGCCGGACCGTGCTCGCCGTCGCCGTGAGCCGGGGTTCGATCTCGGGGAAGGAACCGTCGCCGAACAGGATCCGCGCCGCCAGCGCCCGGCCGGCACGGGTGCGCAGGACGGCCACCGCAGCCTCCGCCACGACCGGCGACCGGATCCCCGCCAACAACCGCCGCAGCAACAACCGGCCCCGGAACCGGGCCCGCAGCGCGGCCCCGTCGTACCGTCTCAACACCCTTCGGTCACCGGTACGCAGATACTCGTCGATCACCGCCGCGGCCAGCTCGGACATCCGCAGGCAAGGGTCCAGCCCACCGGCCGTCAGGGGCGACACCGCGCCCGCCGCGTCCCCGACCAGCAGCCCGTCCGGGCAGGCCAGCCGACGCAGCACGCCCCCGACCGGGATCGGGCCTCCCCTGCGCTCGACCGGCCCGGCAGGCGCCGCGCGACCGGGCGCGTCGGCGGCGAAGGCGTCCAGCAGACGGCGAACGCCGGCCCGCATCGCTCCCGGCTCCCCCGCCACACCCACGTGGGCGTGCCGCCCGTCGTCCACCACCCACCCGAGGTATCCCGGAGCCACCCGGGGACCCAGCACGCAGTGGAACGTGGGGACACCTGAGCCCGGCGCGACCGCATGAACGATCTCGGCGCCGACCAGGAAGCGCCGGTTGACGTCGAGGCCGAGATCACGTGCCACCCGCGACCGCGCCCCATCCGCCCCCACGACGAACCTGACCCCCACCACCTCCACCCCCACAACGCCCTCCACCGCGCTCGCCCCCTCCGAGCCCTCCGCCCCCTGAACGCCCTTCCGGATTTCCCAGGTCAGCACGCCTTCCCCGCCCTCGGCGCCCACTGGGCCCTTCCCACCGTCCGCGCCCGCCGGGCCGCTCGTGCTCTCCAGTCGTACGAGGCCCGCTGAGCTGCCCGTGTACCGGACGCCCAGCAGGACGCGAGCCCCGGCCGACTCCGCCGCGCGGCGGGCGTGTTCGTAGACGGCGGCCATGTCGGCAACCCGGAACTCGTCCCTGTCGCTGGTGAGCCGGATCGGCGAGCGCCGCGACGGCGGATACAGCAGGACGTCCCGGACGCCGGGCCCGAGCAGGTGGTCGGGCAGATCGAAGTCGTCGAGCGTGCGGCGTACGAAGATCCCGGTGGTCCGGACGCCGGCCGACAACGACCTGCGGCGGTCGACGACCATGACGTTCAGCCCCCGCAGGGCGAGCAGGCGGGCCGTGTGCAACCCGGCCAGCCCCGCCCCCACCACCAGGACGTCCACTGTCTGCATATTCCGGGACGTTAGGCGCGTCCCTCCACCCACGGGGCAGTCTGCACAGCACCCGCCCCCAACCTTCACACCCCCACCACATCACCGGCGGCACGTTCACTCGAAGGCCCGAGGCCGGCAGTCAGAGCCGCAGGATCGCGGCCGCGGGCGACGACCGTCAGCGCACCGCGCCCACGACCGCCCTGCCCTCGCGGGCCGCCGCCGCGTAGAACGGCGCCAGCGCCTCCAGCCCTTCGTACGCCCCGCCCGCGTGACCGGCGCCGAATTTCCACCCCTCCTCGGCCAGGCCCCGCGAGACCGCCGCCACCTGGGCGGGATCCAGCGCGAACGGCGGCCCGTAGCCGACCTCGCACCCCGCCATGTCGTTCGCGCCGTCCTCGCCGGTGGCCGCCGCCAGCCAGGGGAAGCACTGCCTCCACCGCGCGGTGCCGTGCTCGGCCTCGGCCCGTCCCTCGGCGATGGCGGTGAGCGAGCGGTGGTCGTCCGCGAACAGGTCCGTCTCCAGGGGGAGACCGCGCAACCGGCCCTCGAAGACGACCCCGACGAGGGCGGGGTCGGCCCGTACGGACTCCAGCAGCGCGGCCTCGATCTTCGCGAGATTCAACCTCATCGACACGATCATGGATCGTACGCCGGCGCCCGGCACGCTCCTAGAGTGCGGCGAACGGCCCCCGTTCCACCACGATCACCTTGTCGTCGGCGTACCCGTCCAGGTCTGCGGCGTTCCAGCTCTCGCCCGGTCGGATCTGGTGGAACCGGAACGTCGCGTTGGTCTCGTTCGCGGTCACGACGCAGCGCACCGGGCCGGGCGGGTGGAGGGCGCGGGCGAGCCGGCTGACCTCCAGGGCGAGCGCCACGCCGTGCAGCAGCAGGACGCGCTGGCCCGCCTCGCCGATCACGGGCGCGTGGCCGGCGTCGACGACCTCGACCGGGACGAAGTCCTCCAGATGCACGGAACTCCTGTCGCACTCCCAGCCGGTGAGGTCGTGGAAGGGCTCGGGGGCACGTCCGGCGCCGTCCGTCGAGGCGGCCCAGCCGAGCACCTCGCCCCGCCGGACGAGCCCCTGGGCCACCCGTTCCCGCAGGCCGGGGGCGAGGCCGCCCGGCGGGGCGAGCGTGGCCGGGCCGCCCGTCATGCCGAGCAGACCGGCCGCGGAGTCGTTCATCGTCATGCGCAGCACGCCGTCCATGATCCCGGTCACGGCGTGCCCGCGCGAGCGACCAGGCGACCGGCCCCGCACGCCGACGACAGGGCGATGACCAGGGGTCAGGTGAGCAGGCGGAGGAGGTCGGCCTCCTCGTCTGCGGTGAGGCCGGCGCGGGTCACCCGGTGGCCGGAGTCGCGCAGCCAGGCGAGCGTGTCGCGGGCCGTGTCGGCGACCGGGCGGATGCGCAGACCGGCGGCCAGCGTGGCGGAGGTGTCCCGGGCCATGAACCCGGCGTATTCCGGCAGCGGCAACCACAGCGGCAGCGAACGCGGCCCGGCCCACGGCTCGGCCTCGTGCCCGGTGAGGAACTCCTGGCCCGCCCAGACGAGCTCCGGCGCCACCGCCAGCCCCTCGGCGATCATCGCCAGCATCTCGCCCCTGGTGAAGGGCATGGAGATCCCGTCGTACGGGCCGGTGAGCCCGGCCTGCGCCGCGTCGAGCGTCCAGGCCGCGAGATCGCGTACGTCGACGAGCTGCACCAGATCGCCGGGCGAGCCCGGAGCCAGCACGGGGCCGCCGCGCGCCAGCCGCTCGACCCAGTAGGTGAACCGGTCGGACTGGTCCTCCGGGCCGACGATCAGCCCGGCCCGGACGTGCAGCGCGTCGTCGCCGAGGATCTGCTCGCAGGCCACCTTGGCCGGCCCGTAGTTCTCCGGGTCGCTCTCGTCGGCGCCGGCGGGCAACGGGTCGTGCAGGACCTGGTTGACCCGGGTCGCGTCGGAGTAGACGCTGCACGACGAGACGAACGTGTAGTGACCGGCCCGGCCCGCCAGCTCCGTGACCGCACGCCGCACCTGGCTGGGCAGCCTGGCGACGTCGACGACCAGGTCGAACGCCCCCTTCAGCGGCGCGAGCCCGCCGTCCGCGGACCGGTCGACCCGGACGAACTCCACGCCCGAGGGCGGTTCGCCGGCCACGCCGCGCGCCGCGCACACCACCTCGTGCCCGCGATCGCGGGCCTGCCGCGCGATCTCCCTGGACAGAAATCTCGTGCCGCCAAGAACAAGTGTCCGCATGCCTGCCATCCTGGCCCACCCGGCCCCGCCGGCCCACCGCCCTTCACTTCCAGCGCAACACTTCCCCGGCGGCGGGACGGCCGCGAAACTGGTCGATCGTATTCCGCAGTCATGTATCCACGAAGCGGCGGACATGCTCTCATAGGGGTGATTCGGGGACTCAGTTCAAGTCAGGCGAGGAGACATGCCCGAACCAGGCTCCCCAGAATCCGGCTCCCCACAACCCGGCTCCCCACAACCCGGCTCCCCACAACCCGGCACTGTCGGCGACGGCTCCCGTCGTACGGCGCCGACCATCGAGGAGGCCGCCCGGACGATCCTGCTCGACGTGGCCCCCGAGGACGTGCGGTTCCTGCCGCTGGCCTGCGCGGACTTCTTCGGCAACCCGACCGCCCGCAGACGCGCGGTCCGCGCCACGCTGCGCGGACGCGAACGCGACCAGCCCACCGGCTTCGACGCGGGCGAGGGCATGCAGCTCGTCCTCGGCGTGGTCCTGACCCTGCTCAACGGCGTGGCCTGCGAGGTGCTGACGGGCATGACGACCGAGCGGGTCGACCGGTTGCGGGCCCGGTGGCGGGAGCGCCGCCGGCGCAGGGCGCTGACCTCGGCCGTCGCGCCGCAGGCCGAGCGCACGCCGTTGCCCAGGGTGAGCGCGGTCGAGGCGGCGGCCATCGGCGCGCAGGCGGCCGAGATCGTGCTGGCGGCGGGGATGCCCGCGGAGCTCGCCCAGCGCGTGAACACGCTGCTCGCCGCGGCCCTCATCGACCCGCGGCCCTGACCGTGCACCCGCCCGTCGGCCCCTCCCGGGAGGTGACGGCGCCGGCCGGCGCACCCGCGGTGCCGCCTCCGCCGAGGTTGGACCCGTTCGCGCTGCCGGCGGCGACCACGGCCCGCTTCCTGCTCATGATCGTCGTCGCGGTCACCAGCGCCGTGCACCTGTACCTGGTCCTGCTCGACCGGTACGCCGCCGGCAACACGGACCTCGGCCCTCGTGGCTGCGCCCTGGCCGCGGGATCCGGCGCGGGACGGATCCCCGACGGCGTCCTGGTCTCGGCCTACGTCGAGTGCGTCCAGCGGGATTCGGCGCGTACCGGGTGGGTGGTGATCGGCATGGTGGCCGGGCTGCTCGCCGTGGCCGTCGTGATCCACCTCCTCCACCCGCGCCTGGTCATGCTCTCCCGCCCGCGACCGCTGGCCCAGTTCGCGGTGGACGAGGGCATGGCCGCCGTGGTGCGGCGCGTCGAGGACACCGTCCGGGCCCTGGCCCCGGGGACCGAGGTGTACGTCGCGACACTGCGCGCGAGCGCGAGCGGCCGGGCCTTCGGCCGTCGTCCCCGGTACCGGATCATCCTCGACCTCGGGCTGCTGCGCGCGGCCGACGCCGACCCCGGGCAACTCGACACCGTCCTCGCCCACGAGCTGGCCCATCTGCGCAACAAGGACGTCGGCCTGACCACGTTCGCCTTCGCGATCTGGTGGGCGTACCTGCTGGTCGTCGCGCTGCCCCTGCTGCTGCTCGCGGCGGTCGAGCCGGGCCTGCTCGCCGTCCTGCCGTGGCGGCTGGCGGCCGTGCTGGCCCTGCTGTGGTTCGCCCGCACCTCGGTGCTCAGGACCAGGGAGTACTACGCCGACCTGCGCGGCTGTGCCACGCCGGACGGTGAGCGGCTGCTCCTGGACACGCTGGCCCCCACGCCGGCGGACGACGGGCGGCGCCGACGGGACCGGGGGCCGTTGTCGTTCCACCCCGGCGACGAGGAGCGGGCGGACGTCATCCGCGGCGCGCCCCGGCTGTTCCGGATCGGCGTGGTGGAGTCCGCGGCCGCCGGCGCGCTGCTCGGACTGGGGTACTCCCCGTGCGTGCACCTCGTGGAGATGATCTTCCCCACGGCCGTGGCCTCCCTGTTCACTCCGGAGCGCCTGGCCGTCGGGGTGCTGTTCGGGGCGCTGGCCACCGGGGCGGTCGCGGGCACCGTGTGGCGGGCCGGGCTGCTGGCGCAGGCCACGCACACGCGTCCGCCGTCCACGCTGCCCGCCGCGCTGGCGCTGACGGCGGGGCTGGTGACCGGTCAGCTCGTCGCGCCGCCGCTGGCGACCGCGGCCGGCTCGTGGGCCGACATCCTGGCCAGGTCCCCCGTGATCGCGGTCGTGCTGGCGGCGCTGCTCGCCGTCCTGTTCCAGCTGATGCTCAGGTGGGCGGTCCTGTGCGCGTCGGTGTGGCTGCCGCTGGCCCGGCGGGTCCGTACGGCCGCGCTGGCCGGCGCGGCGCTGTCGGCGTTGATCTTCGGATCCTGGTTGAGCTTCTGGTTCGACATGATCGCGTGGCTGATCGACAGCGCGGTGAGCTGGGACATCCTCTGGTTCGGCCTGTTCAGCACCGCGTTCAACCCGACGTTGCAGCTCTGCGTCGTGCTGGCGTGCGCCGTCGCCTCGGTCGGCTGGGCGGCGCGGCGCGGCCTGCCGCCCCGGCCCCTCGCGGCCGTCTGGCGGGACGCGCCGCCGAGCCGTCTGGCGGCGCCCCGCATGCCGCTGCCTGCGGTCAACGTCACCGCGCTGGCGATCTGCCTCGCCTACGCCGGGGTGATGATCCCCTTCTACGGCTGGCTCCGCTCGGCCCTCGGCGGCGTGCCGCTCACGGGGACCGTTCCCATGGCGAACGCGCCCGGCATCTTCGCCCCGGTGCTGATCGTTGCGACCGCCGTGGCCCTGGCCGGAGCGTTCTGCTTCGGCGTGGCGGCCGGGGGGCGAGGCGGCAGCGCGCCGGTCGTGGCGGGCGCCGGGGTTCTCATGTTGCTGGCCGTGTTCGGACTCGTACCGCTGATCTTCGTGCACCTGGTCGCCGCGGCGTGCGGCGCCGGGCAGTTCTCGTCCTGCATGGCTCTTCTGCCGCGCTTCGTCGACCTGTCGCAGAGCGGGCCGATCTTCACGGTCGGGTTCGCCGGGATGATCGTCGCGGGCACCGCCGTCGCGTGGCTGGGCAGCGCTCTGCGCGGCGCTGTGCAGGCGCTGTCGGCCGCGGGCCCCCGGCCTTGGGGGGCACGTCCGTGGAACGGCGCCACAGGCCGGCCGGTCGGCGCCGTGTTGTCGCTCGTCCCCACCGCGTTCGGCGCGCTGCTCTTCGGCTACCTGGCCGTCAACGCGTTGGCCACCGCCGGCGGCAAGCCTGCACCGGTCGATCGCACGGCCGTGGAGCGAGAGCTCCGCGCGGCTCCCCGGGGTCCGCTGCCGCCGGCCCGCGCCTGCTCGGCCGTCGCTGCGGTCAGCTCCGGACTGTTGTTCACCGACACCTTCGACTTCTCCCGCGTCATCGCGGGCATGGCCAGGAGTGCCGGGCACGCCATGGCCGCGCGCGACCCTGCCCTCCAGGCCATGGGACGCGAGACCGCCACTGCCCTGCTGTCCGGAGACTCCGGACGGGCATACCGCGCCCATGACGCTCTGCGCCACCTGTGCGTGGTCACGGGCGCGCTGCCCGCCTGATCACTCCTCCGCCGCGGGCGGGAGCCGCAGGGCGATGACGGCGATGTCGTCGAGGCCGGTGCTGGGCAGGCCGCTGAGCACCTGGTCGCAGAAGTTCTCCAGCGGCTCGGCGGCGAGCGACTCCGCCACCCGGCGCAGCCGTTCGAGACCGAGGTCCAGGTGCTCGCCCGACCGTTCGATGAGCCCGTCGGTGTAGAGCAGCAGCGTGCTGCCCGGCGGCAGCGGCTCGGTCAGGGAGGCGCGGGTCTCGTCGTCGAAGAAGCCGAGCAGCGGGCTGACGGCCCCTTCCAGGAAACGTCCGTGGCCCTGGGCGGTGACCAGCAGGGGCGGCGGATGGCCGGCCACCGCGAACCGCAGCCGATGTCCGCCGTCGCTCTCCTCCACGCGGGCGAACACGCATGTGGCCGTGACCTCGGAGGACAACGACTCCATCGCGACGTTGAGCCGGGTCAGGATCTCGCCGGGCGGCTCGCAGCGGTCCATCGCCAGCGCCCGCAGCATGTTGCGCAGCTGGCTCATCAGGACGGCCGCCGACAGGTCGTGTCCCGCCACGTCGCCGATGACCAGCGCCGGGACGCCGTCGGGCAGGACGAAGGAGTCGTACCAGTCGCCGCCCACCTCGGCGGCGCTGGGGCTGGCCCGGTAGCGGGCCACGATCCGCAGGCCGGGCAGCCGCGGCGGCTCGGCGAGCAGGCTGTACTGCAGGGCCAGCGCGATCTGCTGGGTGCGCTGGAAGCGGATGGCCCGGCTCAGGGCGTCGTGGGCGTGGCCGAACATGTTGCCCAGCAGCGTGATGTCGGCCCGGTTGATCGCCGGACGGTCCCCGCACGTCACCACCCCGACCACGGCGGGGACCGCGCCGTCGACCACGACCGGCAGGACCAGCATGCTGTTGGCGCCGCTGGCCGCCAGCCACGCGCGGGTGCTTTCCGGCGCCAGGTCGGGCGGCGGGCACCCGGCGGGGAACGTCTGTAGCACGGGCCGCCGCCGGCGTACGACCGCCACGAAGGCGTTGCTGTCGTCGACCTGCTCCTCGCTGTACGGCGACAGCGGCGCCAGGCCGCGACGGGCCGCGGTGACCAGCCGCTCGACGACGAACGGCGCCTCGCCGCGCCGATCGCCGGTGAGGTCGGTGATGAGGTAGACGCCGCAGCCGTCGGCCAGTTCGGGCACGATGACGTCGGACAGCGCGCCGAGCATCTCCTCCAGGCTGGAGAGCTGGGCCGTGGCCGCCGCGGCGCTGTCGAGCAGGCGCTGCCGCCGCTGCTCCTGCCACTGCTCCTCGATGTCGGTGCACGACCCCACCCACTCCACGAGCTGGCCGTTCTCGCAGATGGGCACGGCGCGCATCTCGAAGTGCCGGTAGGAGCCGTCGGCGGTGTGCAGCCGGTAGACGTGCTCCCAGGTCTCGGTGGCCCTGCTGACCGCCCCGGACCACGACCTGATCGTGTCCTCGCGGTCGTCGGGATGGACCATCTTCAGCCAGCCCTGCCCCCGGTGCCCCTCCCACGGCTGCCCGGTGACCCGCTCCCAGCTCGGGCTGGGCTCGTGCACGTAGCCGTCGCGGGTGGTCACCCAGACGATCTGCGCGCTGACCTTCATCAGGCTCTCGTAACGGCGCAGGATGCGGCGGCGTTCCTCGGCGAGGGCCTCGATCCGGCGGGCCGCGGTGACCTGGTCGGTCACCTCCATCACCACTTCGAGCACGCCGTAGTCGCCCGGCCCGAAGACCACGCGCGACAGGCTGGAGGTGAAGAACCGCCGCTCCTCGCACTCCGGCCCGACGACGTACTCCGGCTCCGCCGTGGTGACGAACGGCTCGCCGGTGGCGTAGACCCGGTCGAACTGCGCGCGGAAGTGCACCTGGACGAACTCCGCGAACGCCTCCGCGACCGGCATCCCGGTACGGCTGTCGGCGAACAGGGAGCGGTAGGCGGCGTTGGTGTAGACCAGGCGGTGGTCGGGGCCGCGCGCGACCGCCACGCCGACCGGCGCCGGTTCCAGCACCTCGAACGCCAGCCCGCTGCCCGCGGGCTCGCCGTCAGCCCCCATCGTGACCTCCCCCGACGGCCACAGCCTCCTTCCCCCCTACCCCCGCACGATCCGCCCCGAACGCGCGCCGCGGGGGCCGGTCAGCCGTCGGCGCCCGGCGGGACCAGGCCCGACTGCTCCTCCAGGTAGGCGATGGCCCCGACGCCCTCCTCGGCGAAGAACACCAGCTCGGTGAGGGGCAACGGCAGGAAGCCCTCCGCCTCCATGCGCTGGAACTGCTGCTTCAGCCCGTCGTAGAAGCCCGCGGTGTTCAGCAGCACGACCGGCTTGGCGTGCAGGCCGTGCTTGCGCAGTTCCAGGATCTCGGTGGCCTCGTCGAGCGTGCCGCTGCCGCCCACCATGATGACGAAGCCGTCGGCGCGGGACAGGAGCTGCGCCTTGCGCTCGGCCAGGTCGCGGGTGATCATCATCTCGTCGGCGCCTGGCCGGGCCTTGTGCGCCAGGAACTCGACCGAGACACCCACCAGGCGGCCGCCGGCCTCCTGCACGCCGTCGGCCATGACCTTCATCAGGCCGCTGTCGGAGCCGCCCCACACCAGGGTGTGCCCGCCCTTGCCGATGAGCTCGGCGAACTCGCGGGCGGGGCCGGTGTAACGCTCGTCGAGGTCGGCGGCGGAGCAGAAGACGCAGATGTTCACGCCGCCACTGTAGGCGAACCTGCCCAGGCCAGGGCACCTGGGAAGAATCTGCCCAAGATCCGTCGACCCCGGTGCCCGCCCGTCGCGGCGGGGGTACGTCCTGGTCCATGAAGAAAGCCATCAACGTCTGCTTCGGCGTGGACGTGGACGCCGTGGCGGGCTGGATCGGCTCGTACGGCGGCCAGGACTCGCCCAACGACATCCAGCGGGGCGTGTTCGCCGCCGAGGTCGGGACCCCGAGGCTGCTGCGCCTGTTCGCCCGCGAAGGGATCAGGACGAGCTGGTTCGTCCCCGGACATTCGGCGGAGTCGTTCCCCGACCAGATGCGGCGGATCGTCGAGGCCGGGCACGACGTCGGCGCGCACGGCTACATGCACGAGAACCCGGTCGCGATGTCCGCCCAGCAGGAGGAGGACGTCCTGGCGCGCAGCCTGGAGGTGCTGGAGAAGATGCTCGGCGTCCGGCCCCGGGGCTATGTGGCGCCGTGGTGGGAGATGTCCGCGCGGACCGTCGAGCTGCTGCTGCGCTACGGCTTCGGCTACGACCACTCGCAGTCCTACCGCGACTTCCAGCCCTTCTACGCCCGCAAGGGCGAGCGGTGGACGCGCATCGACTACGAGCAGGCCGCCTCCACCTGGATGAAGCCGCTCGTGCCCGGCCAGGAGGTGGACCTGGTGGAGTTCTCGGCCAACTGGTACCTGGACGACCTGCCGCCGATGATGTTCATCAAGAGCTCGCCGAACAGCCACGGCTTCGTCAACCCGCGCGACCTCGAACAGCAGTGGCGCGACCAGTTCGACTGGGTCTACCGCGAGCTGGACTACGCGGTCTTCCCCGTCACGCTGCATCCCGACGTCAGCGGGCGTCCCCAGGTGCTGCTGATGCTGGAGCGGCTCATCGCGTACATGCGCGGGCACAAGGGGGTCACGTTCATGTCGATGGCCGAGGCCGAGATCGACTTCCGCGCCCGTTACCCCTTCGACGGCCGGGCGCGCCCGGCCGACATGCACTGAGCCGTCCCCGGCCGCGGGCCGGGGACGGCTCGGGCCCCCGTCTATGCCCAGGGCGGGCCGACGACCCAGCTCACGTCCGCCGCCCAGGAGGCGGCGTTGTCGAAGGCGTGCGAGCCGCCGTTGCTCGCGATGTAGACGGTGTTGTCGTAGTGGCGCAGGAACCGGTCGGGGAAGTTCGCGGCGGCGAACGACGTGCCCTGGCCGCTCTTGCCCGCCTGCGGGCAGAAGGTGGCGTCGGCGGCGAACAGCGCGCTGCCGTCGTCGTGCTGCCGGTAGAGCTGGTAGTTGCGGTGCCGCAGGTAGTCACCGGGGTAGTTGCGCGACTCGAACGACACGCACGACCCTCCGGCCAGGCCGCTGCGGACGATCCACGTGGCGTCGCTCCTGTCCAGCGACGAGCTGCCGGAACCGATCACCGACGTGACGACCTGGTCGTTCTGGTGGCGCAGGTAGCGGGTGGTGCAGCAGGCCGTGGTCGCGCGCAGCGAGACGGAGGCGCCGGGGGTGAGCGTCCCGTCCGCGCCGCCGCCCGTGGTGGTGTAGCCGGCGGCGACGATGTTCGCCTGCACGGCGTTCTCGGTGGCGGTCGAGGGGTAGCCGGCGGTCATCACGCCCTCGTAGAAGGTGCCCGCGGAGCCGTTGCTGTTGTCGCCGCCGATCCCGAGGATGATCGCCCCCTCCTTCTTCATGGGGTTGTAGCCGGGGGCGTTGGGACGGGGGCCGTCGTAGTAGGTGGACAGGCCGCCGGACTGGGCGTTCCCGGCGCGGATCGCCCAGTGGTTCGGCTCGCCCTTGACGACGGCGGTCAGGTAGCGGTGGCTGACGCTGGGGTCGCCCGGGTTGTAGCCCGGGTTCACGCCGGAGAACAGGCCGTTCTCCAGGTCGGCCATGACCCAGGGGCCGTTGCCGGTGCCGTAGCCCCAGACCTTGATGTCGCCGAAGTAGATGGCCTCCATGGTGCCGTTGCCGTTGTCGCGGCTGTTGGTCTCGGCGTTGCCGTAGTCGAAGCAGCAGCCGCCGTTGTGGTGGGTGCCGTCGAGGACGGCGTACATGCCTTCGGGCTGGTCGCCCTTGGCGACGCCGTTGGTGCCGTTGTCGCGGTAGCCGGTGCCGGGGGTGACGCGCACGCCGTACGCCCTGTGGCCGTTGACCATGGTCGGGGCGGCGGTCGCGATCGCGAGGTTGTCGTACCCGCCGGGCGCCGGGCCGGGGAAGCCGCCGGGGGGCGCCTGGGTGAGGTGGTTGCCCCGTCCGGACTGGTCGTAGATGACCGTGATGAGGCACGTCGTGCCGGCGCAGAACGTGTCCTGGGCGGCGGCGTCGGCGTAACCGCCCGCGGCGAGCAGGCCGATGTCGCGGGTGGCGTTGTCGGAGGAGCGGCGGACCTGGTAGAGCGGGCCGTTGTAGGCGCCGTACAGGGCGCGGGTCGTGCTGTGGGCCGCCACGCAGGGGGTGCCGCCGGCGGCGTAGATGTCGCACGACTGCTGGGTGGCGGCCCGCGCCGCCGAGGGGACGCCGGCGAGCAGCCCGGCGACGAGCACGACGGCGGCTCCCGCCTTTTCGAGAACGCTTGATGTGGACCGGGACCTCATCACTCGACCTCCGCTTCTCCAGGAAATTCCAGGCACGGGAACGCGCACTCACGCGCACGCCACAAATGCCCTCCGACCTGCCGCGTCACTGGGATTGTCGCGGCGATGTTATCGCTAACATAATTACCGGCGAGAACCTCCGGGCAGGGATAAGAGACTTGACCGGCCCACTATGAAACGAAATCCCACAACCCGTCAAGCTCTGCTCTGCCCGTGTTCAGCGGGACCCGCTCACGCCGTTTCACCCAGCCGCACCACGACGAGCACTCCGGACGTCAGCCTGCATCCGGTAGGCGTGCCGGCGCTCCACAGCGAGCCGACGGTGAGTGACGTGCCCGCCCGCGCTGGTCGGGGAGCACTACGGGTAAGCGAGGCCGGCAGGGCTCGCTCACGTCGTGGGGCCTCCGCCGTGACCGGAATGCCCGCTCACACGTCGCGACAGGTACCGCCTTCCTGCGGCACCTGGCCCAAGTCCCATGGGAGACGTCTCGGCCGGCGCCGGCCGAGACGTCTCCCATCAGCCGACGTCCCCGTCGCGAGGTGTGACGTCACTCTCGCCGGCGCCGAAGGAGTGTCGCCACTCAAGGGCGGTGAGCACACTCCCGACGACCGCCAGAACGGATCCGCCGATCAGGAGCGGGACCGCCCAGGACTTCGGGTCGGACAGCATGGTGGCGACGATGAGGGTGGCGGCGCTCCAGAAGGAGAACGCGGACGCCATCACCACCACCCTGCGAAGAATTCGCATTCCACGCCCCGACGTCGGCCTACTGCGATCCAATATTCAGTTCCTTGACCATCGGTACGAACATTCCGGACTGCTGATCATAGTACGTGCCCGCTTTGAACTTGAACCAGATCCCGTTCCCCTTGTTGTGGTTCAGGATCACCGCTGCCGCCACGCCGAGGATTCCGGCCGCCGCCCCGCAGACAACTCCGAGCGGTATGCCGATGATTGTAGCGGCGCTTAGCGCGCACAATGCCTCCCCGAACGTACTGATCGCACCGAGGCCGGCTGCGAGGAGGTTGGCGGCGGAGTTGCTCAGGTAGTAGACGCAGTCGCCGCCCTTCGCATTGCATTTCTTCCCGGTGAAGCCGCCCCCTTGCGTGCAGGGCTGCTCCCCCTTCATCTTCTTCGCGCACTCCAGGTAGACGTCGTCGACCCAGTTGCAGTCCTTGATGCGGTCCGTCTTCATGCACGTCATCTGCGAGTCGTACGCGGTGTTGCAGAACTGCGCCGAATGGTTGCCGTACTGCTTGGAGGACATGCAGTCGGAATAGCTGCCGGCGAAGGACTTGCAGCCGTTGTGATCGGCGTCCTTCGCCTGATCCCGACATTTGACGTAGTAATCACTCTCCGCGGCGCAGACGGGCTGGCTGGTTTTGTTGCCGTAACGGCAGCCGCGATACATCTCCGAGGCGTTGCCGCACATCTCTTTGGAGTTGGGATGGCCGGCCCGGCAGGTTCGATAGTTGCCGGCATCCTCGACGCAGACCTTTCTCGTGCTTCCTTCGGCGCGACAGGCGATGTAGTTGTCCTTCGCGTCGAGACAGGTCGGCCGGTCGATCACCGCGGCCCGGCATTCCGCGTACGTCGTGGCCGCGTCCCTGCATGCCCCTGGGGAGCCGCCCTTCGAGACCACTCCCATGTGGGACTTCGCGTCGGCGCGGCAGTCCCCGTAGACGTCCTTGGTCGAGTTGCAGTAGCTCTTGCCGTTCTCCTTGCGGCAGGTCGTGTACTCCTTCTCGGACTCCTTGCAGTACGACTTTCCGTAGTCTTTGACGCACCGGCCGTGGTCGGCGATGATCTCCCCGCACGTCTTGCTCTTCTTCTTCTGCCCCTTGCACTCCTCGTAGGTGTCGACCGGGTTCTTCTTCTTCGACGTGCTCTTGTGCCCGTCCAGGTCGACGTTGGTGAGGGGGTTGTTGTTGGCGTAGGCGTAGCGGTTGAGCTGGACCGACGGGTCGGGGTCCTGCGTGAGGGTGTCGCGCGAGACGAAGCTGCCGGTGGTGGGCTGGTACCAGCGGGCCGCCATGTTGATCATGCGGCTCGTCGGGTCGGTGTAGCCGCCCTGATAGCCGAGCGCGTGCTCGGGGCCGGTGCGCGCGAGGACCTCGCCGAAGGGGTCGTAGGCCACCGAATCAGCCAGTGCGGTCGCGTTGGCGGCGAAGGCCCCGACCAGGTCGCCGCGTAGGTCGGAGAAGGCCAGCTGGGCGCCGGTGCCGTCGTTGATGCCGAGAGTGCGGCCGAGCGCGTCGCGGCCGAAGGTGGCCCGCTTGGCGCCGTTGGCGTCGGTGACAGCCACCAGGTTGTTACTGACCCCCTCGTAGGCGAAGGACAAGGTCTGCCCGCTCTGTGTGCGGGTCTCCATACGATCGAGAGCGTCGTAGCCGTAGGTGACGGCGTCATCGTTGATGAGCCGGTCGAAGGCGTCGAACTTGGTGCGCCGGACGATCCCGGCCGAATCCTCCAGCAGGGTGCCGCGTGCGGTGTACGTGTAGGTGTGCCCGTCGCCCGAGGTCAGGCGGTTGCGTTCGTCGTAGGTGAAGGTCTTGTCGCCGGCCTTGACACGGTTGCCCGAGGCGTCCCACTCGTAGGCGGTCTTCGTGCCGCCCGGGGCGGTCCAGGAGGTGAGCCGGTTGGACTGGTCGTAGGCATAGGTGTTGGTGCCGGCCCCGGCCGTGCCGGTGGTGGTCTTGGCGGTGAGGTTGTCGTTGAGGTCGTAGCCGTACTCGATGGAGGCGATCGCGCCACCCGCGGCAGTGGTGAGCTGGTCCTTGGTCAGCCGGTTCAGCGCGTCGTAGGTGTAGCTGCGCCGCGCGCCTGAGGCCCCGTAGGCCATGGACGTCAGCCGGTTGGCCTTGTCGTAGGCGTAGTCGATGGCGGTGTTGCTGACCGGGTCGATCGACTGGGTCAGCCGGTCGGCCCCGTCCCAGGTGAAGGTGGAGGTGCCGGTCACGTCGACGCGCTGGGCCAGACGGCCGTTGGCGTCGTAGGCGTAGGCGTTGACGTCGCCGCCCGCGCCTGTCGTCTTGAGCAGCAGGCCGCGGTCGTTGAGGGTGAAGTCGAGATCACCGGCGGCGGTCAGGCGGCCCGCCGCGTCGTAGCCGAACGTCTTGTCCTCGGTGTTCGCCTCGGCGCCGGTGCCGGTCTGCTTCACCAGGCGGTTCAGCTCGTCGAAGATCCGGTCTACGCGCACTCCGCCGGGGAGCAGGCTGGTCACCGAGTTGCCGCCGGCGTCGTAGAGGGTGGTCCAGGTCCGGTCTGCCGGGTCGGGGTGGGCGGCGGTGCTCGGCTCGATCATCGACTCGAGCAGGCCCAGGCTGTTGTAGGTGGCGTAGGTGGCGTTCCCGCGACCGTCGGTAGAGCGGGTCTGCGCACCCGCGGCGTCATAACCGAACGTGGTGGTGATCCTCTCGGACGCCGACACCGGTTCGCGCTGTTCGATCAGCCGGTTCGCGGCGTCGAACACCCGCTCGGTGGTGTGCCCCTCACCGGAGGTCTGGCTGGTGGGGTTGCCCGCCAGGTCGTAGCCGATGGTGTGGGTGCGCAGCACCGCACCGGCGTCGTCCAGCTCCTGGATCCGGGTCTTGCGGCCGGCCAGGTCGTAGCCGACCTTGCTGGTCAGGCCCAGCGCGTTGGTGGTCGTCGTCGGGCGGCCGGCGAGGTCGTAGCCGAACGTCGTGGTGTTGCCCAGCGCGTCGGTCTGCCCGGCCAGCGCGCCGGTGGCGTCGTACGTGCGGATGGAGGTGTCGCCGGTGGGCCGGGTCGTCTTGGTCACCCGGCTGGCGTCGTCATACTCCATCTTCGTCACGTACACCGCCTGCGACGGCTTGCGCTCGATCGTGGTCAAGGTGATCTGCCGGCCGAGATCATCGTAGGTGGACTCCGAACGCGCCCCGGTCGGATCCGTCGTCCACAGCGCCTCGCCCAGCAGGTCATAGCCGTAGTTCCACACTCCGGCCGCGGCCGAGCCCGTCCTGGGCGCGGTGACCTGCACCTTGCGACCGAGCCCGTCGTAGACCGCGGTGGTGGTCTGGCCGCGCGGGTCGGTCACGCTGACCGCGTCACCGGCGGCGTTGTAGACGGTGGTGGCCTTGGGCGAGACCGGCTGCCCGCCGGGGGGCGTGTAGGTGGGGAGGAGCTGCTCCACGACCCGCCCGACCCGGTCGAGGGTCGAGCTGACGGCCCGGCCCTCAGGGTCGACCTGCTGCGTGGTCTCGCCGAAGGTGTTGTAGCCCATCTTGGCCGTGGGCCGCTGCGTCGCCGGGGCGCTGCCCGCCCGCTGCACCTGCACCGACGGCAGTCGTACCTGCGTCTTCTGGCCTCTGCTGTCGTAGGTGACGTCGGTGGTGTAGGCGGCCGGGTCGGCCCCGGCGGCGTTGCCGCGCGGGTCGGTCGTCGCCGTGACCAGGCCCCGGTCGTCCACGGTGAGCGTGGTCACCAGGTCCTGCCCGTCGTTGTGCACGGTTTGCCGGACGGGGTGGTCGCCTGCGTCGTAGGCGTACTCGATGGACTCGACGCGGTCGGTGCCCGCCGCGGACAGACTGATCTTCGTGATGTTGCCGTTGGCGTCGTAGACGGGTGTGGTGACCCGGTTCAGCTTGCCCGGGTCCACGGTCTGGGAGACGATCCGTCCGGCCGCGTCGTAGGCGGCCTCCACCCGCAGCGTGCCGTTGCCGGTGGTCTGGCGGATGAGGTGGTCCGCGGCGTCATACACCTTCGAGTCCACCACCACGTCGCGCACGGCATCCGAGCCGTTCAACCTGGCGCCCTTGGCCGTCGTCTCCGCCGGCAGGTTGTCGGCGTAGTAGGTGTAGGCGGTGGTGCGGCCCATGGCGTCGGTCTGCGAGGCCAGCCGTCCAGCCGGGTCGTAGGCGTTCGAGGTCAGCACGATGTCCGTGGCCGCCTGCGGCGCGGTGGGGCTGCCGGTCCAGCCCTTCAGCACCGTCGTGGCCGACTCGCCGCGCGGGGTGTAGGTGTACGCCAGCGTCGTGCCCCGTGCGTCGGTGAAGGAGATCTTCTGGCCCTTGTGGTCGTAGGCGAACGTCTCCACGCTCCCCTCGGGCCCGGTGATCGTCGCCTGCCTGCCGAAGGCGTCGTAGGTGTAGACGGTCCTGCGCGGCGCGTCCCCTCCGGTCAGGTCCTCATTGGTCTCCGTGACCGGCAGGCCGTCCTCGTTGTAACCGGCCGACCAGCGCAGCGTGTGCGTCTTGCCGTCCACCTCGTTCTTGACGGCAGGGCCGGTCCTGGTCAGCGCCCGTCCCATCCCGTCGTAGGCGACCGTGGTCGTGACCCCCTCGGGGAACGCCTGGGAGATCTCCGTCGTGGCGGTCACCCGCCCAAGGGCGTCATGGGTGTACTTCTTGACCAGCCCGGACGGCAGCGTCTCCATCGCGAGGTCGCCGGCGGCGGTGAAGGCGTACGTGGTCTCGTTGCCCTTGTGGTCCTTGTCCGACTTCACCATGCCCGCGGGCGTCGTGCCGCCGCCGACGGCCGGCTCCGTACCGTCGGTGTAGGTCTTGACCGTGCTGCGCCCGGTCGGGAAGTCCGCCGTCGCCGGAGTCGTGGTCCTGGTCTCCTCTCCGAACGAGTTGTACGTCCAGGACGTCATGTAGGTCTCGTCGGCGGCCGAGGCGGACCGGCCGTCCCGCTCACCGATCTTCACGTCGTTGCGGGGGTCGAACGGCTTGTCGACGTCGACGAAGTAGTCGTAGTACTCGGTCGAGCAGTTCGTGCCCGCCGTTCTGCAGGTCTTCTTCGACAGCAGGTTCCCGCGGGCGTTGAACGCCAGCTCGACCGCGTTGCCGTTCGGGTCGATCACCTTGGCCGGGTATCCGCCCACGTCATAGGCCCACTTCATGGTCGCGCCGACCTGGTCGGTCACCGACACCTGCCGGTAGCCACGCTGCGCGTCGGCGACGTAGGTGACGACGCCGTCGTGCGGGTCGGTCACCGTCACGGTCGCGAAGGTGGAGACGGTGGTCTGCTTGGTGTACACCGGGTCCGACAGCTTCCAGGTGCCGCCGTTGGAGTCGGTGTGCGTGACCAGCCGGCCGCCGTCCGGGTTGTAGACGTTGACCGCCCACACGCGGCCCGACGGCTGGGTCACCTTGGTGAGCTGCGGCTGCGGCTTCCCTGCCGCGAAGTGCCGCTGCACGGCCGCCTTGCTCAGGGGCCTGCCGTAGACCGCGACCTCGTCGATGTCGCCGTTGAACGGGAACGGCGCGGTGCTGGTGGTGCTCGACGGCCAGGCCGGGGAACCGTACCCGGATCCGATCCGGGTCTCCGACATCTCGTCGTGCTGGACCTCGCCGGCCAGCGTGCCCACCGCGGCGCCGTCCAGGTAGAGGGTCTGCGTGTGTTCGGCGGGCCGCGTGCTCGAGGCGGGCCTGGTCTCCACCGTCGACAGCACCGCATGGTGCCAGTTGCCGTCGTTCACCGCACCGGTGGAGGTGATGGGAGTGTGCGCGGTGGTGGAAGGGCCGGTGCCGAACTGGCCGTGCAGCTTGCCGTCGGTGCCCACGTACACCACCGGCACGAACGACGCAGGCGTGCTGTTGTCCGCGCTCTGCATCCCGATGACCGTGCCGGACGTGGTGGTCCTGAACCACGCCTCCACCGCCTGCTCGCCGCCCTGACCGCTGATCGCATCGGCCGGGAGCTGCACGTAGGTCGAGGTCGCCGCCCCCTTGAAACGCATCGCGGTGTCCGGCGAGCCGGCCAGCGCGCCCGGCACCCGCGCGCCGAGGTCCGCCGGGGTGGTCCCGTTCAGCTTGGCCTGCTGCTCGGTGATGTTCCAGCCCGCCGCGCTGGCGACGACGGTGCCTGTGCGGGTCTCGCCCTCGTTCAGCCGGTAGTAGTACTTCGGCCCGGAGTCGGTGACCACGCTCTTGTACCGCGAGCCCGTGCCGTACTGGTAGGTCGTGCAGGCCGTCGCCGAGATCGGCGGGCACACCTTGACCAGCAGGTCGCCCTCGTAGGCGTAGGTCCAGGTGAGCGGGTTGCCGTCCACCGGGTCGGTGGAGACGCTCGCGACGTGGTTGCCGGCCCAGGTGAACGTCAGCGACCTGCCGCCCGTCGCGGTCACCTTGGCCAGCTTGCCGTCGGCGCCGCGGGTCAGCTCCTGGGCCCGCCCCCGGTGATCGGTGATCTTCGAGAGGAGGCCGGAGGCGTCGAACCAGTAGGAGGTGGCCGACTTGTCCATCAGGCGCCAGCCACCGGCCTGCTCGGCGGCCATCGTCGCGAACGTCCCCGACGGCGGCGCGTAGGCGCCGTTGCCCATGGACGCGAACCGCAACTGCTCGCCGCCCGGATAGGTCACCAGCAGGCTCCCGGTCGGCTCCTCCTCGATGCGCATGTCCCAGCGGGTCGTCCAGCCGGCCCCGAAGATGCCGTCGGTCCGCGGGTCCAGGCTGTTGTACGTACGGTTCACCGACAGCGGCGGCCCCACCGTCGTCACCGAGGCGTCCGTCGCCGTGGACGCGTAGTTGCCCGAGACATGGTTGAACTCGCGGCCTTGCGTGCCGGCGGCCAGCAGGCCGTTGATGTTGCCCTGCTCGGGAACGGGGGTGAAGGTCCGCCACGACGAGGTGACCGTGGTGTACGTGGTGGCGGCCTTCGCCATCCACGAGTACGTCTCGCCCCACTTCAGCCGGGCGTCGACCACCTGCCAGACGCCTTCCTTGGTCCAGTCCTCGGTCTTCTCCGCCGAGTCCTTGCACCAGCGCCAGTTGGGCGCGCTGCCCGCGCAGAGCTGGAACCAGTACTTGACCTCGCCCTTGTTGTAGGGGCGGGCGTTGACCGACAGCACCGGCGTCAGGGTGCCGACCTGGCTGTTGTGGGCCGGGGAGAACGACTCGAACGGCAGGGCCGTCACGGTCGCGTACACCCAGTCCGACCAGGGCCCGGAGACCCCGGAGGCGGTGGTGGCGCGGGCGCGCCAGCGGATCTGCCAGCCGTCGGTCAGCTTGTCGGCGGGGACGGCCGCCCAGGCGCTGGTGCCGGAGGCGTACTCCTTGTCCGAGGTGCCGGTCCAGATCAGGCCGGTGCCCTGCTCGCTCTTGGCCGGGTCGTGCTCGACCTCGACGTTCAGCCTGCTGAGCCGGTTCTCCGGGTCGGTCACCCTGGCGTACATCGACGGAGTGAGCGACTCGGCGGTCCAGGAGGTGGTGCCGCGGATGGCCGGGTCCATGCCCAGGCCGTCCACGCTGGGCTTACGCAGGTCCACGGTGGCGGCCTGCCAGGGCGACCACTCGCCTTCGGCGCCCGCGGTCGTGACGCCGCGGACCCGCCAGCGGATCTTCATGCCGTCGGTCAGCTTGCCGGCCGGGACCTGCACCCAGGCGTTGCCGCCGGAGGCGTAGCTCGCGGCGCCCTTGCCGGCCCAGATCACGCCGGTGCCCTGGCCGGTCGCCGGGTTGTGCTCGATCTCCGCGCCCAGCACCAGCTTCGACCCGCCGGCGTCGGTCACCTTCGCGTACAGCCATGGCGTGGTCGAGGAGAGCGTCCACGTGTCGCTGCCGCGCGTGGCCGGGACGGCGCCCAGGCCGTTCCCCGCGGTGCCGCTCACCTGGACCGTCGCCGTCTGCCACTCCGACCACGGACTGGCCGCGCCGGACGACGTCGACGCCCGGACGCGCCAGCGGACCAGCCAGCCGTCCTTCAGCTTGCCGGACGTCACGGTGGGCGTCTGCAAGGAACACTTGCTCCAGGTCGAGCACGATCCGCTCGACACCTGGCCGCTGTCGCTCCAGATCAGCCCGCTGCCCTGCCCGGCGGCGGACGGGTCATGTTCGACCTGCGCCTCCAGCTTCAACGACCGCGACTCCGGGTCGGCGCCGTAGGCCGAGAAGGACGGGGTCGTGGACGACAACGTCCACAACCCGGAGGCGAGCTGCCCCGTCGAGACGGACAGGTCCGACACGACCGGCTTGGAGGTGTCCACCCGCGCCATCTGCCACTCCGACCACGCTCCCGCCACGTTGGCGGAGGTGGAGACGCGGACGCGCCAGCGGACCAGCCAGCCGTCCTTCAACTTGCCGGACGTCACGGTGGGCGTCTGCAAGGAACACTTGCTCCACGTCGAGCACGATCCGTTCGACACCTGGCCGCTGTCGCTCCAGATCAGCCCGCTGCCCTGCCCGGCGGCGGACGGGTCGTGCTCGACCTGCGCCTCCAGCTTCAACGACCGCGACTCCGGGTCGGCGCCGTAGGCCGAGAAGGACGGGGTCGTGGACGACAACGTCCACAACTGGGAGGCGAGCTGCCCCGTCGAGACGGACAGGTCCGACACGACCGGCTTGGAGATGTCCACCCGGGCGGCCTGCCACTCCGACCACGGGCTCGCCGCACCGGTCGAGGTGGCGACGCGGACGCGCCAGCGAATCAGCCAGCCGTCCTTCAGCTTGCCGGACGTCACGGTGGGCGTCTGCAAGGAACACTTGCTCCACGTCGAGCACGATCCGCTCGACACCTGGCTGCTGTCGCTCCAGATGACGCCGGTGCCCTGCCCGGCGGCGGACGGGTCGTGCTCGACCTGCGCCTCCAGCTTCAGCGACCGCGACTCGGGGTCGGCGCCGTAGGCCGAGAAGTTCGGGGTCGTGGACGACAACGTCCACAACCCGGAGGCGAGCTGCCCCGTCGAGACGGACAGGTCCGACACGACCGGCTTGGAGGTGTCCACCCGCGCCATCTGCCACTCCGACCACGGCCCCGCCACGTTGGCGGAGGTGGAGGCCCGGACGCGCCAGCGGACCAGCCAGCCGTCCTTCAACTTGCCGGACGTCACGGTGGGCGTCTGCAACGAGCAGTGGTTCCAGGTCGAGCACGATCCGCTCGACATCGAGCCGCTTCCGGACCAGATCAGCCCGCTCCCCTGGGCGGTGGCCGACGGGTCGTGCTCGACCTCGGCGTCCAGCTTCAACGACCGCGTCTGGGGGTCGGTGCCGTAGGCGGCGAAGTAGGGGGTCGTGGAGGACAACGTCCACAACCCGGAGGCGAGCTGCCCCGTCGAGGCCGACACCCCCGTAACGAGCGGCTTGGCGGTGTCCACCCGCGCGAGCTGCCAGCCCGACCACGGCCCCGCCACCACCGCGCCGGGAGAAGCGGTCGACTGCACCACGGCCCGCACGCGCCAGCGGATCGACCAGCCGTTCTGTACGCCTTCCACCGTCGGGGAGGTGTGCGAGGCGGAGCAGGTCTGGCCGGTGAAGCAGGTCTCCCCGAACGTCGTGCTCTGCCCCGACCAGATCAACCCGCTGCCCTGACCCGGCACCGCCGGATCGTGCTCGACCTCGGCCTCCAGCACACCAGGCCGACGATCGGCATCGGAGATCGCCGCCGTGAACACCGGATACTCGCTCGGCAACGTCCACACACCCGACACCGACTGACCCAGCGAAGGCGCCATCTGGCTCACCACCGGGCCGGGCGGAACCGTCCGGAACACCGTCGTGTCCACCCGCGCCGACACCCACGCCGACCACGGCCCCGACACCCCCGACACCGTCGTCGCCCGCGCCCGCCAGCGAACCTGCCAACCATCGGACAACTTCCCCGACGGCACGCCCGCCCAGGCAATCGTCCCCGTCGCATAATCCTTCGACGACGAACCCGCCCAGATCAGCCCCGTCCCCTGAGCCGTGGCGGCCGGATCATGCTCCACCTCCACGTTCAACCTGCTGGACCGATTGTCCGGATCACTCACCTTCGCGAACAGCCACGGCGTCACCGACCCCGCCGTCCACGACGCCGAACCCGCCAGCGCCGGATCCATGCCCAGCGATTCGACCACCGGCTTGCCGAGGTCGATGCGTGCCTGGACCCAGTCGGTCCAAGCTCCCGTGATTCCCTTGGCGGTTTCGCCGCGGGCACGCCAGCGGATCTTCATGCCGTCGGTCAGCTTCGCCGCCGGCACCTGCACCCAGGCGTTCTCGCCGGAGCGGGACGGCTGCGCGCTCGTGCCGGACCAGATCAGGCCGGCCCCTTGACCGGTGGCGGCCGGGTCGTGCTCGATCTCGACCGCGAGCCGGGAGTCGCCGTTCTCCGGGTCGGTGACCTTGGCGTAGAGCCAGGGCGTCGTCGCGGCCGCGGTCCATGCTCCGGAGTCCCAGGTCGCCGGGGTCATCGACAAGCCCGCCACGGACGGCTTGCGCAGGTCGATGACGGTGGCGGACCAGTCCGACCACGGGCCGACCACGTTCGTGGCAGTCTCACCGCGCACCCGCCAGCGCACCTTCATGCCGTCGGCCAGCTTGCCCGCCGGGACCTGCACCCAGGCGTTGCCGCCGGAGGCGTAGGTCGTGGCGCCCTTGCCGGACCAGATGACGCCCGTGCCCTGCCCGGTCGCGGTGGGATCGTGCTCGATCTCCGCCTCCAGCCGCGAGGCGCGCGAGTCGGGATCGGTGACCTTGGCGTAGACCCACGGCGTGGTCGAGGACGCCGTCCACGACAACGCGCCCCTGGTCGCCGGGGTCCACCCACCATCCGACACCGCGGGCTTGCTCACGTCGACCGTGGCCGCCTGCCACGCCGACCACTCACCTTCGACGCCCGCGGTCGTGACACCCCGAACCCGCCAGCGCACCCTCATGCCATCGGCCAGCTTCGCGGCCGGAACCTGCACCCAGGCGAGGCCACCCGAGGCGTAGCTCGTGGCACC